>NZ_JAVDPW010000007.1:0-478253 GCF_031453975.1 Inquilinus ginsengisoli
ATTGTCCTCGCCGACGTAGTCGTCCACGCAGTCCGGCAGTAGCGTGATCTGACGACGGTCCTGACCCTCGACGAAACGCTTCACGCCTACCCCCCCCCGCTCAGCCCTTGGGCAGCGTATCAGACCGCAGTCTTTTCACACGGCCTGTCCCCATTGCTGACGTTCAGAGGCCTTCCGAGCTTCTCCGAACCGGACATCCCTCAATCCCACGCCCAGCCGGAAGCGAACCGCCCTTACCGACGAGATAGCCAAGAGGCGTAGGCCTGCGCATGCGAGTAGCCAGCGTTGACCAGGCTGATCACGTCGGACTCGGACACGCTGTTGCAGCGGTGCCACATGCAGCCGCGGATCACGCAGGTTCTGTCGACGCGGACGTCGTCACAGTTGCCGACCCGAGCACCGTGGGCGGCCGCACGCCTCGATCCTGTGGCGCCGCCGGATCCGGCACCGATGTTGAAGAGGTCGAAGCCGAATTGGTGGGCCATTGCGGGGTCGATTGCGTGAGGGGTGGCAATCGCCCGTCCGTGGTGGCGATTGGGGAGTGATCGCACCACGCCCGACGCTGGGCGTGGTGCTCATGTCCTCCTCGGATCAGGCCTCGATTTGCAGCTGCACCACGTTGTCCGTCTCGCCGGTCTCGAGCGAGCGCGCCATGCCGGAGCGTCCCTGGACCGGGTCCTGCGGGGTGACCGCCGGCGAGGTGGCCGGGTTGGTCATCAGCAGCCGCAACAGTTCGGGGCGCGAGAAGTGGCCGACTGAGTCCATCAGGCGCTTGCGCCGCAGGTTCATCTCCAGATCGAGATCCGCGACGAGGATGCCCTCACCGGAGGTGAGCGGGGCAACGACGTGCTCGCCCTCGGGGTCGATGATCGCGGTGATGCTGCCGCCCCGGATCGCACCGGCGGCGCCGGTTTCCCCGGCGATCTGCGCGATCTGCTCGTCGCTGAGCCAGCCCGTCGCGTTGATGACGAAGCAGGCGCTTTCGAGCGCGTGGTTGCGGATCTGGACCTCAGTCTGATCGGCGAAAGTCTGGCCGAAGAGCGCCCCAGGGAACATCGAGACGTGGATGTCCTCGTGCTGCGCCATCAGCGCGTAGCGGGCGAGGGGATTGTAGTGCTCCCAGCAGATCAGGCCGCCGACACGTCCCACTGCGGTATCGACCACTTTCAGTGTGGAGCCGTCGCCCGTGCCCCAGATCATGCGCTCGTGATAGGCCGGCGAAAGCTTGCGGTGTTTGAGCTGGAGGGTGCCGTCCGCGTCGAAGATCAGCAGGCTGTTGTAGAGCGTCCCGTGATCCCGCTCGTTGATGCCGATCGATATGACGGCGTGGTGCCGGCGGGCGGCGGCGGAAAGCGCCTCTGTCACTGGACCCGGCGCGACGACCGCGTTCTTGTAGAGGCGGATATGCTCCTCGCCGATCAGCGCCGGGCCGTGGCAAATCGAGAAGTAGGGATACCAGGGCAGGAAGGTCTCGGGGAAGACGATGATCTCCGCGCCCTTCGAAGCTGCGTCTGCGACCGCGGCGAGCACGCGATCGAGGGTGCCGGCCAGCGCGTCGAGATCGGGAGCGATCTGGACCGCGGCGGCGCGGATCGTGCGGAACTCTGTCATTGTTGGGCTTCCTTGCGAAGCGGAGAAGGTCGTTCGACGACGATGGGTGCCGGAGGGCGGGATCGCCCGCCCTCCGGTCGTCATCTCGACGGACCGCGTGAACGGTCGTGCGGTGTCGTCAGCGCGCTTACGCGCCCGGGGCGGCGTCGAAGGCCTCGAGGGCTCGCGACGAGTAGACGAGGGCGGCGCCGGCATTCATGGCGACCGCGACGCCGAGTGCCTCGGCCAGCTCTTCGCGGGTCGCGCCAGCTTTCACGGCCTCGTTGCTGTGGATCGAGATGCAGCCGTCGCAACGGGTGGTGACGGCGACGGCGAGCGAGATCAGCTGGCGCGTCTTCTCGTCGAGGCGTCCGGTCTTGCTGCCGGCGCCCGAGGCGGTCATGTAGCCCTTGACGGTGTCGGGCGTCAGCGCCGACAGCTTGCCGACATTGCCCAGCAGATGGGTGCGATTTTCATTCCAGTCCATTTCGAACTCCTTGGATTTTTCGCCGGCTCGGCGGTGGGGACGGGGTGGATTTGCGACCGGGGTGATTGCCGCCGCCGGCGCGGTTTTCGAGGCGGTGATGCGCGGCCTGTCCGCGGATTCAGCGCGGCGGTAGGCCCTCGGCTTCTCGGGCCGCCTGGACGCTGGGCCGCTGGTCCATGCGCTGCATGAACTTCTCGATCGCGACGTATCCGGACATATCGATACCGACGCGAACGGGCCAGCACAGCACGTTGTAGAGATAGGCGTCGGGGGCCGAGAACTCGCTTCCGAGCAGGTAGTCGTTGCGCGAGAGGTGGTCCTCGATGATCGCGAAGCGGCGGGCAAGGAACCCGTCGGCGAAGCGCGATTTCGACGCGTCGTCGACGAACGGAGAGAACATCGTCGCCATGCCCTTGTGCAGATCCGTCGCGACGACGTTGATCCACTCGAGCGCCCGGTACCGCTCCATGGTGCCGAAGGCCGGGAGCAAGCCGTGAGCGGGGTTCTGATCCGCAATCCACTGCAGGATCACCGCGCCTTCGGTGACGACCTCGCCGTTGTCCAGCTGCAGCGCCGGCACGAAGCCCTTCGGCGTCACCTTGAGGTAGTCGCCCTCGGCGGTGGTCTTGGTGGCGAAGTCGACCTTCACCAGGTCGAAGGTCATCCCGGCCTCCCGCAGCACGATCTGCGGGGAGAGCCCGCAGGAACCGAAGGCGTAGTAGAGTTTCATCGTGTTCTCCGTGACTTCAGGCGCGCAGGCGGGTCCGCCGCGGTCGGTTGGCTGGCGTTGGTTCAGGATCGACGGCGAGGATTCAGCTTCCGGCCGACTGCAGAGCTGCATCGATGTCGGTGGCGTCGTGGCGCTCGAGCAGGAACTCGCCCGGATGGCCGGACGTCCGGTTGACGATGCGGCCGCGCTTCACGGCCGGCCGCGCGGCGATCGCCCGGAACCAGCGCATCAGGTGCGTATATTCCTCGACGTTCAGGAACTCGTGGGTGTTGTAGACGCCGAACAGGCTGCCGGGCTGCCACGGCCACACCGCTATGTCGGCGATTGTGTATTCGTCACCGGCGAGGAACTCGTTCTTGGCCAGATGCGTGTCGAGGACGTGCAACTGGCGCTTCGTCTCCATCGCGTAGCGGTCGATCGCGTATTCGATCTTGAGCGGCGCGTAGGCGTAGAAGTGGCCGAGGCCGCCGCCGACGAACGGCGCGGTCCCCATCTGCCACATCAACCAGTTGAACGTCCTGGTCCGCGCGCGCGGCTCGGTCGGCAGGAACGCGCCGAACTTCTCGGCGAGGTAGACGAGGATCGAGCCGCTCTCGAACACGGGCGTGACGGGATCCGTGGAATGGTCCACCAGCGCCGGGATTTTCGAGTTGGGATTGATCTCGGTGAAGCCGCTGCCGAACTGGTCGCCCTTGAAGATGTCGATCAGCCAGGCGTCATACTCGGCACCCGCGTGTCCCACTGCCAGCAACTCCTCTAGCAGGATCGTGACCTTCTGCCCGTTGGGCGTCCCCTGGGAGTAGAGCTGCATCGGGTGGCTGCCGACCGGCAGCTCCTTCTCGAAGGTGGCGCCGGACACCGGCCGGTTGCTGCTGCCGAACGTGCCGCCATAGGCCGTCTTCTGGCTCCAGACCTTGGGTGGCACGTATCCGGCCGGCTGGTTCTCAAGGGTGTCGGTCATGGGTCGCTCCTTGCATCCTGGGTATCGGGGATGCCCGTATTGGGTATTGGCGAAAGGGTTGGTTTGAAGGATGGAGGACGCCGTGGCGGCGAGGGGCAGCCAGGGCGTCCAGCCGTCAGGCGACGGCTATCTCGTCATCCAGCGCCGGATAGTCGGTGTAGCCCTCGGCGCCCTGGGTATAGAGGGTCTCCTCGCGCGTCGGATTCAGCGGCGCACGGTCCTGCAGACGCCGGACCAGGTCCGGGTTCGCCAGGAACGGCCTTCCGAAGCTGATCGCATCGGCGAGCCCGCTGTCGAGGTCTGCCTGGGCGCGAGCGAGGTCATAGTCGCTGTTCAGCACCAGCGCGCCCCTGAAGTAGGGCCGCATCATCGGCGACTGGCGCGGCACGTCGGTAGAGACGAAGGTGCCCTTGGGGCTCGCCTCCTTCAGTTCGAGAAACGCGATCCCGATGGAGTCCAGGGCTGCCGCAACCGCCTCGAAGAGCGGCGTCGGATCGCTGTCGTCGACGCCATAGGTTTCGCCGTTCGGAGACAGGCGGACGGAGGTGCGGTCCGCCCCGATCGCGTCGGCCGTGGCCTGCGTCACTTCCACGAGCAGGCGCAGCCGGTTTGCGATGCTGCCGCCATACGCGTCCGTACGGAAGTTGCTGTTGTCACGCAGGAACTGGTCGATCAGCTGGCCGTTCGCGGCGTGGATCTGGACCCCGTCGAAGCCGACGGAGATCGCCTGATGTGATGCGTGGACGTAGTCCGCGATGATGCCGGGGATCTCCTCGAGTTCCAACGGGCGAGCGATCTCGTAGGGCTTCTTGCCATGATAGGTGTAGGCGTCACCCGGGGTGGCGGTCGCGCTGGACGACACCGGCTGCTCGCCGGTCAGCGCCGAATGGGTCATGCGGCCCATGTGCCAGAGCTGCGCGACGATCCGTCCGCCCTTGTCGTGGACGGCCTTGGTCACCGGCTTCCACGCCTCGACCTGTTCGTCGCTCCAGATCCCCGGCGCGTAGGGCCATCCGAGGCCCTGGCGCGAGAGGCCTATTGCCTCGCTGATGAGCAGGCCGGCCGAGGCGCGCTGCGCATAGTACTCGGCCATCATGGCGGTCGGGACGTGCTCGCGGGTCGCGCGGCCCCGGGTCATCGGCGCCATCATGATGCGGTTGGGGATCGTCAGCGCGCCGAGCGCGAGGGTGTCGAAGAGCGTCGGCATGTGAACTCCTTCACGGCTGGCCCGGATGCCGGGCGTCACCCAAGCAAATAATCGGTGGCCGACGGCGGATAAACGGGCCGTGTTTCCGAATATTGCGGAATGAAATGATTTCATCGAGGTTTGCGGAGCGGCACTTACGGGCTCGCCGGATCCAGGAAGTACGGCCACCCCCGCAGGTGGGTGACGAAGCGCTCGCTCAGGCCGCCCGCGCGCAGGAAGTCCGCCGACACCGGGAACGTCGGACTCCGGTGATCCGGATTGGCCTTCACCCGCATCGGGAAGTCCCGTTCGAGGATACCCGCGCGACCGATCATCACGAGGTCGCAACCCTCGTCGAGCAGTTCCACACAGCGCTGGGCGCTGTAGATCTTGCCGGCGGCTCCGATGCGCACGCCACCTCGCGGGAGTTCGGTGAAGACGCTGAGAATGGACTTGCCCTTGAACGTCCCGTCCTGGACGACTTGGTTGGAGTCCCACAGCGCGAGGTCGAGATAGTCGATCAGCTCGCGGCGAAGGATCTCCCCGGTGATCTCGCGCAGCTCGTCGAGGAGCAGTCCGTAGCGCTCGACTGACAGACGCCAGCCTATCTGGAAGTCCGGTCGACATTCCCGGCGGATCCCCTCGAGGACTTCGATGGTGAGACGGGCGCGGTTCTCGACGCTGCCGCCATACCTGTCGGTCCGGTCGTTCAGCAGGGGCGACATGAACTCGGACAGAATCCATCCGAACGCGCCGTGCGCCGCGACGCCATCGAAACCAGCCACCTCGGCCCGCTTGGCGGCGGCGATGAAGCTGTCGCGTATCCGCTCCACCTCTTCGGTGGTGAGCGCTTGGACTCCGGGCACCGTCCAGCCGGAGGCGGGGGATGGGATGCCACCCAGCGTCGGATTGGCGCGGTGTCCGGCGTGATGCAGCTGCACAGCCGACAGGCCGCCCCCCCGGCGGATCGAGTTGGCCAGTTCGGTCAGCCCCGGCAGGTGGGCATCGTCGTGGATGCCCACCTGCCGGGCGAACGCGATGCCGTCGGCCTCCACGGTTGAGGCGCCAGTGGTGATCAGGGCGTATCCGCCGTGCGCGAGCTGGCGGATCCACTCCCTGTCGAACTCGGAGACGGTGCCGTCGTCCATGCTCTGCTGGTTCGTGAGCGGTGCAAGCATGAAACGGTTGCGCATCGGCGGGCCGTGCAGAAGCGTGAGTGGCTTGAACAGGTCTGAAATGGGCATCGGGAAAGCTCCAGGCGCGGCCAATGGCCATGCTCGGTCGCGGGTTTGATCATTCGCCGCAGCGTCGGTGCGCTCAGCGAGCGTCTCTTGATAACGGAGCTGAATTAGGCGATAAACACGCCGCTTTTCCGAACATTGCGGACTGTTGGTATTTTATGGGTATTCGGATCGAGAGCGTGAGCGCGATGTCTGCCTTCGTACAGGCGGCGGAGCTGCGGAGCTTCAAGCTGGCGGGCCAGCAGTTCGGGCTATCGTCGTCCGCGATAGGGAAGACCATCGCGAAGCTGGAGGATCAGCTCGGGATCAGGCTGTTCCACCGCTCGACCCGGGCGATCCGGCTGACGCCGGAGGGGGAGATGTTCCTCGACCGCTGCCGGCACATCCTGTGCGAGCTGGAGGCCGCGGAGGCCGAACTCGCCCAGGCGACCGCGTTCCCCCGCGGGCGGCTACGCGTCGGCGTGCCGTTCACCGGGGAACTCCTCACGCCGCTGTTCGCGGAGTTCACGGCCAGGTACCCGGAGGTCGAACTCGATCTCGACTACAATGACCGGCTGGTGGACGTGATTGAGGACGGCTTCGACGCGGTCATCCGCTCGGGTGAGGTGAGCGACAGCCGACTGATGCACGTGAAGCTGGGTGACTTCACGTCCCGCATGGTCGCTTCCCCCGGCTATATCGAAAGCGCAGGAGAACCCCGGAAGCCGGCGGATCTGGTGAACCACCGCCTGCTGCATCACCGTTTCTACGAAACGGGAAAGCTCGGTAGCTGGGGCCCGGCCGTCCCCGAGGGCACCATCCTTCCAGTGGTGCTGTCGGCGACCTCGCTCGAGCCGCTGGTCCGGCTGGCAGAGGCGGGGTGTGGAATCGCCTCGCTGCCCTACTTCACGGTCGCGGGTGGTCTTCGGTCAGGCATTCTGCGCGAGGTGCTGCCGGGGTCCGAGAAGATCAGCCGCGCGCTGCGCCTCCTGTGGCCCCGGAGTAAGACCCCGCTGCCGAAGCTCTCGGCATTCGTGAAGTTTATGACGGAGTCGATGAAGAGCGCGCTGGACGAGGGCCGCGATTGAGCTAGCGATCGTCCGGCATCTCTGCATGTTCAGGCGGCCCTGCAGGGGCGGGGCGCCCGGTGTCGGCCAACGGGTTGACCTGCACCCTCTCGAACCATGCGGTCCCGCTGGCCTACATGTCCGTTCAGTGTCGGGTCTGGCGGACCGGATCCTGAGGTAGACGGGTCATCCCGGCGCGGCCGTGGGGTGGGCTTCGATGCATGGGGAGGGTTTGCATCGCGTCGGTCGCGCCGGGATGACGGGCACCCTGGTGCCTCTTTGCTTTGACTTGCCGGGACAGGGACCCGGTCCTCTGCCTCGACGGACGGGTCGGGCCTTGCGGGGGCAGGGCTCAGGCTCGGCTGCATGCCGAGCCGGAATTCGTCGGGTCAGGCGACCGCCTTCATCTCGTCCCGCGTCGGATAGTCGAGGTACCCCTCCTCGCCTTGGGTATAGAAGTGCTCCGTCCGAGGCAGATTCAGCGGCGTGCCGTCGCGCAGCCGCTCGACCAGGTCGGGGTTGGCGATGAACGGCCGCCCGAAGCTGATCGCATCCGCCAGTCCACTGCCGAGGTCGGCCTGGGCCCGCTCCAGGTCATAGTTGTTGTTGAGCACCAGCGGACCTTTGAAGTGCGGACGGATCATGGGCGACTGGCGCGGGACGTCGGTCTCGCCGAATGCGCCGCCGCCGGCACCGGTCTCGCGAAGTTCCAGATAGGCGATGCCGAGTCCGTCGAGCATCTTCGCCGCCGCGACGAACAGCGGCGTCGGGTCGCTGTCGTCCACGCCCCAGGTCTTGCCGTTGGGGGACAGGCGGACGGAAGTCCGATCCGCGCCGGCGACAGCGATCGCGGCACGCGTCACCTCCTTCAGCAGGCGGACGCGATTGTCGATGCTTCCGCCGTAGTCATCCGTCCGAAGGTTGCAGTTGTCGCGCAGGAACTGGTCGAGAAGCATGCCATTGGCGGCGTGGATCTGGACGCCATCGAAGCCCGCCGCAATCGCGTTCCGCGCCGCGCGGCCGAAGTCGGCGACGAGACCCGGGATCTCCTCCGCCTCCAGCGGGCGTGAGCATTCAGAGGGCTTGGGCCCATCGTATGTCCAGGCGTCGACCGGCGCGACGGTCGCGCTGGCCGAGACCGGCTGCTCGCCGATCACTTCGGAATGGCCCGCGCGCCCGTTGTGCGCCAGCTGCGCGATGATCCGTCCGCCGCGGGCATGCACTGCTTTCGTCACGGCCTCCCAGGCTTCCACCTGGTCCACGCGCCAGAGTCCCGGCGTGTAGGTGAAGCCGGCACCTTGCTGCGAGACAGCGGTCGCCTCACTGGTGATGAGCCCCGCCGAGGCACGCTGCGCATAGTACTCGACCATCATGGCCGTCGGCACATGCGCGCGCGTCGAGCGGCTGCGAGTCAGCGCCGCCATGATGGCGCGGTTGGGGATGGTGATCGCGCCAAGCGCGAGGGGTTCGAAAAGCGTCGGCATACAGGCTCCGTCGTCACAGTCGCCACGTTCGGGTCGATGACGTTCCAGATAATGGAGGCTGTCAGTGCGATAAACTGGCCGCTTTTCCGAACATTGCGGACCAATATGACTTCATGGTTATCCCACAGCAGGTGCCGTTGCGAAGGACGAGAGGGTCTGACGTTCAGAGCAAGGTATTTGACCATATGCCCGCCGCACGATTGGCGGCGATGACGCTTTCATCATATGCGATGAGAATGCGGAGATTGCTGCGATCGAATTAGTTCATGTGTCCACCCTCTTTATTGTGCCTCGGACCCAAAATAGAACGGGCATCTCGCGTAGATGCCGCATACTTCGGTAATTCGCTTTGGGGCGCGTCCGGCAATGTCCGCGTCGTAGAGCCTGCTGGGACGGCCGCTTTCAGGTGCGCTCTCCAAGGTCGGGGCCGACCGAGAGGGGCTGGACTCTGTAGTTCGAGCGGTGTCCGGTATCGGGGCGCCAACGCGACTTCCGTTTTTGGCGCGCCTCTGCCTCGCCGCGGCGGCGGCATCGGGCGGAAAGCGGAAATCCGGGATGCTCGAGGACTAGGCGGCCTATCGGCCTCGCATCACGGCAGATCCCGCGCTACTCTCGCGGTAGATTAAGCTCTGAGCGGACGCCCCATGTCAGATCAGGCCGAAAATGCGCGGGCGATACTCTTTGCTCGCATACTCGCACACGAACTGGTCAAGGCTGGCCTCGATCAGCAGCGTCTTAGCGAGAATATCGATCCCCACTACATCGCCGAGCTCGAAAGGATCGTAGCTCAGCTAGACGACGAGATGTCAGCCGCAAGGAACGTCTGGCACCGCCATTCGGGGATTCCGCAGATGATCACAGCTGCGCGGGAGCGGATCGCCAACGACGAGGTCGAACCGACTCCATAGGCCGCGGCTACGCTGAATACAGGTCGAACGCTGGCAACACCTCCGGAGCGGCAGCTACGGGTCTTGGGCGGGTGAAATTGGATGGACACCCGGACCTTCCGACGCATAGGGATCGGAACTATGCCTGTCGAGGGCGCGGGCGGATCGGGCCGAAGTTCAGATGCTCGAAATCTAGTCCACTGGTGCTCTCATCGTAGGAGTAGCCCTCCAGCTGGTGCAACCGGCCGTCCTTGAGCCAGAGAAGGAAGCCCATGCCGTGAGCAAGGCCCTGGACGGCCGCCTCCACGTCTCCGAGCGGCGAGGCTGCTCCTATGATCGGAGGTCCGGATAACACTTCGAAGGTGGCGTAGAAGCCGGCCCCCGTATTCTCTCGCGTCAGGATACGCATGCCATCCTGTTGAAGCGCAATAGCCTCAGCGATCGAGGGCTCCTGCCGGGCAATTGCGCGGAGCACTGCCTGCTCCAGTTCAGATAGCGAGTTCATTTGCGCAAGGCTATCCCGAGCCTCCATGCGCGACAAGGTCCGCTTTAGGGTCGAATCCGGCCCTTCGCGCCTGGGCTGTCGAACGTCCGCGAAGGGCGGCAAGCAAACCTTTTGATCCAACAACTTTCTCCGCCTACTTTGGGATCGCTGTTCCCCAGCCGTCGAACACGCACCCGTTGCCACGCTTGCCGGCAAGGATCATCCAGATTACCCATTGATCAAGGATCTCAAGAGAAATTTTGGTCATCTGAGTCGAACCAAGGACGAGCCAATTCCCGTCCCGGGATGATCCCGCCGGCTGAGATTCGAGGTTATAGTCTGTCTCTTCTTTCAGCAGCGAGATCAACCCGTCGGCTGTTTCCTTATTTGGCGCCACAAAAGTGAAATCTAGTTCGAGATTTATTTGCTCCGTCACTCCTCTCGCAAGCAACAGCTTCCATGTTTGAGCATTCATCGCAAGTTGCTTGGCGGCGATCGCGTCGTAGTCCGGTTTATCCATTTGCGAGTGCACCTCATTCGATTCTCTTGAATATGTTGTTGGTGGATCGGATAGGGAATCGCCCTGGCTGGGGTCCGCGGCGATCAGAATTGCAACGCAAGACCCAAACCAAAATACAACCTTCGTCATGATGACCCCATAACGATGACCACTTAGGGTGGAGAACGGTTATTTCTCACTGCGCCGCGGCGATACCTAAAGAAGATCATGCAACATCTCGCCACGATCATCGTTAAGTATAATATCTTGAGAATCTAGACAGTAGTGAAGCCGGAGAGTGCCTTTCTTTGGACCATTTTCAATTTGTCTAACTCCATCCAGCACACATAAAAAGCCGAAGACTGCCAAATTGGTTGCTAGATCGATGACCTGCTCCAGGTTATTCCGATCTTGAGGAGCGAGCTGATTGAACCAAGCTGATAGGCCAAGCAGATTCTCATCTGGTTTCCGGCCGGGCGGCCGTGCCAGCTGCGAAATAGTGCCTGTCACAGCAGCATCCTTAACTGCCAGCCGGACCGCATCGACAAAACCCTGCCTATCCAAGAATCGTCTCCGAACCTCGTCAGGAAGCTACCCTGGCACGACCAACCTGTCGCATCATAGCCACCGATGTTCGCAGGGTCCGTCCTAAGACCGCTAAGGGTCGAATGCGGTCTTTCGCACCCGGCTTGGCGAATGTCCGCGAAGGGCGGATTCCGTTGAAAAAGTCGGAACGCCTATTCTGCGAGCAACAAAGAGGCCGAGATCGAGCTTCGGATAAACCAAAGGATACCCAGCATCGATCTGATCGGCAGCAATCTTGCTCGAATTTGCACCTCAAGTACTCGTTGGGGACTTTTTCAACGATATCGGCGGATTGCGTTGAAAAAGTCGTCATTGCTGGCGGTGAGAAGTCCTGATTCAGTCCTCCTGGGCAGGGGAGGACGCGGCGATGATGGGCGAGCGGACGGTGATGCAGGAGGCGCTGTTCTACGAGTTCAACCTCGAGCGCCACGTGCCGGCCGATCACCTGCTCCGCTCGATCGACCGGTTCGTCGACCTGTCACGGCTCCGCGCCCATCTGCGACCATTCTGCAGCGAGATCGGGCGGCCTTCGGTCAATCCGGAGCTGATGATCCGGATGCTGCTCATCGGGTACTGCTTGGGCATCCGCTCGGAGCGCCGGCTGTGCGAGGAGGTGCATCTGAACCTCGCCTATCGCTGGTTCTGCCGGCTCGGCCTGGAGGCCGCTGTCCCGGACCATTCGACCTTCTCGAAGAACCGTCACGGCCGCTTCCGCGACAGCGATCTGCTGCGCGAGCTGTTCGAGACGACGGTGCGGCGCTGCATCGAGGCCGGGCTGGTCGGCGGCAACAGCTTCGCCGCCGACGCCAGCCTGATCCGGGCGGACGCCAACAAGCAGCGCTCGGCGGAGGGATCGGAGACGGTCGACTGGGAGGCGATGGCGGCGACCCGCCGCTCGGTCCGGGAATATCTCGACACGCTGGACGAGGCGGCCTGGGGCGCCGCCAGCGAGGTTCAGCCCAAATTCGTCTCGCGGTCGGATCCGGCCGCGCAGTGGACGGGAGCGCTGAAGGGCAACGCCTTCTTCGCCTATGCCACCAACTATCTGATCGACCTCGACCACGCCGTCATCGTCGATGTCGAGGCGAGCCGTGCCATCCGCCAGGCGGAGGTCGGCGCTGCCCGCACCATGATCGACCGCACCCGGGACCGCTTCGGTCTCTACCCCGAGCGACTGGCCGCCGACAGCGCCTATGGTTCGGCTGAGATGCTCAACTGGCTGGTCCATGAGCGCGGGATCGAGCCTCACATCCCGGTCTTCGACAGATCCGAGCGCAGCGACGGCACCTTCGAGAGGGCAGACTTCACCTACGATCACCAGGCCGATGCCTACATCTGTCCGGCCGGGAAGCCACTCAGGCCGCGCCAGGTCGTCTATCGGACGCCGCGCCCGCTCGTCGACGCGAACGGCATGATCCGCTATCGCGCCAGCAAGCTGGACTGCGAAGCCTGCGCGCTGGAGCCGCGCTGCTGTCCGAACACGCCTGCCCGCAAGGTCCCGCGCTCGGTCCACGAAGGCGCTCGCGACATGGCCCGCGACATCGCCGCCACCGACGCCTATGCCACTTCCTGCCGCGAGCGGAAGAAGATCGAGATGCTGTTCGCCCACCTCAAACGCATCCTCAAGCTCGACAGGTTGCGTCTGCGCGGACCGAACGGCGCCCGCGACGAATTCCACCTCGCCGCTGCCGCCCAGAACCTCCGAAAGCTCGCCAAGCTCATCCCGATGCCGACGCCCATGCCGGCCTGAGAGCCCTCAGGCCCCCACGCTTCCTAGTCACCGTCGCACCAACAGCTGTCCGCTGCCGACTTCTTCAACACAATCGGCGGTAAGCGGCCATCCCTCCCAGACCCCGAAGCGGAGAGGGCCGCACGCGACCCAAAGCGGTCAGAGGTGCCACGCCCCCCTGGTCGGTCCAGATTCGGCTCTTCTCGGCCGGCTCGGCCGGCTACCGGGTGCTCGAAACCGACCATCGCGCTTAGCCCCGGTGAGCGGACATGGCCGCATTCGACCCGCAGGCGACAGTCTACAACGTACGCAGACTGATGATGCCATTGGACGGTCTTTAGCTTGGAGAGCATTTTCCGTATTGGGTCCAGGAATTGTTTCCACCAGCAAATGTGCGTACAATAAATGATGACGAAAACACTAAACTGTATGAATTCCATATTTCACCAAATCGCCTGGTGACAAAGCTGAATCTAGGAAAATTATTAACATTAGGATGTTTCGGTCTGTTATCTGCAATCACGATATTTTCTACTGCATGCTCCGGCCACTCCCCGTCAACGTCATATTCTACAGTCATTTTTTTTAGATCTATTATGTATTTGTCAATACTGTTGTTGTGTATGTTCTTATTTATTTTAGTTCCATTGTATTCTGTGTAAAATCCAGCATTCTCCATGCATGTCCAATGACTTTTAGTTCGCCATTCAACGGGAACTGTGCTCCAATTTTCCGCGGTGATCACATTTTGATTTGACGTTGCGCCCGAACAAGCGCCCAGCAGAGAGAAACCTAGAAGCATCCAAAATATTTTTGCCGACATATCAACCTCCTCTATCCAACTTATTGTGCCTGTGCATCGTGGAAACGTCGAGGCAGCACGCGTCAAGCATTCCAACACTTACAAACTTGGCCGCACTTGGCTGACCCTCTCCGCCCATCTCAGTCGGCCTGATCGTACGGAGCGCGCCGGAAGCCGCCGCGGAGCCAGCCTTTCTCTGGCACTCTCGCCCTGGCCGGCGGAACCGGAAGCGATGATGATCCGATTTTTCCGCGGGCCCGTCCGCTTGGGGTCGAATCCGGCCCTTCGCGCTTGGGCGGTCGAACGTCCGCGAAGGGCGGAAAGCGAACAGTCGAACTGTCTTGCAGAAGCGGCAGAATCTCAGGCTAGCCGCTATTCCAATATCGGCATTCACGATTTTGGCTGGATGCGATCCCGCGTTGACCAACGTGGGGCCAGGGGGGCGCCAAAGCTGGATATCACCCCGCGTCGCTCCAACGACCTGCCGATAAACCTCCGCCGCCTCGACCCGCATCAGTTGATTTTGCAGTTTCCCATATCGATAACCTCGTCCAGCCAGGAAACAACCCTCACCGGGATTTCGTATTTTTGCCCATCGACTATCATGGACGTGTAATCAACATTTAGATAAGGCGCTCCAAAATACATTTCGTGAATAATCTTGTTTTTTGAGAAAAAGACGAACCCCCAAAACAGATCTCGATCTTTCGTCGCAAGTTTGTTACGTGACTCCTTTATACGGCCCAGCAGTTGGGAAATCCCAGACGCGGATGCTGATATTTGGCATGACTGATCTGCAATCTCCCGGAGCGCCTCCGGTTCCGCCGGGATAGCTATAGTGGTCCCATAGTCGCGTCTAAATATCGCCAATTGCGCGTCGGATATATTTTTCAGATCTGATTCGATCTTATCTATATTTTGGACAATAACGGCCGTCTCAGTGGGCTTCTGATTTGACATGCAGCCGGCGACCAGGCCAGCCACCAGCCAGATAAAACGCTTCATAGCACCCCCGTTTAATGGTCTCACTATAGCGGAGTTAAACAGGCCGGATAGGGTCGAATCCGGTCATGTCCGCTTTGGAGAATCGCGAGCGATGTCCGGATATGGCGCTATCCAGCCTGGTTGAAAGGCATCGCTCCGCATTACCCGATCCCTGTCGATCGCCCGATTGGCCAAGCGCCTTATGGCCCACACAGGCGTCAGTCTGGAGGAATGTTTGATAGGATTCGGTGATCGCGATTGGATACGACAGGCGCCACAGCCCTGCTATGCCGCCTGGTCGTGATCGTGAGCGGATCCCGTCCGGGAGCGGCTCAGGGGCCGCTGCCCCCTGGAAATGCTGATGTCCACAGGGGGCGACGAGACAGGAATTGGACGGACAGCCACCGCGCCTGGGCTACAGCGCTCGACCGAGGAAATCATGCACCCAGCTGGCGATTTCTTCGCCGTTGTCGGCCAAGGCGCAATGACCGGTGTCGAGCATGTGAATCTCTGCGTTCGGCACCACCTCGCGATACCGCTGCTGATTTTCACCCGCGAATAGAATGTCGTTCTTGCCGCTCACAACCAGCGTCGGCGGCTTACGCGCTTGCAGGTAGTCCTGAGCATTCTCGAGGACTGGACCGTTGGTGCGGATGTCGTAGAGGAGGTCGAGCGAGGCGTCTCCTGCGCCCGGACGTTGCAGCGAGGCGTATTCCGACTGCCATTGTTCCGGGTCGAGCAGCGATGTATCGCGCACACCGGTAACGTACAGGCCGCGGACCACATCGAGGGTGAGATAGTGCTCCCCCGCTTTCCGACGGCTCTCGTCTGTTCCGTCCTTCCAATACGGCACGATCGGCCCGAACCAGGGGCTTTCGGCAAAGAACAGTGGATTGTTTTGCGCGATCAGCGCTTTAAGCCGATTTGGCGACTTCAGCATCACCCGATAACCGACCAGACCGCCGAAATCCGTCGCGTACAAGGCGAATTGTCGGATGCCGACCTTGTCGACGAACCTGCCGATGATCTCGCCCAGGGCGTCGAAAGTATAGGGGGCGTGCGAGCGGTCGGGCGTGTCGCTGTTGCCGAAACCCGGATAGTCCGGGGCAAAGACATGATAGTCCGTCGACAGGTCACGGATGAGATCGCGAAACATCGCCGATGACGACGGCCAGCCGTGGAGCATCAGCACGACCGGGGCGCCGGGTGCCCCGGCTTCGCGGTAGGAGACGGAAAGTCCGTCGATGTCCACGGTCCGGTAGTGGGTCGGAACAGCCGGATGTCCGGAGAGGGACGATTTGCTGTTCGGCAGAGTGGTCTTGGCTTTGGCCGACACTGTGCCGGACGCAATCATGGCGGCAGAGCCGGCGAGGAAACTCGCCGCGAAGGAACGACGGGTGTGCATGGAGGGGTTGTCCTGCAGGTTGGAGTGAGGGAGGCGATGTAGCCAGACCGTCAGCCGCCGAGATGCAGTGCGACGTGTTCCAGCTTCCGGTTGTCGGTCGACCACAGCTGCTCGACCTGCTGCGCCATGGGATCGGGGAAGATGTAGGTCTGCCCCTCGGCAATGGCCCGCACGATGCGGATGGCGGCGTGGTCCGGGGTGACCTTCGGATAGGGCACCGGTTTGGCCAGATCCGTCTCGATCGGCCCGGGATAGATGCCGATGACGGTGATGTTGTCTTTCTCCAGGGTGCCGCGGAGGGATTGCGTGAGGGAATGCACCGCCGCCTTGGAGGCCGAATAGCCGGCCATCAGAGGCACCGCCGACAGGCCGACGACGCTGCTCACATTCGCGATCGTGCCGGATTTGCGGGCGACAAACTGCGGGGTGAAGGCACGCAGGACCCGGAGGGTGCCGAAGTAGTTGGTCCGCATGTCGTCTTCGAAGGTCTCCAGGCGGCTGCTGATGTAATCGCCGAAGGCCAGCGTCCCGGCGTTGTTGACGAGAACATCGATATCCCCCGCCAGCTGGGCTGCCGCAGTCACCGACGCATCGCTGGTGATGTCGAGCTGCAGCGGCACCACCCGCGGGTCCGGCAATGCCTGCAGCGACGTCACATCGCGAGCGGTGGCGTAGATCTTCGCCACGCCGGCCTTCAGCATTTCCCGCACGATGGCTGCGCCGATACCGCGACTGGCGCCCGTCACCAGGACGACTTGGTTTGAAAGGGGCATGGCCTTCTCCCGAAGATCTTGATTCCGGCGCTTTCAGCACAGAGGTAAACGGAGTCGTTTACCTGAGGGGTGTGTAAACGGAGTCGTTTACCTGGTCAATCGGGTTCGCTATGACCAGGGAATGGACAGCGGCGGGGACATGGTGATGGGCCAGGACGGCGAGATCGAAGGCAAGAAGGTCGAAATCGTGAAACACGCCTTCGACCGGTTCTACGCGGGCGGCTTTCAGGCGACGGGAATGGAAGCCGCCTTGGCCGGCAGCGGCATATCCAAACGAACGCTGTATAAGTATTTCCCGTCGAAGGAGGATCTGATCGCGGCCGTGCTGCAGCTCTACAGCAAGGTCGTCGTGGATGAGCTCTTCGGCCCGGTCGCGGACATCGCCGATCCGTGCGATCAGATCGTCGATTTCTTCGACGTCCGAAAGACGACCGGCCGCATGCTGACACGCGGTTGCCTGGGACTGAAGGCGGCGCAGGATTATGTCGGCAAGCATGACGGCATCGTCGAGCTCGGGATCAGCGCGAACTCACGCGGCGAGGCGAAATTCCTCGAACTGTGCCAGCGGGCGGGCTTTGCCGAGCCCGAGCGGCTCGCCAAGCAGCTCAACCTGATTCTTCAGGGGGCCCTGGCGCTTGCGCATGCGTCGGGTGACACGGCGCCGTTCCTGTTGGCGAAGGATGTGGCGTCGACCCTTCTGGAAAAGGCCGTCGGCGCCCGCCGCAAGAAGGCAAGATCAAAGCACTGACCCGCCGGAATTTGCGCCGACAGAAAATATAAAACGTCTGGCGTCTGCATGCTCAGCAAATCATAAACGATTGGCCTGCGGCACCCGCGCCATCAAGGACCCGGCCCGCCGGGCCCAGGCGATCGGCACCATCGGGAAGAGCGGGATTGTTTGCGGGATCTACTGCATCGCCAACCCTCCGGCCCTTCCGGTGCGCCTTGACCCAGGCCCATCCCGCTCCGGCCGTCATTTGTGGGTTCCATCGGCTCTGTGGTCGCCACTCACGCACCGGGGGGACGCGATGAGGATCTAGAGCATACCGTCGTCGCCGGTCTGGCGCTGGTTGCGGCGATCCTAGTCTTCCGACCCGATCTCCGGGGCCGGACTCGGCCGACCCGAACGATTCAGCGGCCATAGTCCAGCCGGTGGATGCAACAGGCACCACCTTCACGGTCGGCCGCTGCGTGCCGGGCGCCGTCGGTTCCCTGAGGAACGCCGACTTCAGAGGAATATTCCGGCAACGCCACCGTCACGGTGCCGACCTGCCCCGGTCGATCGAGCGCCCTTACCATCGGCCTCGCCGCCATCGCCATGGCGGCCGTCAACGCTGATCATCCTCCGCCGCCGCAACAGAAGAGATCGGCGCGAGATCTAGAGCGCCCATCGCCCCGATCTTCTTTGGCACCAAGGAGATCGGCACGTCGGATGGCCATCGACCCGGTCATTGTCCAGAGCCTGATATTTATCATTTGTTAAGTCCTGATTGATTCATTTGATCGGCAGTTCACCGCCGTCGTGGATCTTTATCAGGCAGTTGCACTTCTCTCGGGCGTGTCATCGGATACACATCGTCCGACAAACCGCATCTGGACCCATCGATAAGTCCCATCTGGACCTATGGCATAGCAAAATATGGCGATACGCTTTCTCAAGACGTGCACTAAATCGCAGATTTCCGATGGAGGACATCCGCGCCGGGCCGCGTCGGGAGCATTTGAGTAAAGATTTAGGGGGATGCGATGACACAAGGGTCCGGTTCCCGCGCCAAGGCGGGCTCGCGGTCTGTTTCAAAAGTGAATCTGACCTGGCCCGCCGTAACTGGACGGGGCCTGATGGCCGGGCTGCTGGGCACGACGGCCTGGCTCGCCATGCCGGATACGGCGGCCGCGCAGCCCTGCAACCTGGTCATGATTGGGAACGTTGCCACCTGCACCTATTCCGGCAGTTCTTCCACATCTGGCTTCCAGGGTGGCTCTCCCGATGCGGCGCCGATGTCGGTGACATCGACCGGCAACATCACGATGCCGGTGCAGACCAACGAGGCTGTCGGGCTGAATTTCGGGTCTTCCGGACAGAATGTCACCAGTGGGCGCGGCGGCAATGTCCAGGGGCTGCTGCTGACCAACCAGGGGTCGATCACTCTGAACGGCGCCGCTTCGACGGGCGACTACAGCTTTGGTATCCAGGCGGTCCAGGCCGGCGGAAGTGGCGGGCCTGGTGGGTCGAGCATCGGCGTCAATGGCAGCGGGGTGCCCGCGGGCATCACCATCAACAATTCGGGGGCCATCGCCCTCAATCTGTCCGGCATCGATGTCGGCGGCGGCGCCGGCATCTGGGGCGATGACGCCGGCGGTGACGGCCCCGATGGAAATTCGGGCGGGTCGTCCTCGGGCACGTCGATCACGAGCAGCGGGGCGATCACCGCCAATGTCAACTCCTATGGCGGCTTTCTCGGAATCCTTGCGCAGTCGGCGGGCGGCGGCGGCTCGATCAACGGCAGCAATGTCGGAACCGGCGGCAATGCCGGGCCCGCGTCAATCACGCTGACGCAGGGCGGCGATGTCAGCTTGCAGCTCAATGGCTCGACGTCGGCCGTCCTCGGGTCGGGCGGCGGCGTGGTGGCGTTGGCGTCCGGAGGGACTGGCGGCGGCAACAGCACCGGCGGGCAGAACGCCGGGAACGGCGGCGGCGTCGCCGGAGCCGGCGTCTCGATCACCGACGCGACCGTTTCGACCACGGGCACCAACCTGCCCGGCATCGTGGCCTTCGCCCAGGGCGGTGTCGGAGGCCAGGGCGGGTCCCAGGACAGTGGCGGTTTCAGCAACCATGCCGGCCAAGGCGGGGACGGCGGCGACGTTAATGGAACGGTCACGGTCTCGCTGACCGGCTCGTCCCCCGGTTCCGCTGGGGCGGCGACCAACGGGACCAATTCTCCCGGCATCTATGCGCTGAGCCTGGGCGGCCAGGCCGGCGATGGCGGCTATCTCGACCCGCGCGGCGGCGAAGGCACGACCGGGTATGGCGGCAATGGGGGCGATGCCAATGCGGTCACGGTGAGCCTGGCCTCGGCTTTCATCACCACCACCGGCACGGCCTCTCCCGGCATCATCGCTCAGTCCGAAGGCGGCGGCGGCGGCAACGCCGGCAATCCGACCGGAACCGGCGAGATCTACGGCGGCAATGGTGGCAATGGCGGGACCGCAGGCACCGTGACCGTCACGGTCGACAGCGCCTCGACGATCCAGACCAGTCAGACCGGCTCCATCGGCATCCTGGCGCAGTCCCTGGGCGGCGCCGCCGGTGCAGGTGGCGCGGGGCAGGAGGAACATGGCGGAGCGGGCGGCACCGGCGGCAATTCGGACATCGTGAGCGTGACCAATGGCGGTTCGATCACCACCACCGGCGATACCGCCCATGGCATCGCCGCTCAGTCGCTGGCCGGCGGCGGTGGATCCGGAGGCGGCTCCTGGGCCCTCTTCCACTCCGACGGTGGGGCGGGCGCGACGGGTGGCACGTCGGGCGAAGTCGACGTCGCCAACACCGGCTCGATCACCACGAACGGGCAGAATGCTCATGGCGCCATGCTCCAATCCATCGGTGGGGGCGGCGGCGCCGGCGGCGGTGCCGGGGGGCCGATCTCCAATGTCGGCGGCAGCGGCAGCGCCGGGGCCGCCGGCGGCACTGTGGTTTTCACGTCGAATGGCGGCAGCATCACGACCAACGGCATTTCCTCGATCGGCGTGCTGGGCCAATCGATCGGTGGCGGCGGTGGTGATGGCGGCGGTGGCACTGGCGGCTCCATCACCATCGGCGGCAGCGGCGGAACGGCGTCGGCCGGCGGCCAGGTCAGTGCCTTGCTCAATCAGGGCACGGCCATCCAGACGACGGGCGACAACGGCGTCGGGGTGGTCATGCAATCGATCGGCGGCGGCGGCGGCAATGCCGGCCACGCCTTCAGCGGGTCGATCTTCACATCCTTCGCGGTCGGCGGTACGGGCGGCAAGGGCGGCGGTGGCGGCACCGCCACCATCGACACATCAGGGGCGACGATCGTCACCCAGGGGTCCAAGGCGCCGGGCCTGATCGCGCAATCGATCGGCGGCGGCGGTGGCAACGGCGGCCAGGCCTTCGCGGGGTCCATCGGGGTGGGTCTCGACGTCTCGGTGGGGATCGGCGGCGCGGGCGGCTCCGGCGGCGATGCCGGCACGGCCGCCGTCACGGTGGTGAACAGCGCGATCGCCACGGGGCAGGCCTCGGCGCTTGTCAACGGCGTTGGCAGCGGTGGGTCCTCCAACGCGCTGCCGATCGACAGCATCGGCGTGCTGGTCCAGAGCATCGGCGGCGGCGGCGGGACCGGCGGCACGGCGATCGCAGAGGCCGTCGCAATCGCCCCGCCGACGGGTGACGACAGCGCCGCGATGGCCGTCGCCGTGGGCTTGGGCGGGGCCGGTGGCGTGGCCGGCGCGGGCGGCAACGCGCAATTCTCCCTGTCGAACGGCGGCACCATTACCACCAGCGGCACGGGCTCGACCGGCGTGCAGGTCCAGAGTATCGGCGGCGGCGGCGGCGAGGGAGGCGATTCTTCGGCGATGGCGGCGGTGCTGGGCTATGGGTCGAACGGCGCGCCGAAAGACACGCAGTCGCTCGGCCTGACGCTCAGCTTCACAGTCGGCGGCGCCGGTGGCAATGGCACCGATGGTGGTGACGTGCAGGTCGCGATCGGCGGCACCGTCGCCGGCGGGGCCGACCAGGGCGGCAGTGCCCCGACCTCGATCGTCACCTATGGCGACTATGCCGACGGCATCAAGGCGCAGTCGATCGGCGGCGGCGGCGGCAATGCCGGAGTCGGCAGCGGCAACACCCAGGGCTTCGGCACCTCGGAGACCACGTCGCTCAGCGTCACCCTGGGGTCGAAGGGCGGGACCGGCGGCGATGGCGGGTCGGTGACCGCCGATGTGTATGCCGGCAACGGCATCATGACCTACGGATCGGGCGCCATGGGGGTGCTCGCCCAATCGATCGGCGGCGGCGGCGGCTCCTCCCAGGGCGGGTCGTTCAATGTGGTCCAGAGCTTCTCGGCGGAGGACAAGACCATCAAGCCGGGCGCCAGTTTCAGCCTGGGCGGCAACGGCGTCAGCGGCGGCACCGGCGGCACGGTGAACGTCAACGTCGCAGCACCGATCGTCACCTATGGCGGCGACGCGACCGGCGTGCTGGCGCAGTCGATCGGCGGCGGCGGCGGGGTCGGCGGCTCGGCCGGCTCCGACGGGTCGGCCGACAACCCGATCGTCACGGCCTTGAAGGGCCGTGAGTTCGGCAGTGACATCTCGAGCACCTTCGAAGGCCTGAACAACAGTGGCTCGCAGCCGGCGCTCAACCTGACCATGTCCCTGTCGATCGGCGGCACCGGTGGGTCGGGCGGCACCGGCGGATCCGTCACCACTGGCTTGTCGGCCCCGATCGCCACCTCCGGCGACTGGGCCCAGGGCATCGTCGCCCAATCGATCGGCGGCGGCGGCGGCAAGGGCGGCACCGCGGCCGCGACCGGCACCGGCAACTTCGCCGAGATCTCCGACAATTTCGACCATGCCATCGGCGGCAATGGCGGAAGCGGCGGCGATGCCGGCGCCGTGCAGATCAATTTCGGCCAAGGCTCTACGGTGGCCACGGGCGCACCCAACGCCCAGAACAGCGTCATCGGCGGGTTCGGCGCGTCCGGTGTGGTCGGGCAGAGCATCGGCGGCGGCGGCGGCATCGGCGGTGACGGCACCGATGTCGCCACTGGCACGATCACGGTGGGTGGTGCCTCCAACGGCAATGATGGCGGCGGCGGCGGCAATGGCGGCACCGTGAATTTCACCAGTTCGAACAGCAGCACGGCGAACATCATCACCGCCGGCGCCGCGGCCGATGGCGTGGTGCTGCAGTCGATCGGGGGTGGCGGCGGCATCGGCGGCGCCGGCTCCTCCTTCTGGACCCTGAACGGCGGGCCCCAGATGCCGAACCAGGCCGCGGACGGGTCCCCAAACCAGCCGCTGAATCTCAGTGTCGGCGGCGGCGGCAAGGCCAATGGCGACGGCGACACCGTCACCTTCGATTCCAGCAACGGCCCCGTCGCGATCTCGACATCGGGCTACAACAGCTTCGGCATCCTGGCGCAGAGCATCGGCGGCGGCGGCGGCCTGGTCAGCGCCACGCGCAGCACGACGAGCCAGACCACCAAGCTTGGCGGCCTGGGCACCGGCAACGGCGGCGAGGTCGATGTGACCCTCGGCAATGGCAGCCAGATCGCCACCTCGGGCATCGGCGCCTTCGGCATCGCTGCGCAGTCGATCGGCGGTGGCGGCGGCGCCCTCCGCGTCATCGGGTATCCGGCCGATATCCCCGGGCTGGTGACCGGTTATGACGGCAACACGTACCAGTCCAAGCCCTCTACCGGCAATGGCGGTGCGGTGAACGTCACGATCGATCAGGGCTCTTCCATCTACGTCGCCGGTGCGGGCTCGATTGGGATTTTCGCGCAGAGCGTCGGCGGTGGTGGTGGGCTGATCGCCAATGGCAACGGCATGTATGCCGGCGCCCCCCTCGCCGGTCATGCCAGTGGCTCAGCCACGGGTGGCCCCGTCACGGTGACGGTGAACGACTCGGTCATGGCAGCGCCCACGGCCCAGAGCGCGATCGGGATCTTTGCTCAGGTCGCGGGCTATGGCGCCCCGACCGGGCGGGCGGATGTGGTGATCAACAACTACGACAACCAGGGCACCACCATCTCCGGCGGCACCGGATCGGGCAGTGTGGGTGTCTGGATTGACACGCCGGCGAACGGCCCGGTCGCCTATGTGACGAATGACTGGGCCACGATCACCACGGCCGACGGCACCAACGGCACGGCGATCAAGGTCACCGGCGGCGGACAGGTCGCCGTCGCCAATAATTCCGGCGTCGTCGACAACACCCCGATCAACGGCACCATCACCGGCTCGATCTACACCAATGGCGGCCAGGTCAACGGCAACGGCACCTTCAACGCCGGTCCCATGATCGAAGCCGCAAGTGTCGTGAGCAGTGGCACCTTCAATCTCGGGATACCCGGCGAATTGCGGGCCGTCCGTGTCACCGGGGATTTCACCGAGACCGGCGATGGCCGGCTGGGCGTGACCTTCGACTCCCTCAACAAGGCGGCCGGCCACCTCCAGGTCGGCGGCACGGCCAAGCTCGACGGCAAGATCGTGCCAACGGCGCTGACCCTGCTGCCCGGCGCGCTGCCGGTGGTCAGCGCCGGCCATCTCGTCTCGACGGCGGACGGGCTGGACTCGCTGCTGTTCCATTGGGACACGGCCCAGTCGGGCAACATCCTGACCCTGGCGCCGCGGTCGGACTTCTCGCCCAGCGGCGTGACCTTGAGCAAGAGCGAAGCCTCCCTCGCCCGCTACCATGAGCGGGCCTGGAACAACGGCGACACCGCCTTCGCCACCCGCTTCGCCGAACTGTCGCGGATCAGCGATGCCGGCGACTACAAGGCGGCGCTCGACGCCTATTCGAGCAAGGCCACCCACGCGCAGTCGATCGCGCTGGCCAATTCGGCGGGCACCATCCTGGGTGCGGCGATGAGCTGCCCGGTCTTCGTCGACCAGAACGTGCTGCTGGGCGAGGACAATTGCGTCTGGGCCCGGGTCACCGGCAGCTGGACCGACCAATGGGCCAGCGGCGACACCCAGGGCTACCACGTTTCCGGCACCACCTACCGGATCGGCGCCCAGCACGAGATCCTGCCCGACTGGTATCTCGGCGCCTCCTTCGCTGCGGGGAAGACCTGGGCGACGATGGACCAGGTGTCGTCCGGCGACGGCGATACCTATGACGGGTCGATCACCCTGAAGCACACCATGGGCCCGTGGCAGTTCGCCGGCTCGGTCGCCTTCGCCGGCGGCGAGTTCCACACCGACCGGCAGATCCGCCTGCCGGGGGTGAGCGAGACGGTGAAGAGCGACCCGAGCATGTTCCTTGCGGGCGGTCGGCTGCGCGCCGGCTACGAATTCGCCTTCGACGACTGGTACATCCGGCCGTATGGCGACCTCGACGTGATCTACACCGACCTGCCCGGCTTCGAGGAGAAGGGCAGCGACCTCTACGCGCTGGATGTGCGCGGCAGCAGCAAGACCAGCGTGGCGCTGTCGCCGATGGTGGAGTTCGGCGGGCGGCTGGATGTGGACGAGGCGACGACGCTGCGGGCCTATGCGGCGTTCGGGGTCAGCTACCTCCCGGACAACACGCGGACGATCCATTCCAGCTTCGTCGGCGCGTCCTCAGCCGACGGCACCTTCAGCGACTTCATCGACTCGCCGGAGGTGATGGGCAAGATCGATCTCGGGTTGCAGCTGTTCCGGGCCGGCGGCTTCGAGCTGAAGGGGGAATATACCGCCGATGTCGGCGACACCTTCCTCAGCCAGACCGCCAGTGCCCGGTTCGCCTATCACTTCTGACGGCGGGATATCGGCGACGATCGGGCCGCAGGGTCGATGCCCCCGGCCCGGTTCTCGGCAAGGCGGGATATCAGTAGGTGTGATTTGGGTTGTGGCCGGACCGCTATGCGTCCCTCCCGTCATGTCCGCTTCGCAGAGGCAACTGCGATGACCGCTTTCGGGCAGTCCCTGAGACCCATGTGATCGAGAAAGCGCCGGATTCTTCGGGTCTTGGCGACGTCTGGTCCTGAGGAGCCAACGCAAGGGCCGCTTATAGCGCTCCGCGGCCGAGATACATGGATCGGGAATACGGAGAGCGACAAAGCCGCTTCGCTACGAATTCCGAGCGAGGGGCGATAGCTACCTGGCCGGCGTCACCGACTAAGCCACTTCTGTCGTTGGCTCGACGCCGCGGCACTTGAGATTTTCAGGCGGCGCGCGATCTCCGAGTCCGGCAGACCCTCACGGAACATTTGCCGGATGGCCCGCTGGCCGGCCTCATTGAGGCGGCCCGCAGGCGCCTTCCACCAAGCGCTCTCGTCGACGCCGGCGGCCGCGTGCTGCTCGCGCAGCGCCATCAGAGTCTGGTTCAGGTGCTCCACCTGCCGCACGGCAGCGTCGATCGCCGTGAGCGTCATTGCTCTGGCCATCCGCTAGTGGACCGACTGGGCGGTCGGGTGGCCGAAAGGGGCCCTGCAGTTCGCTCGGTGGTACCTGCATCCGTGATCGATGAAACAGGACGCGAGCCAAGAGCGCCGGGCAGTGACGCGACTTCCAAACTCCCCCATCGAAAGGGAACAGCCCAAATGTCGCGCTCGTGCGGTCAAGCGCAATGCACCAGCTCGACGAGATGTTCGTCGGTGGCGATCTGGTTCTGTGCGACGGCGAGCCGGGCCCGATAGCACCGGATCTGCAGATAGGCGTCGGCCGTGCCGGCAGCGACCGTTATCCGGGTCCCCACCGGTTGGGCTTCCGCCGCTTGGGCTTCGGTATTGGCGGCGGCCGCGTCCCGACGCGATCCGCCGAAGAGGTCAATCTCCCAACTTGCCCAGGGCCCGATGACGTCCTCATGACCGTCGCAGTGGAAGCCGGGCGAACTGTTGGCGACGGAACCGAACGCACCGTTCAGTCTCAGATGCTTATAGGTCCTCGAGGCGTTGAAGTCGACGGTCGGTAGAAGCTGTGCGCCGGCGCTGGCGGCCGTGGCTCTCGCTTGGCGCACCCGTGCATAGGCGGCGTCGAGATCCAGGTTTTCATTCAGCGCCCGTTGAACCCGGTCCACCAGTGATCTAGCGGCAGCGTCGTGGGGCCCAGCGTGGGCGAAGTATCGGTGCCGTCGTGGAACGGCGCGAACTCGACCTTGGGAGGGGTGTAGTCCGGGCCAACTGTGCAGGCTGCCAGGGCGGTGCTGAGCAGCGAGCTGCTCAGCCCCATCTTTCCGGTGGTTCGAAGTTCCGGGTCATGACGCGCGCTTGGAGCCAATCTTGCGGATGAAGGTGTAGAAGGCCGGCGTGAAGAGCAGGCCGAAGATCGTGACCCCGAGCATTCCGAAGAACACGGCGGTCCCCAGCGATTGCCGCATCTCCGCGCCCGCCCCGGTCGCCACGACGAGCGGGAAGACACCGAGGATGAAGGCGAAGGAGGTCATCAGGATCGGGCGGAGGCGGATCCGAGCGGCCGCCGTGGCCGCCTCCTCCGGTGTATCACCGTCCTGGTCCTGTCTTTGCCGGGCGAACTCCACGATAAGGATCGCGTTTTTCGCTGCCAAGCCGACGAGCACCACGAAACCGATCTGCGCCAGGATGTCGATCGGCATGCCCCGGAAGTCGAGGCCGGTCGCCGAGGCCAGGAGGCACATCGGCACGATCAGCACGATCGCCAGAGGGAGCTTCCAACTCTCGTATTGGGCGGCCAGCACGAGAAACACGAAGACGGCGGATGCTGCGAAGATCGCGATGGTCGGGATGCCCTGCTGCTGCTGCTGATGCGAGAGCTCGGTCCATTCAATGGTGAAGCCGGCAGGCAGCACCTGCTTTGCAAGGACCTCCATCCGAGCCATCGCGGTGCCTGACGCGACGCCGGGTGCTGCTGCTCCCAGGACGTCGGCCGCTGGATAGAGGTTGTAGCGTGGGATACGATAGGGAGCGGTTTCGTCGTGGAGGCTGGCGACCGAACCGACCGGCACCATCTCACCGCTAGTGTTACGCACCTTGAGGCGCGCGATCTGCTCCGGAGTCTGCCGGAAAGCTTCATCGCCCTCGACAAGCACCTGGAAAGTGCGGCCCAGATAGTTGAAGTCGTTCACATATTGCGAACCGAGGTAGAGCTGCAGCGTGGAGAAGACGTCGGTTGGCGTCAGCTGGAGCTTCTCGGCCTTCTCGCGGTCGATGTCGGCGTAGATCGACGGCGAACCTGCATTGAAGAGTGTGAACACGCCACCGAAGGCCGGATCCTTGTTGGCCGCCGTGACCAGCGTATTTGTCGCGTCCGCCAGCGCTTGGGGGCCAGAATTGTTGCGGTCCTCGACCATCAGCTTGAACCCGCCCGCGGAACCGAGGCCTTGGACTGGGGGAGGATTGATCACCAGCACGAAGGCATCCTTGACGACAGCCAGGCGCTTGCGCACCTCGGCCAGCATGGTGGAGGCATTCACGCCTGGGATGTGCTTGCCGTAGAGCGAGGGCAAACCGAGGAAGATCGTGGCCGAGTTGGGTGCAACGGTGCTTGTCGTCACATCGAAACCGACGTTCGCGGACGTGTGCTCGATGCCGGGGGTCTTCAGGATGATGTCGTTGACCTCCCGAACCACGGCGTCGGTCCGAGCGAGGCTCGAGCCGGCCGGCAGCTGGATGACCGTGACGAGATATCCGATGTCCTGCTCCGGGATGAAGCCTTCAGGCATCCGTGCGAACTGGAAACCCGTGAGCGAGATCAGCCCGACATAGACGACGAGGATGAGGGCTGTCGCCCGAACGAAGCGCGCAGTTATCCGAGCGTACTTCGACGACATCCACTCGAAGCCGGCATTGAAGCGGCCAAAGGCGCCCTGCAGAATCCGGTTCAGGCCTCTGCGCTCAGCATGGCCGTGGTGCGGCTTCAGCAGCACCGCAGCGAGCGCCGGGCTCAAGGTCAGCGAAACGAAGCAGGAGATCACCGTCGAGGCCGCGATGGTGGTGGCGAACTGCTTGAAGAAGAGGCCCGAGATGCCGGAGATGAACGCAGAAGGGACGAAAACCGCACAAAGAGTCAGCGCAATGGCGATGAGCGCGGTCGAGACTTCGCTCATCGTCTGGTGGGCGGCTTCCCGAGGCGATAAGCCTTGGGCCATGTTGCGTTCGACATTCTCGACCACGACGATCGCGTCGTCGACCACGATGCCCACCGCCAGTACTAAGCCAAACAGCGACAGGTTGTTAATCGAGACACCGAGTAGGGAGAGGAGCGAGAAAGCACCAACGAGCGATACCGGTATGGCGATGACCGGAATGAGGGTCGCCCGCCAGCTTTGCAAGAACAGGTAGACCACGCCGACCACCAGGAGGATCGCGATGGCGATGGTGACCAGAACTTCGTGGATGGACTGGCTGACGAACGTGGTCGGATCATAGATGTTGACGTAATCCATACCCGGCGGGAAGCTCTTCTTGAGCTCGGCCATCTTGTCCCAGACTGCGTGCTCTACCTGGACCACGTCCGCGCCTGGGGTGGCGATGACCCAGAAGGGAGCAGAGTCGGCGCGATCCGCATAGGCTTTGGAGCCATAGTCCGCTGAGCCCAGTTCGACGCGACCAATGTCGCGGATGCGGGTGACGCGACCCTGGGGGTCCGTCTTCACGATGATCGAACCGAATTCCTCGGGCGTGGTAAGGCGACCGAGTGCGCGGACGTTGATTTGGTAGGCCCCACCGGTGTTGCTGAACACGGGCGGCTGGTTAAGAGCGCCAGCCGAAACCTGGGTGTTCTGAGCCCGCAGGACGGTCAGGATGTCGCTGGCGCTGACGTCGCTCGCGGCCGCCTTGTCCGGATCGATCCAGATGCGCATCGCGTACTGCCGTTCGCCCAAGACCCAGAAGTCGGCCACGCCTGGCAAACGCGCGATCTCATCCTTGACATTCAGGATCATGTAATTGGAGATGTATTCCGCGCTCCGGGATCCGTCTGGTGAGTATGGAAAGATGCCAAGCAGTAGAGCCGGGATCGTCTTCTTGACTTGCACGCCTTGGAGCTGAACTTCCTGCGGCAGCCGAGATAGCGTGTCCTGCACTCGATTGTGCGTCAGCATGAGCGCGGTGTTGATGTCGGTGCCGATCTTGAAGATCACCGTAATGTTGAGCTGTCCGTTACCCGTGGACTGACTGCTGATGTAGTCCATGTTCTCGACGCCGTTGATGGCTTGTTCGAGCGGTGTCGCAACGGTGCGGGCGACGACGTCGGCCGCGGCGCCGGGGTAAGAGGCCGTGATCTGGACCGTTGGGGGAACGATGTTCGGATACTGCGCCACCGGCAGGAATGCCGCTGCGGCAAGTCCGAACACCGTGATGAAGATATTGATGACTGCCGCGAAACGGGGGTGATCAATGAAGAAATGTGAGAGTTTCATGATTCGGCTCAGCCCCAGTCCTAGTCGAATGCGACTTTGAGGGTTTCGGCGTGAGGAGCGACGGTGGCGCCCGGGCGGACGGTCGGGATGCCGTCGACGATCACGCGGTCGGAGGGTTCGAGGCCGGAGCGGATGACGCGCAGGCCTTCGCGGAGATCACCGATCTGGACCAGCTTCGGCGTGACCACGTTGCTGTCGCTGACGGTCAGGACGATATGGTTCGACTGGTCGGGCAGGACGGAAGCGTCCGGCACGAGCATGGCCATCGCGGGGGCCGACACGTCGACGCGGACGCGGGCGAAGCCGCCAGGCGTCAGGAGGCCGTCGGTATTGGGGACGGTGGCGCGGGCATGGATGGTGCCGCTCGAGCGGTCGAGGGTATTGTCGATGAAGTCGAGCGTGCCCTCATGGGTGAAGCTCTTCTCGTCGGCGAGCGAGATCTGCACCTTGTCGGCGAGCGGGCCGGCCTGCTTCTGACGATCCCGCAGGAACGTCATGTAGTCGGCCTCGCTCATGTCGAAGTTCAAGTAGATCGAGTCGGTGGAGACGACGGTGGCGAGCAGGGTGGTGGGGCTGGTGCCCGCGCGGCTGCCGGCGATCAGGTTGCCGACCGAGACCTGGTGCGTGCCGATGTGGCCGGTGAAGGGGGCCGTGATGCGGGTGTGGTCGAGATCGAACGTGGCGTCGCGCACAGCGGCCGTGGCGTCGTCGAGGGCCGCCTGGGCCGACCGCTGCTCGGCGGCCTTCTGGTCGGCGTTCTGGACGCTGCCGTTGCCGGTCTGCTTCAGCGAATTGGCGCGGACGAGTTCCTGGTTGGCGAGATCAAGCCGGGCCTGGGCGCTTTGGACCTGGGCGGCGGCTTGGCTCAGCTTGATCTGGTAGGGGGTGGGGTCGATCTCGAACAGGAGATCGCCCTGGTGGACGATGTCGCCGTCCTTGAAGCCGATCTGGGTGAGGGTGCCGCCGACCTGGGCGCGCAGTTCGACGCTCTGGACGGCCGAGAACTGGCCGAGGAACTCGAGGCGGCCGGCGACGTCGCGCTGCACCGGGGCGCTGACGGCGACGCTCGGCAAAGCGGCCGGTGCGACGGACGCGGCCGGCGAGGCCATCAGCTGCGGGCCGGCGATAACCCCGCCCGCGACCAGGCCCAAGACGATCAGGGAAACGCCCCAGGCCTTGAAACCGGGCTTCTTGGAATGCTGGCCGCTGACTGCTCCAGCCTGGCGATGAGTGAGTACGTCCGACATGTTGCCCTCGCTAATTCATCGATCTGGTTGAGTCCGCGATAACTATCTATCGATAGGTTGATGGCGAATAGATAGATGCCGGCGTGAAGGGCTGTCAATATCTATCTATCGATAGAGCGGCATTTATGCTGCGGTCATCCAGAGCGGCTGAGCCGGATCGGCTCACGAGAAAGGAGGACGGGGGCCTGGCTCCAGGACCCCGCGCCCCTAATGCGGCAGCTCGCCTTGGATCCTCGCCACGCCGGCACGGGCACAGACCTCGTCCTTGTCGCCGCCGGGCGAGCCGCCGACGCAGATCCCGGCCACGATTTAGTTGTCTGCCTCGATGGCGGCACCGCCCGGGAGGGCCGTGACGTTCGGGGTCGATGCCAGGGATTGGGCCGCACGCGGCGGTTATTTCGTTAGGACGACCGGGGACTGGCTGGTCGTGGTCACCTGGAAGATCGGTCCCATGGTGACGATCGTGTACGCCTTGCGATAGGCGCAATCGTTGGTATGGATCATCGCATTGTCGCCGCGCAGGACGACTTGCGGGGTGCCGGACACATCGACCACGGTCGCCGTGACGTCATACCCAGTTGCTGCGCAGGTCCGGACAGCCTCCTGGGAAGCCTCGAGCGCCAGATCCATTGGCAAGATGAACCCGCTCTTCGACACCTGTGCCGCCGCCGGCCCGGAAGCGACCGTCGCGCCCAACATAAGAGCGATTGCGGCGACTGCCGCCGGCAGGCGAAAAATCCTGCGGTGCTCAGTATCGGTGACCACACGGGACGTTGCTCTCAAACTTGCCATTGGTGCCCTCGATCGACGAACGACGTCATTGGAGCACGCTACAACCAGCTCGCGTGCGGTCCACGAATGGCATCCTTCGATTAGACAGAAAATCGGGGGATTATGCGTTTCTCTATTACGATTCTTGCAACAATTCGCCGAACTCGGTGCGCAAGCCGGTTCCGATCTCATCGATGAACGCGCGCACCTTCGCGGGAATATATCGCCCTGGCGGCTGTACGATGTTGATCGGCACGCCGTGGACGGTGCATTCCGGCAGGATCTCCACCAGGCGCCCAGCCTTCACGTGCGGCGCGGCCTGATAGGAGACAAGGGAGATGATGCCAAGACCGGCCGCCGCCGCTGCGGCAGCGGACTCGGTCGAGCTGACCACGAGCCGGGGCTTGACGGATATATGGGTCATCCCATCCGGGCCCTTGATCGGCCAGCGCTCGGGAATCGGGTTGAAGGTGCCGCATGAGATCGTGCTGTGCTTCAGCAGTTCGGAGGGCGTCGCCGGCGTGCCGTGTTCGGCCAGGTAGGCTGGGTTGGCGTAGATCGCGAGCTTCACTGCCCCGGCCCACGTCACGCGCAATGATGTATCGCGCGGCTTGCCGAGCCGCACCCCGACATCGAGACCCTCCTCAACCAACGAAACGACCCGATCGAGCAGCATCACCTGCGCGTCGATCTGAGGATGTTTTTCCAAGAAACGATTCAGGAGCGGCATCAGATGCTGCCGGCCGAAATTGATGGGCGCGGTGATACGCAGCAATCCGCTCGGCTCCGTTTCTTCCGGCGCCGCACCTTCGAACTCAGCATGGGCCGCAAGCAGCGTCCGGGCGCGCGTCAGATAGACCATGCCCGCTTCGGTGAGTGCGACCGATCGCGTTGTCCTGTTGAACAACTGTGTCGAGAGACCTTCCTCCAGTTCCGCAATGGCGCGGGTCACCGCGGCCGGAGTGCGTCCGAGCCTGCGCGCTGCCGCTGCGAAACTGCCTTGCTCGGTGACGGCCACGAAAACGGCCACGGCCTCGAGACGGTCCATGGTCGATCTCAGACCGGCGCCGGCCGGCCATCGGGCCGTCGGTGGAGCAGGACGCGGTGCTGCCACCAGCGACTGTGCCCTTGCGGACGAGCAGCGAAGCTAGTGCGGCCATCGGCCGCTCTGCTCCTCGCGCTGCTCGCTCTCGCCTGGTTGATACGCATTTCCTTACCGTGTGCATCTATCGATAGATTGATAGCCGTAAAGCGAGCTCACCTGGGAGTCAATATCTATCTATCGATAGACAGATTTCGGCCGGACGCGCAGGCACCTCTGGGCTCGCGCCAGAACGGGCGGAGCTCAAGGCTGCAGAGATCTTCCCGGACCAGGGCACCTGGATGGGCGCGATCCTCCTTCGCCGCGCAGCGCGCGAGCGAAGCCAACCGAGTTTGGCCTGCAAGGACGTCCGCTCGATGAGCGAGGCGTCCACTGGTGCTTCGCCGTGCGCGGTTTCTCTCCGTGCGGCCCCCGGGCGCCTGACGATTTCGGCTCACACGCAGGGCGCTACTGCCTTGCCGTGGAAGCCCGCTCAGCGGCCATCACGACGACCGCTCATTGCCCTTGGTCGGCGATCGCCGCCACCCGGCCGCGACACAGTTCTCGTCCTTGTCGCCCCCGAGAGAGCAGGCGACGCCAGGGCCTGCGGCGATTTTCGTTCCCACGCTTGATCGCGACCGTGCCGAGGAACGCCACGACATTGCGGCGCTGGCGAGCTATGCGCCGGTCCCGTTGCGTTATTTGGTGACGAGCGATCGCGGAAGTCACTCTGATGGGGGCGGCGGGACAGGTGACCGCAGACGCGCCTCGATCTCCTCCCACGTCCCGGTCCGAGCGAGGAACGGCGAGTAGTCCGGCGGCGAAAAGCGGCCGGGCAATGCCTTCTCGACCCGACGTACCTCGCGCACATGAAAGCGGACGAGACGCTGGGCGCCGTCAAAGGCCTCCAGTTCCGCGCCTTCCCAGATCACCTCCGCCTCGGCACGGACCTGCAAGAAGCCGCCGTGGTCGAAATCCACGAAAAGCAGCCCGACCCGTGGATCGATGGCGATGTTGCCGAGCGTGTTGAAAATGAAATTCCCGACAAAATCCGGCGCGGTCAAAGTCTGGGCGTCGTCTACTCGGATAAAGCCGGGGCGCCCCCCGCGATGGGATACGTCTGGGCCGCCGTGTTGGCGGTCCGTGGCGGACGGATTATTGCTGGCGATGAAAAAGCTGTCGGCACGGCGTATCAGCGACGCCGCGGCGGCGTCCACGGCCTCGCTCCGGACGAGGATCGGCGATGATGTTGGCGGCGTGGCCACGAAGATCGTCTCGCGGGCTTGGATGTACTTCTGGCAGATGCCCATCGTCTGCTGCACCGCCAGGAGGAACCCGTTCGCGGACAGGGCCTCTACGACGCCGATCGCCCGATTGCGCCGGCGGGTCGGAAGCTCGATGCCGAGCAGCGCCAGGGCTGTCCCTACATGGAGGTTCGCCTCGAGCAGATCGCCAAAGAGGGGCAGGGCATTGACGCGGAGATGATGCGTGTCCGGCGCGCTGACGAAGCCGGGATCTCCCATGACGACCGATGCGGCTGGGTCGCCCTGCTCCCCAACCGAGCCGATGAAGGCGATCGGCAGCAGCGGGAAGAACACACGATGCTGGGCCGTCAGGTAGCGCCGAACCGACCGGCGGCCGACGGTGTCGATCTTCGCCTCCATCCCCAGGCGACTTTGAACCTGGAGCTCGCCTTCGTGGAAGGGTGAGCCTGGTAGGTCCCAACCCGGCTCTGGACGGGGAGGCGGTTCCATCGACCCACTCCTTCATCGCAACCGTACCTGGTCGCTAGAGCGGTATACGCTGCCATCAACGGACAAGAGCAACTATGCCGGATTCTCGGAGAGATCATGTTATAGCGTGCAATAATCCCCTGGAGCGCCGAATGGACCGTCTGGACGCTGTGACCATTTTTGTTGCCGTGGCGGAGCAGGGGAGTTTTGCCGCCGCTGCGCGGAAACTGCTGCGCACTCCGTCTGCCGTTACGCGTGCCGTGGCCGAGCTTGAGACGCGGCTGAGTGCCCGGCTACTCAATCGGACGACCCGGTCGGTCGCCCTAACCGAGGCAGGGCAGCTCTATCTCGAGCGCGCCCGCGGTCTACTTGCCGCGAACGCAGAGTTCGAAGGGGCCGCCCCGAGAGACGGCCAGCCGAGCGGTGTCCTCAACATCAGCGCCCCCGCGAATTTCGGCGCCCAGCACCTGATGCCGCTGGTCTGGTCCTTCCTCGAGCGATATCCGCGGGTCGAAGCCAGGGTCTGGCTGCTCGATCGTGTGGTTTCCATGGTGGAGGAAGGAATTGATGTCGCGCTCCGCTATGGGAAGCTACCGGACTCCTCGCTGCGTGCCACGAAGGTCTTCGAGGCGAAGACGACCGTCTATGCCAGCCCTTCTTACATCGCACGCCATGGCGTCCCCGCTACGCCGGCGGAGCTCGTCCGCCATCGAACCATCTCGACCTGGCCCCTCAATCCGGTCCCGGAACGCTGGTCGTTCGGCAATCCCGACAACAGCCAGCAGGTGATGATCAAGCCGCGGCTGGTGGTCAACACGACCGAGGCTGCGGCCGACGCCGCCGCGGCCGGCCTCGGTCTCGCCTATCTCGTCTCTTATCAGGCGGCCCGGCATCTGGCGGCCGGGCATCTAGTCGAAGTGCTGGCCGAATACAGCGTCGAACGCATCCCCTTCCACATCGTCCAGCAGGCCGGCCGCTATACGCCACCGAAAGTGCGCGCCTTCATCGACGAGATCGGCCGAGACCTGCGGCGCCAGTTCGCATAGGGCAGCGGCCCATTATTGCGGAATCTGTAATAGAGAAACGCAAGTTCCTCGAATTCCACGTCATTCATAAAGGGTGTCATCTCCAGGGCCATATCGCTTCGGCTGATGGTCGTATCACCCTGGGGGTGGCTCATGGCAACGTTTCACCGTCATGTCGCGGTCGACGACGTGGTTGTCTTCTACCGTGAAGCGGGCAAAGCCGATGCGCCGCAATTGCTGCTGCTGCACGGGTCCCGTCCTCGTCGCACATGTACCGCAACCTCATTCCGGCCTTGGCGCAGCAGTATCATGTCGTCGCTCCGGACCTGCCCGGCTTCGGCTACACCGAAGGACCGGCGCGGGACCTATTCGCCTATAGGTTCGAGACCATCACGCATGTGGTCGACCGGTTCGTGGAAACACTGGGGCTCGGCCGCTTCGTTCTGGTCGTGTTCGATGCCGGCGCGCCCGTGGGGTTCCGCCTGGAGATCGACGAGCTGCGCTTCCAGCCCATACTGCTGAACACCGATGCCATGGGCGATCTCGAGAAGGCCAAGCATCGCGCCGTCGAGCTGGCAGGACGCCACGGCCGGATCCGGGTGCCGGCCACAGAAAGACACTCTCGCGTCCGACCGAAAGTCGGCCCTGTTGGTCAAATGCGGCAGGTCGGGGGTTCGAGATGAGAAAGAAGCATGACCAATCCAGATCCGCACTTCGGGGCGCCAGCCTACGCGACATCGAGATGGAAGCGATCTGCCGGAGCGTTCTGAATTTATCCTCTCGATCGCGGCCTATCGATAGATAGAGGGTTGACGGCCTCAGTTGGTGGCTTTATCTACCTATCGATAGATCATATCTGCGGACAAAGCTATCAGCTGCTCAGGGCTGACCCGTCAGCCTGGCACATAGAAGGGACCGAAAATGTTGTTCGAACACAAAGTCGATATGGAGATCAGTGGTGATCGCACCGCCCTGGTGCTCGTCGACATCCAGAATGATTTCCTCACTGACGGCGGCAAGTATTACGTCATGATCGAGGGCCTCATGAAAAAGAACAACGTGAATGCCAACCTTGAAGCCTTGCTTCGCGCCGCGAAGGATCACGGCTACCCGGTGTTCATGTCACCCCACTACTTCTTCCCGCACGATCATAAAGGCAAAACCCGCCTCAGCCCCATGGAAGACCTCGCCCTCCACGGCGGCGTCGTTGCGCGCGAGAGTCCTCTTCACACGCATGATGTCCCAGGCGGCGGCGCGGACGTTCCCGATCGATTCCGGCAGTTCATGGAGGACGAGAATACGACGGTCGTGTCGCGCCACGTCACATACGCGCCCACCAATGACCTCGCCTATTTGCTGCGTCGACGGAAGATCGAGACGGTTATCATGGCCGGCCCCGTGGCGAACCTCTGCCTCGAAGATCACATGCGCAACCTCATTCGAGACGGCTTCGAGACCGTGATGGTCCGTGACGCCGTCGCCGCCGCAGCGAACGAGGAAGGCTCTGGCCTGGACGCCGCTATGATCAACTGGCGCTTCATGGCCAACGCGGTGTGGACCACGGAAGAGACGGTGCGCCGGATGGCCGAGGCGGCCAAGGCAGCCGCCTGAAATCGACACGGCCCGCTCGGGCCGTCGACACCGAAGAAACGACAATCGAACACGGCGCACCACCGAGGCTTCGGTGGCTGGCGTTGCGCGTCCAGCCGGCATCACCCGCAAGCAAGCACAAGCAGCTTTTCGACCACAGGAGATTCAAATGAGTAAGGGCACTATCCTCGTCATCGGCTCGAACGCGACCGAGCTTGAGGCACAGGGCGGCGGCACGATCAAGATCGGCCAATTCCTGAACGAGACCGCCGTTCCCCTCATGACGCTCGTGGCCGCCGGCTACGATTTCGTCCTCGCCACTCCGACCGGCGAGAAACCGCATATGGATCAGGACTCCGACGCTCTGATCTACTTCGCCAACGATGACGAAGCGCGCAGCCGCGCCCGAGACTTCTTCAACGGCCATCCGTCTATGAACGATGTCCGCACGATCCGTTCCGTGATCGATGGTGGCCTCGACCGTTTCGTCGGTCTCTTCTTCCCGGGTGGCCACGCGCCCGTCGTCGATGTGATGCAGGACGCGGACGCCGGCGAGGTGCTGCGCTACTTCCATACCAAGAGCAAGCCGACCGCCGCCATCTGCCACGGCCCGACCGGCATCCTGGCGTCGCTGGACAATGCACACGAGTTCCGCGCCGCACTGATCGATGGCGACACGGCGAAGGCGCGCGAGCTGGCCAGGGGCTGGCAGTATGCGGGCTACAGGATGACTGTCTTCTCGCGCGGCGAGGAGGAGTATGCGGAAGACAACGTCTTCCACAAGAAGCTTATCTTCAACATGCCTGATGCGCTGGAAGCCGCCGGCGGCAACGTCGTCAACACCGACCAGAACTTCACCTCCTTCGTCGTCGTCGATCGCGAGCTGGTGACCGCTCAGAACCCGATGTCGGACCACGAACTGGCGGCCAAGTTCATCGAGGTGCTCGGCAAGTCAGCCTGACATCACATCGCCATCATCAGCAGCTGACAAAGTTCAGGAGAAAGCCATGAGATTACGATCACTGGCGGCCGTTGCCTTTGCGGCGCTCGCGGTCACGGCGACCGCGCAAGCGCAAGACAACACTTCCTTTCCCCCGGCCAACGGCGGTACGTCGGTCTCCAACCCAGCCAGCCACTATTCCTTCAGCGACACCGGCGCGAGAGGCGTGAACCCCAAGACCGGCATTCAGGTCGCGAACGTTTGGGGTGACGTGACGAAGGGTGCTCACGGTGCCTTCTTCCGGTTCGATTCGGGGTTCGTGAGCCCGCTCCACACCCATACCTACGACTACTACGCCGTGGTCATCAAAGGCGACCTGGAGAACTACCAGCCCGGCCAGAAGCCCGAGAAACTGGGGCCGGGCTCATACTGGTATCAGCGCGGTAAGGAAGCCCACACGACCGCCTGCGTCTCCAAGGAGGCGTGCGAGATCTACATCGTTCAGCAAAACAAGTTCGACGCGCAGATCCCGCCCAAGGTCGAATAGGCGGCTCGAGCTACTGTCGGACGCCCCCGAGGGAACCGTCGAACCGACGCTCTTCATACAGCGCATTGCAGCGCCCACCGCTGTGCGCCGCATGTCTGGCAGGTGACGGCATGACAACGGCCTGACCGGACCCAGCCGATCGCGGCGCCAGGCCACCTTCACCCCGCATGGCCAACGCCGTCGACAGCACACCCGATTGGAATTCAACATGACGACCGAGACCATCTCCGAACAGAACAAGAAGACCGTCCTGGCCTTTTACAAGGAGGCCCACTTCGACGGTGACGTCGATGGCGCCATCGCTCGCTATGTCGGCGACACGTACATCCAGCATACCCCGGCCGCCAATGACGGCGTCGAGGGCCTGCGCGCCTACATCAACGGCTTCCTGAAAGCCTTTCCCAATGCCAAGGGCGACATTCGCCGCGTCATCGCCGACGGCGATCTCGTTGCTGTCCACGCCCACTGGACTGGCCTCATCAGCCCGAATGGCGACGTTGGCGTCGACATTTTCCGAGTGACGGGCGGCAAGCTCGTCGAGCACTGGGACGTCATCGCGCCGATCCCCGACACCTCGAAGAACAGCAACAAAGTGTTTTGACACCCGGGGGCGAGGGCCGCTCCGACGGCCCTCGAAACAAGGTGCGGACACGGCGGAGATGTCATGGTGACCAACCGAGAAACCAACCTGACAAGCCCGCCGGTGCAGGGGGTAGCCACGCCGGTGAGCACCATGCCCGGCTTCTACGGTTGGCGCGTCGTCGCCGCCGCGTTCACCGTCGCGGTGTTCGGTTGGGGAACCGGTTTTTACGGCCCGCCCGTCTACCTGGAGGTTGTGCGCCAATCGCGGGGCTGGCCAATCGGGCTCATCTCGGGTGCCTTGACCTTGCATTTCCTGGTCGGCCTCGCCCTCATTCCGAACCTGCCCGCCCTCTACCGCCGTTTCGGACTGCCGATCGTCACCATCGTGGGCAGCGTCGTCATGGCGATCGGCCTTCTAGGCTGGGCTCTGGCAAGCGCTCCGTGGCAGCTCTACGCAGCCGCACTCTTGTCGGGCGCGGGATGGTCCGTCCTGGGCGCGGTTGCCGTCAATGCCATCGTTTCCCCTTGGTTCGCTGCCAAGCGCCCTTTGGCGCTCGGCGTCGCGTTCAACGGCGGCAGTGTCGGGGGCGTCATCTTTTCTCCTTTCTGGGTCGCGCTGATCGACAAGATCGGCTTCCCCGCCGCAGCGTTGGTCGTTAGCGTCGCGATGCTCGCGACTCTCGGCGCGTTGGCAGGTCTCGTGCTGACCCGGACACCCGAAAGCCTGAACCAGGCTCCCGATGGCGATGCTTTTGTCCCTTCGGCTCTTGTGGTCGACACGCCAGCAGAAACAACCGCTCCAACCCCAAGGCTCAACCTTTTCCACGATCGCGCCTTCCTGACGCTGTGCATCGGAATGACTTTGGCCTTGTTCGCGCAGACTGGGCTCGTCGCACACCTCGTTTCTGTACTCACGCCTGCGCTCGGAAGGCAAGGCGCTGGGTTGGCGGCCGGCACATCCGGAATTGCGGCCGTCGTCGGGCGTCTTGCTGTCGGTTGGCGCGCAACCGGCACCTCTAACTGGCGCGCCATTGCGTCGTACAGCCTCGTTGCTCAAGCGTTGGGATGTGGCGTGCTGCTCCTCTCTCACGGAAACAGCTCAACCCTCCTGGTGCTTGGGGTTGTGCTCTTCGGTCTTGGAGTCGGCAATGCCATCTCCGTGCCGCCGGTGATCGCCAACTTCGAATTTTCCGAGAAAGACGCCGCTAGAGCCGTCGCGTTGATCGTCGCCATTTCGCAGGGCGCTTACGCCATAGCCCCGACGGTATTCGGCCTGTTCCGCCAGTTTTGGTCCGATCAGACGATCTTCGTCATGGCAATCATCATCCAACTCGCGGCGATCTTCGCCTATCTGCTCGGACACCGCTCTCGCGCTGTCGCCACGCACCTTTGCGCGGTGCGAAGTCGGCCACGACCTGCTTGATCCATCGTCTGCGCCACCCGGGGCCGGCTTCCCGGCGAGTTTGCCGGGATGATGGCCTGGATTCTGCGGAACCCGAGCGGGCTCAACGGGAGCTCCATGCTCGACGCGCTGGTGATGGCCTACGTCGAGCTCCGCGAGGTGGTTCGCGCAAATGGGGGCGAGCCCACGCCGATCGTCTTGTGACATCACCAGATGGGCGGCACCGACAGGCCATAGATCCGGGCGGAAGGCGGCCGCCCGCCATCTCCCCCGGCGTGCCGCCGCGTTCTGGCGGGAATGGTCTCGGCCTACGCTGTGGCAGGCGCGCAGCCATCCTGCCTGACCACGCGCACCGTGGACGCCGGATACTTTTCCAGCTTTTCGACCGGACGAATGGGACGGGCGACGAGGTTTCCGCCGCAGTTCGGGCAACGTCCGCCCAGCGTCGCCTCCGTGCAATCCCGGCAAAACGTGCATTCGAAGCTGCAAATCATGGCATCGGCGGCCTCAGCCGGCAGGTCCTTGTTGCAGCATTCGCAACTGGGTCTGAGCTCCAGCATCTTCATCTCTCCTGACGCGCAGAGGTTAGGAATGGTTCGGCCGCGGGACGGTCCCGTCGCCGATTGCCGGGTAGTATTGGGGGCTCTCGCGCCGGTCGAACATGCCGTAGTCCCGGACCACGCGCACAATACGATGACGCAATTGATCGGCGCCGGCGCCCACGGCCGGCGTGAACTGCTCGGCAGCGGGCCGATCCCGCCACGACGCTAGGAGCACCAGCTTCCCCTTGTTGTAGATGCTGGCAAAAACGTCGTAATCGATCAGGTTCCTCGCTTCCCGATCGAGCCGCAGCCAGTCCGGAAGCGCCGCGGCCGTCACGCCGGGTTGAGGCTGTACCTCGGTCAACGTCACGAATTTGGCCGGACCGATCTCCGTCTCGTCCAACCGCTGCTCGACGAGCGAGGCGCCGGGCGGCGGCGCCGTGTCCGCCACGATCTCGCCCACGCGCAGATGATAGTCTTGGAATACCTCGTCCCGTCCGCGCGCTTGAGTATCGTGATGCTTGGCCAAAGTGCGCCAGCGCACGACCGACTTTTCGTCGCGCCAAGTCGAGTGTGAGAGGATCCATCCGGGGCGACGGGTGCTCTCGAAACGCTCGTTATCGATAAAGCCATCGATCCCTTCCAGGATCGGCTTCAGCTCCTTCGCGAGGTCTAGATAGAGGTCGAATCGCTCCGGCCTGGGATGGACTTCGAAGATCACCGAGAACATCGCCTTCTCCTCCGATTGCCACGATCGCTCGGCGCTCGCGTGCAGGCGCCGGCCCGTTGCAGCCCGTCCGGCTCGACTTTCCTCTATCGATGGATAGAGAGATACCCATTGCGCTTTCTGGAGGCAAGGACTATCTATCGGGAGGTAGTTACAGGAGAGGGTCCATGAGTGACATCAAGACCGCGATCATGAATGCCGCCGAACGGCGCATGCAGGTCGGCGGCTTCGGCGGATTCAGCTTCCGGGAACTTGCCGCCGATGTCGGCGTCAAGAGCTCGAGCGTCCATTACCATTTCCCGACCAAGGAGGCGCTCGCGGCAGCCGTCATTCGTCGCTGGGCCGAGGAAACGTCGAAATTCATCGACGAAGAGCTGGAGAAGGATTCCGATCCAGTTCGAGTGTGGACGAAGGCGTTCCGCGGAACGGCGGTTTCCGAAGGGCATATGTGCCCCTGCACGGTCTTGGGCGCCGCGTCGCAGGACCTGCCGCCTGAGGTCTCGCGGGAGGTCAAGGGCTTCTTTAAGATGTGCCTCGACAAGTTGACTGCCGAAGGGCTTTCGGCGAGCAATGCCGCCGAGTTCTTGTCGACCATCACGGGCGCCTTGGTCGTGGCCAACGCCCTCGGCGACACGACCGCCTATGACCAGGCCACCAGCGACTTGCTGCGTCAACGCGAGGCGGCGCTCGCTTGAGCGCCGGCGACACTGACCTTCCCGCGGAGTGATGGACCCGCTGGGAGGTTAGCAGTTCCAGCCGCGTTCCCGACGAGATGGATCGCTCGGCGCTTGGACGAGCTACTCACGCGATGACAGGGCGCCATGATCGATATCTGGCTGCGGCCATTCGCGGCGCCGACCGCGCTCATCGCGGCTGGATGGCCGATTTGGCGCGCGACGTCGCCGTAGCTGTGGGTCTCGCCGTAGGAGACGGTCAGGAGTGCCTGCCAGACCCTCGCCTGAAAGGGCGTGCCGGCGAAGGCGAGCGGGACATCGATATCTTTGCACTTCCCTTGGAAATATTCGGTCAGCTGCCGCTCGGCCACGCCAAGCGGGCTCTTGTCAGGATTTTCGGTAGAGCGCCGAGGCGAACCCGACGCGGGTTGTCGTGCTCCCACAAGATGTTGGCCAGGCCGTCGTCATGACCCACCAGCTTGAGCGCGCCAACCGGCGAGCCGACCCATTTGAAGACCAGGTTCACCAGCGGAATTCTCGGCAGGCAGCATCCGGATAAGATCGTCACGCAGAGCCGTCCGGACAATTCAGCGGCTTCGCGGCGGAGCAGGTGGTCTCACCTCCGCCGGTCGCCGTCGGGGCGCCCCGCCCAGTGGGAAAGGTCCCAGGCCATCTCGAAGCCGCTCTTCAACTCACGGTTGGTCGGCACAGACCGTTCCTTCCCGCGATCGAGCCCCACAATGACGTGGATCGGATCTTTCGTCTGCAGGTCATTAACCGTGCGCGTGACAGGCTTGTCGTCCATCTCATCTTCTAAGTAGGTAAGCCCATCTGAGCGAGCTATCTATCGATAGATCCTATTGCAACCTATGCGCCGTCCGGAGAGGTTCAAGGGCGCCCGGGCGACGAAGTGGAGCGCGCTCGCGGCCCCAATGAAGGGCTCGGCGGATATGCCGCCGGGCCCAGCATCGCCATGCCCCCGGGCAAGAGCTTGTCCCAGCAACACGGCTCCGCTTCGCCCACCCCGACGCTCGGGGCGGCGAAGGTTGGCGACGCCTCAGGCGTCGACCCAGTCAATGGGCCCGAGGAAGTCCATCTTGCCGACGTCGACGCCGTAGTGCCGGAGCACGGCATATGCCATGGCGACGTGGAAATAGACGTTCGGGATCGTCAGTTGCAGCAAGTAATTCGGGCCGACGAGGACCTTGCCGGCCGGCGCGAAAGACAGGCTGACCCGTTGCTCGGCCGCATCGGCGTACTGCGTCTCCGCCACGCTCTCCACAAAGGCGACGGTTTTCCGGATGCGAGCGCGCACCTCGTCGATCGTCTGCTCGGTATCGTCATGCTTGGGCGGCTTCTGCCCGGAGAGCCAGGCTGCGGCTGCCTTGAGATAGTCGCACGCGCTTTGGACCTGGTAGATGAAGGGCTTCATGTCGGGTGCAAGGCGGCCGCTCATCAGCACACCGACGTCGAGGTGCTTCGCCGCCGCATGCTCCTCTGCCTTATCGAGCCAGGTCTCGACGTTCTCCACAGTCCGTGCGCATTGCGTAATCGCTTGGTAGTACATGGGAATTTCCCCCCATCCGTTCCGTTCGTGGAAGCCTCAAGGCATGGGAGAATCCTAGCCGCGGATGCTGACCAGGCCACGACCTTGTCCAGTTTGCTCAGGCGACCTCGGCCTCACCGGCTTCGACCTCCTCATAAGTCGGGTAGTCCGTGTACCCACGGGCCTCAAACCCATAGAAGCTGCTCCGGTCATAGCAATTGAGCGGCAGGCCGAGCTCGATGCGCTTCGGCAGGTCCGGGTTCGCGATGAAGTGGCGGCCGAACGCGATCAGGCTGGCGACGCCACTCGCGACGGCGGTCTCCGCCGTGTCCGGCTCGAAGCCGCCGGCCGCGATGATCGGCCCTTTGAAGATCTGTCCCAGCTCCTGTGCAGCGACCGGCCCCATGCCTTCGGCGATCAGATCGTCGCCCTTGATCCGGGGCTCGATCAGGTGGAGATAGGCGAGGTTGAGCTCATTGAGGCGCTCAGCGACGTGGTGGAACAGATTCCGTGGGTCACTGTCGGCCATCCCGTTGAACGTGCCGCTCGGCGCGATGCGCACACCCACCCGATCGGCGCCCATGACGGTGATCAGCGCCTCGGCCACCTCCAGGAGCAGCCGCGTCCGGTTCTCGACGGAACCACCGTAGCGATCGGTCCGCTTGTTGCTGTTGTCCTGTAGAAATTGGTCGATCAAATGGCCGTTGGTCGCCATGAGTTCGACGCCGTCGAAACCCGCTCGCTTCGCATTGCCAGCGGCGACACGGTATTGCTCGATGATGCCGGCGATCTCCGCCGTTTCAAGCGCCCGGTGCGGCGACGGCTGCGAAAGGCCGTCCGGCGTCACGACCAGCATTTTTGGGTCGACCCAGTAGGTCGGATCAACCGAGGCCGTGACCGGCTCCTCGCCAGTCGTCGCGATGTGCGTCGTACGGCCGGCATGCCAGAGCTGGACGAACATGCGACCGCCCTTGGCATGAACCGCGTCCGTGACGCGCTTCCAGCCCGCGACCTGTTCGTCGCTATAGATTCCGGGCGCACCCCGGTAGCCGCGGCCGGTCGCCGAGATTGCCGTGGCTTCGGTGAAGATCAGCCCGCCGTCCGAGGCACGCTGGCCATAGTATTCGATGTTCAGATCGCTCGGAGCGCCGCTCGGCCACTGAGCGCGCAGGCGGCTCAACGGGGGCATAACGACGCGATGCTTGAGCGTGATGGCGCCGATCTGAATCGGGGTGAAGAGTGTGTTGCGAGCCATGGTGATTCGCCCTGGGGAAGAAGGGCCGCGCCGCTTTTCAGTCGGTGCGGCCCCATGTTGTTATGTTTGAGATGAGATGACGATGATGCCGACCGTCACTGGCGGCCGGCCATGACGCCGCCGTCGACCGGCAGCACGACGCCGGTGATGAAGCTCGCCTGATCCGAGGCTAAGAACAGCAGCGCCTCGGCCACGTCCGCCACCTGGCCATTGCGGCCCAGCGGATGGAACGTATTGAAGGTCGGTAGCACCTCTTTGACCTGCTCCGGCGTCAGGAAGGTGTCGTAGACCGGCGTCTCGATCACCGCCGGGGCAATTGCATTCACGCGGATCTTGTCGGCCGCCAACTCGATCGCGAGATTCTTGACCAGTGCATGGACGCCGGCCTTCGCCGCGGAATAGGCCGAAGACGGCGTGGCGCCGATCGCCTGCAGAGCCCACATGGACCCGGTCTGCACGATGGCGCCGCCACGGCCGGCCGCCTTCATAGCCTTCGCGGCGGCCTGCGCCGTGAAGAACGTGCCTTTCAGGATGTTGTCGAGGAAATGGTCGTATTCCTGCTCGGTCACCTCGAGAAACGGCTTCGGAGCGAAGATGCCGGCATTATTGAACAGCATATCGAGCCGGCCGAACCGGTCGAGTGCCGTCTTGACGAGCGCCTCGCCGGTTGCCGGTAGCGAGACGTCGCCGGTGTAGACGGCGACGCGCGTCCCGGTGGGGTCGATTTCGCGCGCGGCTGCCTCGGCCTTGAGGCCATTGCGACCGTTGATGACGACCGAGCCACCCTCGGCGACGAACCGGGTGGCGACCTCCTTGCCCATGCCCGAACCACCGCCGGTGACGATCGCAATCTTGTTCTGGAAGCGCATGTCTTTTCTCCGCAGCTAAATCTATCTATCGATAGGTTGATGCGTCACAAATAGCCCTGGCTATTCCGGCCGTCAAGGTCTATCTATCGGTAGAGATATTTCTATCTATCGATAGAAAGAGGAGGTTGGGGGTGAATGAAACTGCCGAGAGACTGATGGACCTGGCGGAGGGCCATATGCGCCACGCGGGATATGGCGGCTTCAGCTTTCGTGATCTTGCGGCCGAGATCGGCATCAAGAGCGCGAGCGTCCATCATCATTTTCCGACGAAAGCCACGATGGCTGCCGCCGTCGCCCGGCGTTACTCCGACCGATTTTTTGCAAAGGTCGCGCGGAGCCCGGACGAGACAGCCGACGAGGTCATTGCCGCCTATCGCTCAGCGTTCAAGGCGGCGCTCGACCAGGATGGCACGATGTGCCTCTTCGGCGTTCTCGGTGCCGAATCGGGTGGACTGTCGCCTGAAGTTGCCAGCGAAATCCTGTCGTTCTTCCGTCGGTGCATTGCGGACTTGTCCCAGCGCATCGGCGGTCCGGACGCAGAGGCACGGGCGTTCCAGGTCATTGCGACCCTCGAGGGCGGCATGATGCTCGCTCGCGCCTACCAGGACACCACGGCATTCGACCACGCCGCCGACGGGCTCCTGTAACCCACTCGACCTCCGCGCGGACGGAAGAGCGCCCGCGCGGAGGCGACGGTCGAGGCGTTTCGACAAAAGCTGAGGCAACGAGATGAGTGGAGAATCGAGGCTGGACGACGAGGCGGCTGCCGAGTTCCATAACCGCCATGCCAAACAGATCGTCGAGCAAATCGTGAAGGAGCCGATCGCGGCCGGTGGCACCATGTCGGACGTGATGGTGCTCTGCGAGAGTGTGCTGGTCGGCGTTGTCCTGGGGTGCTTTCAGCTCGGCAGCGAGGTGAAGGTGCTGGACCTGATCGTCGGCCGGGTGAAGGAACGGCTCGCCAAGGTGCGCCTTGAAGACCTCGAGCCCGAAGGAAACGGGTGACGTCAGTCACGGCCGAGCATGAATAAGCAGTATGCTGCACGTCCGCATCGTCAAGCGTTCGCTGGAACGCCGGGGCGATCCACGGGTTGGCCGGAGCTGTCGATGACGGATAGCAGGAAGCGAGCAGGTGGCGCGGCCGGGAACGACCGGGTACTCGCGCGGGGCCGGTCGTCCCGCTCGAACGCGTCAGGCCGTTTCGAGCCGGTGCAGGCAGAAAAATTCGATGACGGCTGGGGCGAGCACGAGGTCGAAGAGAGTCGCGCAGAAACGACGCTGACGGCCGACCGAGCGAAGACCATCCTGTCACGCAACGACAGTCCCGATATCGGCTTCGATCGCTCCGTCAATCCGTTTCGAGGGTGTGAGCACGGGTGCATCTACTGTTTTGCCCGGCCGACGCACGCGTATCTGGGACTTTCCCCGGGCCTCGACTTCGAGACCAAGCTTTTTTTCAAGCCCGACGCGGCCGCTCTCCTGCGCGAGGAGCTGTCGAAGCCGAGCTATGTTGCGGAGCGTGTGCAGCTCGGCGCAAACACTGACTGCTACCAGCCGATCGAAAAGCGCCTTCAGATCACGCGCGAAGTCATCAAGGTTCTGGCGGAGTTCCAGCACCCGCTCGGAATTACAACGAAGAACCATCTGGTCACGCGGGATATCGACCTACTCGCTCCGATGGCGGAGAAAAAGCTCGCCATCGTGGTGATCTCGATCACGACACTCGATCGCGCGCTCGCCCGCGCCATGGAGCCGCGGGCTTCCACGCCCGGTCGCCGCCTGGAGGCGATCCGCGCGCTTAACCGCGCCGGAATTCCTACGATCGTCAACGTGTCGCCCATTATTCCCGGACTGACCGACCACGAAATCGAGGCGATCCTGGACCAAGCGGCCGAGGCCGGAGCGCGATACGCCCATTATTCGATCCTCCGGCTCTCCCACGAACTCAGGGATCTGTTCAAACAGTGGCTGGCCGCGGAACGGCCGGAGCGCGCCAGCCACGTCATGTCCCTGATCCGCCAAACGAGGGGCGGGAAGGAGAACGACACCCGCTTCGGGTTGCGCATGGTCGGAGAAGGTCCGGTCGCGGAGATGTTGATCGCGCGCTTCCGGCTCGCCCGGCGCCGTCTCGGCCTCGACCAGAAGCTCACGCCCCTGCGCGCGGACCTGTTCCAGGTGCCGTCGCAGCCTGGCGACCAGCTCACCCTTCTCTGATCGCGCGAGGGGTCGTGCCGCCGCACCACGAACGCGGGCCTTCTTGAAACGAAGGTCACACCCGGTCGATTGGTGTGGGCGTCGCTGCGGCGGTCCCAGACGGTGCTGTCCACGATCCTCGGCAACAGGTGGTCCTTGCTCGTTCTCGACGAAGCCTGACGAGGCACGACCGGGAGTTGCGGCTTGAACTCTATGGAAGGACGCAGCTCCGCTGCGCCTATCGCGTTGCCAAACGGAAGTCCGTGAACACCGACACCATCGTATAATTTTGCGGCGGTCATGGTTCGTTTATTGATTCATTCATTGCCGCGTTTCCTCCCCGCTAACCGGCAAAGTGGCCTAAACCCTCGTCCCCCTGAGGCGGCCACGAACTCAAGGCGCTGCGCCTGCCCGGGCAGCGCCTACGGCCCGGCCACACGAGCTGAAGCCTCGCCTGCGGCCGGGCCGCTCTTTTGGGACTCAGACCACCAACCGCTCTGCGGCCGATTTGGGGTGCTCTGGTCCGGCTCGGTCGGCCGAAAGCGCCGGTATTCCGCAGGTTCGGTCAATGTCCGCTGTCGGCGAGACTATTCGATGACCGCATATGGCGCGATAACGCCGCGCCAAGCCGTCAGGCGCTCGAGGCGATCTGCGTCGTGCTCGGGCGCTTAAAGGCACCATGGGCGGCACAGCGGCCACCAGCCGTTCAGGACCAGGCCCCCGCGATCGACCTGCAACTCGACGCCGTAGCCGTGCAGTAGGGCGGGGCATGGAGCCGCTGCATGCGCGGTGCCGCGGAGCGGCGTACGCGGTGCCGCGGGCGGGAGCAGCGGTCTAGCGCGCCATGTTGTGAAGATCGCGAAGCAGGCCACCGGGGCCATCATCGGCAGTTGCGTCATGTCCGAGCTTGGTGAGCCAGCACCACATGCTCGCCCGGTGGAAGAGCGTGTAGAGCCACAACGCTCTTTCCGGCTCCGGGTGATCGATCGGGCCGTACCCGTCGAGCAGTGGCTGACGGCTCAGCGCATCTTCATGCGCGCAGCAGAACAGGGCCTTAGCCAAGTCGAACAGGCGATCCGCAGCGCGGGCGTTGCCGAAGTCGATCAGGCCGCTCAGTCGAAGGTTGCCGCCGAGAGGGCTGAGCGCAAGCAAGTTGCCCTGGTGGAAATCATCGTGGCACAGCACCGGGCCCGGGCTTTCTGCGAGCAGATCGGAACTCGCCTCGACGAACTGTTCCAGACGGCGTACGAGATCGGCGTCTCCGCCGAGATTGCGGAACCGTCGGAAGAGGTCCCCGAACGCCTCTGCCATGTATTCCGCGTTGGTAATCCGTGGAGCTTTGATGCCGTCCCCGATGATGTAGCCATAGGCCTTCATAGGGATGGCATGCAGGCGGCGAAGGAGTTCGCCCGCCTGACGATAGACGCTCTCAATGCCGGGGTCGCGGAGATGGTCGCGCAACGGCCGGCCGGGCAACAAAGTCAGCAGCGCGAAGCGAAGCGGCAAGATCGCACGGGACTCGTCCACCCGCAACCAACGCGGAACAATCGGCGTCAAGTTCGCGAGCCAACCCGCCACCCGCGTCTCCTTCGCCGGCTGCCATATGGGTTCGTCCGGATAGATCTTGAGGACCAGCGACCGGGTGTCCGTGCCGGCCAAATCGATGCGGTAGACTTCCGTGCTGCCGCCCGCCAGGCGGCCGAACCCCTGGACCTCCTTTGTTGGATAGAGGCTTTGAACGATCCGCTGCACTGTCTCCAGATCCAGGTCGAAGGTCAGCCTTCGGTTGGGCGCCATCAGAATTCTCCTGATGCGGCTGTGTCTGATGAATCGACGAGGGCTCGCAGCAGCGCCGGCGCCGACCAGGATAGTACAGGAGCGAACCGGGAATCTCTCACTATGGCTCCAGCCTGGGCGACCACCTGACCGGCGATGACGGTCGCACGGCCTTCGGCGGAGGCGACGGCGCCGACACATTGGTGGATCGGCGGCGGCGATGTCCTCGTCGGTGAGGCCGGCAATGACACTCTCGACGGCAACCGAGGCAACGGCCGGTTCGTCGAGCCGGATTGCGACGGCCGGTTTTGGGGCGCCCAAGTCGCTGTGAACTGGCGGGGAGGGGGCCGGAACCCGCCAATCCGACCGATGTCCGGAAAGGGGCGCCTCAGCTATGGCCGGATGTGGCGCCTCGGGGCCGCCGGGATCAGGTGGCATCCCTTAGGCAAGCGCACCAGACTTTACACACCTCTGGGGCAGGAGGTCGGTTGCTCGCAGGTGGTGCACGACCTCCTGACCGGGATGCAAGCTCCCCGTATCGGACGGGCTCACTGTCATTGGTTTTCGCAGGGAGGAGAGGCCGTAGAGGAGCGGCTCACACGCCCTGGTAGACCAGACGGGTGAAGAAGGCGGGGGAAATCAGGAACTGACCCCACTGCGCATCATGGGCCGCGGTCGGCTTCGCGGCGACGATGTCGTCTACTGGACGACCCTGCCGCTTCAGCGTCGCGACAGTCCCGCGGATATCGGCCAGCATGTCGCGATAGGCGGCGAGCTCGGCCCGGTTGCTCACCGGTTTGCCATGGCCCGGGATGATGATCGTCTTGCTCGTCGCTGCGGCTAAGATGGCCTCCGCCGCCTTGATCGTGCCGTCAATGCTGCCGCCAGTGGAGTAGTCGATGAACGGGTAAATGCCGTTCCAGTAGATGTCGCCGCAATGCAGCACATCGGCCTCGCCGAAGGTCACCGTCAGATCGCCGTCGGTGTGGGCCGGACCGGGATGCAGGAGGGCGATCGTCGCGCCGTTCAGGCTCAACGTCTTCTCCGAGGCTACCAGCTCCGACGGCACGGCCGACAGCGGCGCTGTCGGGAAGTTGTAGTCCCAATCCTCGACCCGCTGGGCCGCCAGCAGGTGCTTGTGCGTGTTCTCATGCGCGATGATGGTCGCCCCGTCCTGGTTCAGCCACTGATTCCCGTCGGTGTGATCGAAGTGCCAATGGGTGTTGATCAGATGCGTGATCGGCTGCCGGCTCAGGCCTTTGACGGCCTCCAGGATTCGTAGGCGCGACACGGTGATGCCGGCGTCGACGAACATGTTGCCGTCCGGGCCGGTCAGGACCGCAATATTGCCGCCCGAGCCTTCGAGGATACTGACGCCACGGCGCAGCGAATGCACCGTGATGCGCCGCTTCGCGGCATCGGCGCGGACCAGATCCACGATGTCGCGCGCCTCGACGAAGGCCTGGGCAGGCGTGAGCCAGCCGCCCAGGGCGGTGGCACCGGCCGCGACGACACAGCAGGTGCAGAAGCCGCGGCGTGACATGACGTGGTGATGCGGCACGGACATGCGAGATCCTTTGGGTGAGGGGACAGCATCGGGATGCGGAACGGACATGGTCGGTCGGGGAGGCCCAATGGGATAATCCCACCAACTCTGCACTTCCGGGGGGCGCCCGTTGATGGCTGGACGGCGCATCGTCATGACCAGGCGGATCAATCCGCTTCCGAGCGAGGCGCCGCAGCTGCTTCCGCGGCGATACCGGAGGGCGTCGTCCGGTATGAGCGCTCGCCCGATCATCACTGTGGATCTTTTTGATGGTCTGTCGGATCGGCAGATTGATCCTGTCGGTCATCGGAAAGCGCTGCCCGGTCATTAACGGGCGGCGTATCAGAGCGCAATCTCGTGGACGCTCAGCAACCGTGCCGGTGGCTGCAGTCGGCCCTTTCCCAGGCCCTCCGTGTCCAGAGGACGCCATGAGACTTGAGAGCGCCTATTCCCATCCCGAGACCCTCCGGCGGCTGCAAGCGGCGCTGGAGGGCAAGGGGTTCCGCATCTTCTCGGAGATCGATCATCGCGCGGCCGCCCTGTCGGTCGGGCTCGACATGCCGGCGACGACCGTCCTCCTCTACGGCAATCCGAAGGGCGGCACCCCGCTCATGCTCGCAGCGCCGGATATCGCCCTGGAGCTTCCCCTGCGGGTGCTGGTGCGCGAGGGGGAGGGCGGGACGGTCTTCGTGACCTACAACCCCTCGGCCACACTCGAAGGCCGGCATGAGTTGCCCGCGGGGATGGCCGACAGGCTGGCCTCGGCCGAAGCGGTGATCGCCGGCGCCGTAGCATCGCCGGCCGCGGGCTGAGCCGTCCTCGCCGTCACCGGCTTTCCGAAACAGGATGAGACAATGACGAACGATCAAGAGGCGGCGGGGCCGTCGCCCGATTCGGTATCGCGTCGAGGCTTCCTTGTTGCATCGGCGGGCGCGGCCGGCGCGGTCGCAGCCGGACAGGCGGCCTTGGCCGACACGCTTGTGGATGTGCCGGCACGGGAGCCGGGCGACGTCCTGGGCGCTTACAGCGAACGCTCGGAGTACGTCCACATCGCGCGCATTCCCGAGGCCGGGCCAGGGGTCCGCAATGTCGATCCGGTCGATGCGATCAATTCGAAAGCGCCGCTCGACCAGTTCGTCGGCACGATCACGCCCTCGGACCTGCACTATGTGCGCAGCCATGCCGGCACGCCGAACATCGATCCGGCCAAGCACCGCGTGCTGGTGCACGGCATGGTGGCCAAGCCGCTGGTGCTGACCATGGCCGACCTCCGGGCCATGCCGTCGATCTCCCGCTTGGCCTTCCTCGAATGCACCGGCAACGGGTGGGAAAACTGGAAGACCGCGCCGGACGACGTCACCGTGCAGAACACGCACGGCTTGGTCAGCACGCATGAATGGACGGGCGTGCCGCTGTCCTTCCTGCTCGACCTCGTGGGCGTCGATCGCGCGTCCAGATGGATGCTGGCGGAGGGGGACGACGGGGCGGCCGTGGCCCGCAGCATCCCGCTGACCGACGAGGTGATCGGCGAGGCGATGCTGGCCTACGGCCAGAACGGCGAGCCGCTGCGGCCCGCCCATGGCTTCCCGCTGCGGCTGTTCATCCCCGGCTTCGAGGGCAATCTCAGCATCAAATGGCTGCGCCGCCTCAAATTCGGGGACCAGCCGTTCATGACGCGGTGGGAGACGGCCCGCTACACCCAGCTTCTGACGAACGGCAAGGCGCGCCAGTTTCAGCTGCGGCAGGAGGTGAACTCGGTCATCACCTCGCCGTCCGGAATGATGCAGATCAGCCCCGGCTACAACCGCGTCACCGGGCTGGCCTGGAGCGGCTACGGCAAGATCGACTGGGTGGAGGTCAGCGCCGACGGCGCGAAGACCTGGAACCGGGCCCGGCTGAACGAGCCAGTGCTGTCGAAGGCCCAGACCCGCTTCGACTTGGACTGGGTGTGGGATGGAAAGCCCACCAAGATCGTCAGCCGCTCCGCCGACGAGAAGGGCAACGTCCAGCCCGGCCGCAAGTCGTTCATCGCGGCCATGGGCGAGAATGCCCTGTTCCACTACAGCGCCCAGCAGACCTGGAGCATCGATGCGGCGGGGAAGGTGCGCAATGTTCTCGATTAGCAAGACGGTGCTGGCGTGCCTGGCGGTCTGCGTGCTCGGCTCGGCCGCGAATGCCTATGAGTTCGGCCGCCCGGCGGCGCCGGACGAGATCAACGCCTGGGACATCGACGTGCGGCCGGACGGGGCCGGGCTGCCCGACGGCAGCGGCACGGTGGCCCGCGGCAAGACGGTCTATGACGAGAACTGCGCGGCCTGCCATGGCGACGCGGGCCAGGGCGGCTACAAGGACCGGCTGGTCGGCGGGCAGGGCACACTGGCGACCAGCCAGCCGGTGAAGACCGTGGGCAGCTACTGGCCCTACGCCACGTCGCTGTTCGACTATGTGCGCCGCGCGATGCCGTATCCGGCTCCGGGATCCCTGAGCGATGACGATACCTATGCGGTGGTCGCGTATCTCCTGAACCTCAATCGGATCGTGCCCGCCGATGTGACGCTGGACAAATCCAGCCTGCCGAAGATCAGGATGCCCAACCGGGACGGCTTCATCCCCGAGCCCGAATTCCGGGCGATCACCAACTCAAGATAATCGCGCATCGTCCCGGATCCGCCGCTCGGCCGAGGCCGCCTCGCCGGCGCGGCGGATCTCACCCGGGCGGACGCCGTGCCGCCGGTGCATCGCCCGGCTCAGCGCGCTTTCGGACTGGTAGCCGACCTCGGTGGCGACCTGCCCCAAAGAGGAGCCGCGCAGTAGTTGGCGCCGGGCCAGGCTGAGCCGCAGATCGGTGAGGAAGGCGAGCGGCGGGCAGTTCACCGCGGCGCGGAACGCCCGGACCAAGGTGGCGCGGGAGGTCGCGGCCCGCGCGGCCAGGTCCGTCAGCGTCCAAGGTCGGGCTGGCTCGCGCAGCATCGCCAGAACGGCCCGTGCCGTGGGGCGGCTCCCGAGCAGGCGCAGCAGGCCGCCGGATGCGCTGCTGGCCGCCAGATAGGCGCGCAGCATCATCACGAGCAGGGCGCTGGCGAGATTGGTCGTGATCGCGGCCGCTCCGGGTCGGTCTGCGTCCAGCTCGTCTCGAATGCGCTCCAGCAGGGGTCTTGTCTCCAGCGCGTCGGGCCATTCCGGGCCGCGCAGCAGGATCAACTGGGGCAGGGCGGCGATCACCAGGCTTTCGGTCGCGGATTCGAATTGGAGCCGGCCGCAGATCACCTGGGTGTCGGGCTCAGCATCCAGGGTGATCTTGCGACGGATGGAGTTGCGATAGGCCTTGGCGACCACGCCGGCCTGGGCGCCGGTCGCGCCCGGAAGGGCACGCAGCACATGCGGATCGCCATGCGGCAGCAGCACCACGTCGCCGGCCTCGAGCCGCAGGGGCGTCTGGCCGACCACCTCGAGCTCGCATTCCCCGCACGTCAGCATGTGGAAATAAGCCCAGCCATGACGGTCGGCCGGATGTGGTGACGCCCAGTGGCCGCCGAAGTCGCAGAGTTCGTCGAGGAAGGGGCGGACCTGCAGGAGCTGCGCCAGGCAGCTCAGCGGATCGTCGGGTGTTTCCGACGGCGCGGACGTGCCCCGAACCGCCTGGCGCTGCGCCATGGTCAGGCGGCTTTGGCGTAGGTGAAGCCCGCGCGCTGCAGCTCGACCATGAAGGCGACCACGCTGGGAACCAGGATGACGCCGGGGATCAGGCCGTTGGTCAGGTCGGCCGCGATGACGTCGGCGGGCGTGGCCGCGAAGTCCGGAATGCCGTGGAGCCTGCGAGCGACGGCATGGATGGAATCGTGGCACGCGATGAACACCGCGCCGCGGCGCTGCAGCGAGAGGATGTTGTTGTTGGCCGGCCCGTAGAAGCCTTCCAGGTCCTGCAGGTCATCCTCGGCTGAGACGCCGGGCTTTTCGAGGATGAAGCTGTTCGCGGCAGGCTTGCCGTCGGTCAGGCCGGCCAGCTTGTACCTGTCCCAGGTCGGCTGGTCGAACAGCGCCAGATGGGCGGTGCCATGGACCGCGGCAACGGGGAGGAACTCCGGATTGCCATGGGCGAAGACCTGACCGTTCATCGCTTCACGGATCAGGTTGAGCCATGGTGTCGACAGCTCGGTCACCTCCCACATCTGGCGCGACCGGTATCGGTAGGTGAGGACATCGCCGGCGGCCTCCTGGTCCCAGCTGTCGGGTGACGTCAGCATGAAGGGCACCGTCTGGAAACCACGCCGGCGCGGTACCGCGGTCAGCCTGACGGCGAGCTCGCTGAGCTCGCCCATCGTCAGGGTGGGGGCCGGAAGCTGCTGAGCCCCGGCCGCGATCGGCCGGGTGGCGCCCGCCACGGCAACGAAGGCAGTGGCCTGGCCCATCAGGCGGAGGGCGGTTCGGCGGCCTGTCGGCGAAACGATGCTGTTCATGAGATCTGTCCTCGGGAGGGAAGTCCGGCACCGGAGGCCGGCGGCATCCATGCCGCCGCATCTGGCATTCGATGCTGTGCGTGAGGTCCGCGGCGACGCCGGCGCCGGCCTGGCGGCGACCGGCATCGCCCGGACATCAAAGGGGAACGTCAGTGGGCGTAGACGTTGGCCGACACGCGGACGAGCTTCTCGACATAGCCGGCGACGGCTTGGAGGGTCTTCTCATCCGTCAGGCCGTAGTCCGCGGCGAGTCTGTCGAAGCTGGGATAGCCGATCCAGACGCGGTTCAACTGGTCCTGCCACACGAGCACGCGCAGCGGCAGGTCGAGACCGGCGCCCTGGTTGTCCTGCATGATCCTGGTGCCGACCTTCGGATTGCCGAACACGATCACTTGGGTCGGGCGCAGCTCCAGATCGGCGTCCTTGGCGTTGGCGCCGTGGTCGAAGGTGGCGAAGACTGGAACTTTGTCGGCGGCAAGCTGCGCCTTGATCCGTGCGACCGTCTCGTCGGCACCGAACTTGCTCTCCTGGGCGACCACCATCTGCGGGTCGACATCTGGGCCGAGGCCGGCCTTGTAGGCCTCCGCGATCTCCCGGGCCAGGCCGGTCATGTCGACGCCTTCCTTGTTGGTCAGCAGCGTCACGCAGACCAGTTCCTTGGCGGCCGTGAAACGGCTCATATAGGAGCTGAAGCCCGGCGAGTTGCCCTTGATCTCCATGAAGCCGGGATGATGGGTGAACTCCCACCCCGCCATCGCCGGCACGACCTTGCCGTTGGCCAGGGTGGCCGGCTTGTAGATCAGGTCGCGATTGGCCTTGTCCTTGACCAGGACGCTGCCTGCCAGGGCGATGTCCCACTTGCTGATGTCCTCGGCGGAGGACCAGATGCCGCCGAAGGCGTAGAGGCTGGCGGAGGCGTCGGTTCCGACCGGGGGCATCCGGCCGTCGGCCTCCCGGTAGCCCGTCGCCGGCTCGACCGGGTCGATGTACTCGACCTGCGACGTGAACTTGACGTGCTGGTTGACGCCGGGCTGCGGCGCCGGGCGGTCGAGGAAGCTCTTGGTCGGCAGGTCGCCGGCGAACATGGTGCTGGTCAGGCCCAGCGGCTCGATCTGATACCTGGTCACATAGTCGTGATAGGACATGCCGCTGGCCTTCTCGACGGCCAGGCCCAGCAGGATGAAGTTGGTCGCGCTCAGCCGGGCGTCCGTCCCGGTCTCGAACAGCAGCTTCCTGTCCCGGACGAGGTTCAGCAGATCGGCCGGCTGGTACGGCTTGGCGGCGTCGAAGCCGTTGTCCCGGAAGTCCGGAATCCCCGACGAATGCTGCAGCAGCTGCAGGATGGTCACCTTGCCCCACTCGGCCGGCAGGTCGGCAACGTAGTTCGAGATGGGGTCATGGATGTCGAGCTTGTGCTGCTCCTGCAGCTGGAACACGGCGACCGCGGTGAAGGCCTGGGTGATGGGTCCGACATTCCACATCGTTTTGGTGGAGGCGAGCTCGTCATTATCCAGGTTGATGCGACCATAGCCGGCTGAGCGCGGAATATACGGCGCCTGCACGATCGCCATCGTGATGCCGGGCAGGCGGTTCTTGGCGACGAAGTCGGCGATCATCTTGTCGATGGTCTCGCCATGGCTCTGCAGCACGGCGCTGCCTCGCGTGATCGGGTAGCGGGCGGTCGCGTCGGGCTGCGCGGCGAGCGCGACCGGTACGCTGGAGATGGTAGCGAGCAGAGTCGCCGCCAGAAGGTGACGTTTCCTGAACAAGCTTGCGTACTCCAAGGAACGAGGGGGCTGGTGCGAGTGGATGTCGGATGGCGCTCTGCGGTCGGCCGATGCAGATTTAATCCGATCCTTGATGGGACGGGATGCCCCCTGGGCTCATTGAAATGACCGATCGGATCAAACCGATCGTGTCGCGACGAGCGCCGGATCCGCCTGCCCCGCTTCGGCAGCGACCTCGATCGGGACCGGCGATCGGCCCATGCCGGCGAAGCCGGTCCCCGGTCGGCATGCCAGCGGCTACTTGCCGAAAGCGGCGGCGATCTGGCCCACGAGCGTGGCCCAGGGCATGTCGAGCGCGCCGTAGACCGCGGCCGCCTCCGGCCGCCCGTTATCCTTGAGGATCTCGACCATCAGGGTCGCGTAGTCGGACAGGACGACCCCGGCCTGCAGCATGCGCAGCAGGCCCGCTTGCCGCTTGGTCTCGCTGAAGGTGCCGGACGCGTCGACGGCCACATACGCGTCCAGCCCCCGCGCGACGGCGGTCATAGCCGGGAAAGCGGCGCAGACCTCCAGCGAGATGCCGGCGAAGATCAGCTTCCTGCGGCCGGTGGTCTCGATCGCCCGGGCGACGCGGGCGTCGTCATAGGCGTTGACGGTGGAGCGGTCGATGATCTCGACGCCGGGCAGTGCGTCGACGAGCTCGGGGAAGGTCGGTCCCCACATGCTGTCACGCGCCGTCGTGGTGACGACGATCGGAAGGCTGAGCGCCTTCGCCGCCTTGGCCAGGGCGACGACGTTGTGCTTCAGCTCGCCGGTCGAATAATCACGGACGCCGGTCATCAGGCCGATCTGGTGATCAACGAGGATCAGCGCGGCGTTGTCGGCGGTGAGCGGCTCATAGCTGCGAACGGACATGGCATCCTCTGCGAGGCTTCGGTTGTGAAGGTGTGATGAGGCGGGGCTTGGCGCTCCGAGGTGGAAGCGCCCGGGCCAGCCGTCGTGACGACCGGAAGCTAGTTCCTGGCCCAGCGGCCCAGAAGCCGGCAAAATCGGAACCCAGCGTCCGTGTGAATGAACGATAGGGCTGAGCATGCTGGATCTGAACGACTTCTTCTACTTTGTGCAGATCGTCGACCGGGGCGGGTTCACGGCGGCCGGGCGGACGCTGCGGGTGCCTAAATCGACGCTCAGCCAGCGCATCCAGCAGCTCGAGGGCGGCCTCGGCGTCCGGCTGCTGAACCGGACGTCACGGCGCTTCGGAATGACCGATGCGGGCGAAGATTTCTACCGACACGCGGTCGCGATGCTGCGGGAGGCCGAGCAGGCCGAAACGGTGGTCCGTCAGCGACTGACGGAGCCGACCGGGACGGTGCGGTGCACCGCCGGCGTCGCCACCATGCAGTTCGCGATGTCGGACATCATTGCCGACTTCCTGGCCCAGTATCCGAGGGTGAATGTCGTCGCGCATGCGGCGGACCGGACGGTCGATATCATCGGAGAGAATTATGATATTGCCATCCGGGCGCATTCGGATCCGCTGCCGGACTCCAACCTTGTGCAGCGGACGCTCGCCCCGGCCCCCTGGTTCCTCTTCGCGGGAGCGGACTACCTCGCCGCCCACGGCGCGCCGAAGACACCCCAGGAACTGCAAAACCATCCTGCGCTGTTCATGATGAGGACGGGCGTCGCCCCGGTCTGGCGGCTTCGCCACGCGCGGCAGGCGAAGAACGAGATCGTGATGCCGCTGGCTCCTCGGCTGCTGGGCGACGACATGGTCGGCCTGCAGCGGGCGGCGATCAAGGGCCTCGGCGTGGTCGCGCTGCCGGGATATGTGTGCCGGGCGGCGGTGCGGTCGGGCGCGCTGCAGCGAGTGCTGCCCGACTGGCTGGCCGGCGATTCCATCATCACGGCCCTGATTCCCTACAGGCAGGGGCTGCTGCCCTCGGTGCGTGCCTTTCTCGACCATCTGGCGGCAGAGTTCCCGAAGGCCGTCCTGATGTAGATCGTTCGTCCTGGTGGACGATGCGTTTGAAACTGGGCGGCTTCCCGGTCGATACGCCCGGCTTCTAGTTTGGCCTCCGTCACAACCATCGTGCTGGAGCAGCCGGCGATGCAGGCGATCGACAGAGATCTCGAAATTCCGGTCCTCGCCGAAAGGCTTGGGCGCGTAGTCGCGGGGATTCCTCACGCCATCGGGGCGGGATTTACCGCGCATCACTTCTCGGAGGAGATGTTCGGCGGAGAGATGGATCCGCTGCTGATGGTGGATGACTTCACCATGAAGGCGCCGACCTTCGAACCCCACCTCCACGCCGGCATCTCCGCCGTGACAGTGATGTTCGAGGACTCGATCGGCGAGTTCCTGAACCGGGACACGCTCGGCCATAACATCGCGCTGAAGGCGGGCGATCTGTACTGGCTGGCCGCGGCCAGCGGTGCCGCCCATGAGGAGCGGCCCGAGGCCGGGGCGCGGACGCATGCCCTGCAGATCTTCGTCAACCTTCCGGCACGGCTGAAGGCGGAGCCGGCGCGCTCGCTTCTCGTACGGGCGGAGGACGTGCCGGTCGTCGAAGGGCAGGGGCACCGCGTGCGGGTCCTGCTGGGGCGCAGCGGCGGGGTCGCCGGAGCCAGCGGTACGCCGGAGGAAACGACGATGCTCGACGGCGTCCTGGGTGGGGCCGGCCGCTTCTCCCATGGCTTGGCGGACGGGCATCAGGCCTGGATATACGCTGTCTCGGGCCGGCTGGCCGTTCGCTGCGGGGAAGAGGCGCGCCTGCTGGAGGAGGGTAGCGCGACGACCGTCGCGGCCGGGCCTGGGATCGACATCGTCCTGGACTCCGGGGCGCCCGCCCATTTCGTCCTGATCGCGGCGAAGCCGATCCGCGAGGCCTTCGTCAGGCATGGACCGCTGGTGATGTCCACGGCGGCGGATGTCCGGCGGACGCTGGTTCGTTACGCCGAGGGCAGTTTCGGCCGCATCCCGGCCTAGCCCTCCCTTTCCCATCAACATCCCTTGCGCCGCGCGCGCTGACGCACCGCGCGGACGGCAGAGCCTTGCCTTGTGGAGCCGACCATGCCGAAGCTCGACACGATCGTGATGGAGATCTCGATCGCAGAGCGCGAGCGGGAGCGCGCCCTGCGCGACCGGTTCGCCCGCTTCTGGAGCAGCGCGAGCGGCGGGCCGAGAACGGTCTACGACGCCTTCATCGCCGCAAGCCCTGTCGCCGGCGGTGTGTCGCTCGAGCCCGCCCGGGCTGGCGGCATCCGGGGCTGGTGGGTCCGCCCCGCGCAGGCCGAGCCGGGGCAGGCGATCCTGTTCCTGCATGGCGGCGGCTATGGGCTGGGCTCCGCCGAGGCCTATCGCGGCTTCGTCAGCCAGATCGTGAGCCGCTCCGGCATCCCCGCGCTGATCATCGACTATCCGCTGGCGCCGGAGGCGACGCTGCCGGCCGCTCCGGCGTCGGCCCTGGTCGCATTGCGGTGGCTGGCAGGGCGGGGGTTCGGGCGGATCGCCGTCGTCGGGGACTCCGCGGGCGGCGGGCTGGCGCTGGTGACGCTGGCGGAACTGGCCCGGCACGCCGAAGGCGCGACACCGGTGGCCGGGGTTGTCTTCTCCCCCTGGACCGACCTGGCCTTCACCGGGGCGTCGATGACCGACCCGGCCGTGGAGGATCCGCTGATCACCCAAGATTATCTGCAAGGCTGCGCCCGCAACTATCTCGGTGCCGTGGAGGCCACGGACCCGCTCGCTTCGCCGCTGTTCGGCGACCTGCGGGGCCTGCCGCCGCTGCTCATCCAGGTCGGAACCGACGAACGCCTGCTCGACGACTCCCGGCAATACGCTGATCGCGCGGCGCAGGCGGGCGTACCCGTGACCCTCCAGATCTGGCAGGGCATGCATCACGTCTTCCAGCTCGATGTCGCGCATCTCGACAGCAGCCGCGCCGCGCTCGACCGGGCCGCCCGCTTCCTTGCCGACGCGTTCCAGCACCAGCGTGAGGCCGCCCGGGCGCGGCCTTCCCATCAGGACATTGGAGATACGACAAGGCATACGAAACCATGACCGAGACGTCTTGCGACGTCGTCATCGTCGGCGGCGGGTCCGCCGGCGCGGTGCTCGCCAACCGGCTGAGCGAGGATTCGGCCCGGCGGGTCCTGCTGCTTCACGAGCCACGATATAGCCCGTTACGGGCGCTCTCCGGCGCCAAACGCAACGGCTGCTCACGAGCGCCGTGCTCCAGCCCGGCTGGCCGGAAGTGCCGGAGTCCCGCGGGCTCTGTCAATGTCCGCTATCGGGATGCCGCCTCTTTGACCGCATATGGCGCACCCCAGCCAGCCAGGCTGGCCGGGAGGGGCAGCGGATGTGAGGGGGAACAGTAGCCGCGTCCTGATCTCGCCGCCGGCGCCGCAAGCCTCGCGAACGTTTCGGGCTGTGCGGCACACCTGGTGATCGGGATGTCCGAGGATCGACCCATCCGCGACGCCGCATGGTACGATTGTCGGCGCCTGCGGCTGCTCAGCCGGTCTTTCGCCGATTGGGGGTTTGGTCCATGGACGATGCAGCCCTCCCAATTCTCGATTGCCATCAGCATTTCTACGATGCGAGGCGCCTGCACTACCCGGTCTTCGCGCAGCGCAGTGCCGGCTTCGAGGCCCTTGTCGGCGACTACGGTGCATTGCCGAGGGTGTACCGTCCCGAGGACTATGCGCAGGACACGGCGGGGTTGAACGTCGTCAAGACGATCTGGGCCGAGTTTATCTCGGAGGATCCGGTGGGCGAGGTGCGATGGGCCGGGGAGCTAGCGCGGGCGACCGGCCGGCCGGACGGCATGATCGGGCTCGCCGACTTCCGAAGCCCCGATCTGGAGCGCAGGCTGGATGCCTACGCTTTGGCGGGGCCCATCCGGTGCGTTCGCCAGCATCTGGGCTGGCATCCGACAGATCCGCTGCTTCGCTACGCGCCGGGACCGGATCTCCTCTCCGATGCCGCGTGGCGGCGCGGGGTGGCGTCGCTCCGCGGCCGCGAACTCGTCTGCGAAATCGAGGTCTTCGGTCCTCAGCTGCCCGATCTCGCCGCCGTGGCCGCCGTCTGCCCCGACATCCAGTTCGTCCTGCCGGTCATGGGCTGGCCTGTCGACCTCACGAACGACGGCCGATCGGCCTGGAAGCGCGGCGTCGCCGCTGTCGCCGACCGGCCCAATGTTGCGCTTAAGATCTTCGGGATGGAGTGCATCTTCGGCATTCGCTGGACGGTCGCCCAAATCCGCCCGTGGATCCTGGAGGCCATCGATGCCTTCGGCCCGCGCCGCTGCATGTTCGCGAGCCATATGCCGATCTGCAAATTGGCCTGCACCTTCCGGCAACTCTATGATGCCTATCTCGAGGTGATCGACGGCTGCAGCCCTTCGGAGAAACGCCAGCTGATGTGCGACACGGCCGCGAGCGTCTACAGGCTGTAAAGCGAAGCCGAACGGATGGCTCCGAATCCCAGTCTTGTGTCCGCAACGGGCCGCCTGCGATCACGTCCGCTCAGGGGAACCTCGGACGATGTCTGGTTGTGGAGCGCTCGAGCTCGCCCCGATAGCCCGCAAATGTCCGGATCCTTTGAGTTCGGGCAATGTCCGCTATCGGGGCATCGGATCTCTGTCCGGAAATGGCGGATATCGTTGAAAAAGTCCCGAACGATTATTTGGAGTGTAAAATCGAGCAAGTTTGCTGCAGATTCGTCCGCCATCTAGCATCTTTTTGTGCTCCGGCCGCCTACTTTTAGTCTCTTTGTTGCGCGCGGAAATGGCGCTCCGACTTTTTCAACAGAATCGGCGCATTCCGGCCGCCCAGTCAGACGCCCCCTACAGTCTCTGTTGTTACCCGATCGGCAACTGTTCTCGTGGTGAACACGTCGCCGATCACCGCTCCATCGGAACCGCGCCGCAACCGGCAATGATGAATGAGGGCGCCGGTCGGCTCGCGGCGCGCCAGCAGGCAAGCCGTAACGGTCTCGCAGCGGTCCACATTGCCGTAGAAGAAGACATCGCGCCGGACCGTCGCCACGGCCCGCGCAAGGACAGGCTCGAACCGCCATTCGGCACGATCGACCATGACGACGAAGCTGGCGAAGTAGAGAAACCCAGCACCGTTGAAATCGAGGCTGGGGCAGGGATTGAATGTCCACGTTCCAAGCTCACTCTCGCGGTGCAGGTCGAACCCCATATGGCGTTCGACGCGGCCCGCCCGGAATCCCGCCGCAAGACCGGCCAGTTTGCTGGCGGACGTGCCTTCGCCGACCGGCGGCAGCCCCTCGATCGCGACGCGCGCCACGGTATGGTTGCCGCCATCGGGCGCGCGGCGCACGAAGGTCGAGATCATGGTGACGACGCCGATCGGCCGGTCCTCGATCGCCAGATGGTGCCGGCTCGACATCTGGGTGCGCGACAGGCGCGCGAGCGACGATGTGATCCTGAGCCTGTCGTTCGCGCGGGCGGCGGCGAAGTTGGCGTCCTCGATCGAAAGCGCGCAGAAGGCGGCATAGACCGGCTGGCCCGCCTCGTCCCGGAAATCCGGCGCGGGCCTGCCGGCGCTCTCGGCCAGGAGCAGCCAATGCCTGTGCCCAAGTTCCTTGAGCAGCCAAATCTCCGACAGGCCGTTGCCGCTGAGATGCGGCATGCCAAGGAGAATCCGGTCCGACCGGGACGGTGGGGCCGCCGGCTCGGCCGGCGCGTGCACGCCGAGCCGGCAGGAGTCACCGAGATCGCTGACAGTGAAAGGCCAATTCATCATCTAGATCAGCCCGCCGCGACAAACTGACGGATGCCGTCGGACCGGACCTCCTCCGGGGCCTTCAGCCTCTCCACGATGCGGTCGGCGAGGTAGCGCGCGTCGCGCGACACGCCGGAGAAGCGCCCGGAGCCCCAGCTGTGCAGCCAGGGCAGCCCGAGGAAATAGACCCCCGTCTCGGCGGCGACGCCGCGGCGATGCTTGGGATGGCCGGCGCCATTGAAGGCGGGGACGTCGAGCCAGGCAAAATCGGGCCGGAAGCCGATGCACCAGATGATGGCGGTGACGCCGGCGGCGTCGAGATCGAGCGCGGTCGGCTCCGCCGCGGGCTGCCAGACCGGCGTGTAGACGGAGGCCGGCGGGGCAGCGATGCCGGCCTCGGCGATGTGCCGGTCGATCGCGGCGTTGATGCCGTTGTAGACGCGGTCGGCCTCGTCGAGGGCGGCTGTCAGCGTCGGGCGGAAGGTGACGCTACCGCCGTCGAGGCCGTCGAGCAGGCCATAGAGCTGCATGCCCTCGAGCGCGAATTTGCGCAGGTCGATGTCGCGCCCGCCATCCCGCCCGGTGACGTAGTGGTTGGTGTTGTCCCGCACGCCCTCGCGCAGCGGATGCTGGTCGACCGACATCTCGTAGTAGTTCATCTCGGCCAGCCAGGTGACGACGTCCTTGCCGCGGTAGAAGCGGGCGCAGCGCGGCGCCCCGCCGACGGCGAGATGAACCTTGCGCCCGGCCAGGTGGAGATCCTCGGCGATCTGGGCGCCGGACTGGCCGGAGCCGACGACCAGGACGGCGCCGTCGGGCAGGGCCTGCGGGTTCCGGTACTGCTCGGAATGGAGCTGCCGGACGTGCGCCGGCAGGCGTTCGGCCATGCGGGGGATGATCGGCACGGTGTAGCCGCCCGAGGCGACGACGACCTGGTCGGCGACATAGTCGCCGTCGGAGGTGGCGACGTCGAAGGCGCCGTCCGCCCGGCGCCCGACGCGCAGCACTGACACCCCCTCGCGCAGCGGGGCGTCGACCTTCGCCCGGAAGCGGTCGAGATAGGCGACGATCTCGTCGCGCTTCATGAAGCCGTCGGGATCGGGGCCGTCATAGGGATGGCCGGGCAGGTCGCATTGCCAGTTCGGCGTGACCAGGCAGAAGGTGTCCCACCGCTGCTCCCGCCAGACATGCATCGCGGTCTTCTTCTCGAAGACGAGATGCGCGATGCCGGCTTCCCGGAGATAGTGGCTGATCGACAGGCCGGCCTGGCCGCCGCCGATGACGGCGACCGGAATGCGGTTCGGGCTTGCGTCCGACATGGCGGATCTCCTCCTCTATTCCTGGAAGGACTCGACGCTGACGAGCGCGCCGGGCTGGTCGATGAAGTGCCGGCACGCCGCTTCGAGGCGGGCGATCTGGCCGGCGGCGCGCGGGCAGTCGAAGCCGAATTTCTGCCGCACCCGGTCGCCGGCGATGGTCAGCGCGGTGCGGCTGCGGTCGAGGAAATCGGCGACCGGATAGGCCTCGCCGAGCGCCAGATGGTCCTTGATGACGAGCGAGGGCGAGTAGCAGGTCTCGCGCGTGCCGTCGGGCCAGCGGATGGCAAAGTGCATCTCAGGCATGTTCGACCTCGCGGATCTGCCGATAGGCCGGGAGATGCGCCGCCGCGGTGCGGGCCCAGCTGTGGGGCGCGAGGATGGCATCGATGCGCCGGGCCAGGTTTGTGCGGGCATGCGGCTGGACGGCCAGCGCCATGGCGTCGGCGATCGACCCCGGGCTGCGCGGGTCGCACCAGACCACCTCGCCCTGGGCGAAATGCTCGGTGAAGGGCGGAATCCGAGAGGTGACGACGGGTGTGCCGCAGGCGATCGCCTCGATCGCCGCCAGGCCGAAACCTTCCTGCACCGATGGGAAGACCAGCGCATCGGCGGCGCGGTACAGTGCCGGCATGTCGTTCTGGTTGATAGGGCCGGTCAGGATCACCCGGGCAGCGACATCGCCGGACCGCTCCAGCTCGGTCCGGAAGGCTGTCTGATAGGCGCTGTGGTCGAGCAGCGAGGCGCCGCCGGCGATCACCAGCTGTGCGGCCGGATGGATGGCGAGGATCTGGCCGAAGGCCTTGAGGATGGCCAGGGTGTTCTTGCGCGGTTCGACGCCGCCGACCGCCAGGACAATCGGTCCGGCGCCGAGGCGGAGGCGCTGCCTGAGGTCGCGGTCCTCGCGGCCGGCCGTCGGGGAGAAGACATCGCGGTCGACGCCGTTGCCGACCGGCGTGGCGGTGATCCGGAAGTCCCGGGCCAGCACGTCGCGCCACAGCCGGCTGACGACGAAGCACCGGTCGGCTTCGACGATGGAGCGGGTCTGCAGGGTAGCGATCCGGTCATCGGTGAAGCTGTCGATATGGTGGACGGTGCGCACGAAGGCGGGGATCAGCCCGCGCTGCTTCAGGCTTGCCAGCGCGTTGCCGGAGATCCCGTCCTGGGCATGGAAGATGTCGAAGCGGCGATGCGCCGGATCCTCGAAATACCTGATGTACTCCGCTATCCGCGTCTCGACGAGATCGTGCAGTGCCGGGCCGACGGGGGAGGCCGGGATCGGGATCGTCCTGCACAGTGCAGGCCGGAAGAAGCCGGCGCCGGTGACGTCGGGGGCATGGACCACGGCGTCATGGCCGAGGCGCGTAAAGGCTTCGGCGACGGCCAGCGCATGCGCCACGCCGCCGCGCGGATTGGTCGAATGCGCCAGGATGGCGATGCGCAGCGGACGGGTCATGCAACGAGCTCCGCCCGGCAAAAGCCGAGCAGGGGCCTGTCCGCCGGATCCCAGATCAGCTCGGTTGTCGTGCCGTCGGTGATCGTCACCGCGCTGCCCGCCCGGATCGTGCCGATATCGGCGGCGGCGATGCCGCGCGCAGCGAACAGCCCCAGGATCGGTCCGGCAGTCTCGGTCGGTGCGGCGATCAAATAGCCGAAGCTGGGGAAGGTCATCAGCCAGCGGTCGAGCGGCACGCCGTCCGGCCGCGGCACCGCCGTCACGTCGATGTCGATTGCCACGCCCGAGCATTCGGCCAGCATCGCGGCGGTGCCGACGATGCCGCCCTGGCTGATGTCCTTGGCGGCGCGGGACAACCCGGCCTCGGCGATCATCGGCAGCAATTCCAGGTCGCCGCGCAGCCGCCCGGCCGGCGCGTCGGTCGCCGCCTCCCAGTTCGAGAACGGCTCACGGTAGCGGCCGCGCAGATCGATGGCCGCCAGCAGCCGGTCGCCGGGCCGGGCATCGAAGCTGGTCAGCAGCGTCTTCGCCTTGCCGAGAATGGCCACCGAAAGCTGGCTGCGGTCGGTGCCGAGATTGGTGTGGCCGCCGACGATGGGGACGCCGAAGCGCTCAGCGGCCGCCCGCATCCCGTCGAAGATCGCGCCGGCGCTCTCCGCGCCATCGGCCCACAGCGCGTCGACCACGGCGACCGGACGCCCGCCCATCGCCGCGACGTCGGAGATGTTCACCATCACGCCGCACCAGCCGGCGAACCAGGGATCGCCGGCGACGAAGGCGTTCATGAAGCCTTCGATCGCCAGCAGGGTGAATCCGTCGCCGTCCGGGATGGCGGCACAGTCGTCGCCGACCGGCGTCGCGGATGTGCCGGACAGGCCGAGCCGGGCCGCGGCGGTCGCGATCTCGGCCTTGGCGGCGATGCCGCGGCTCGCCCGCAGCGTCCCGGCGAGGCGGGACAGGTCGAGGCTGTCCGCCGTCATGCCGCCTTCCTCAAGGCCAGGAACCCCGCATCCGGCGTCCGGAACGGCGGATAGAAGTCGAGGTCCGCCTGCATCCGGTGGTGCGGGCGGCCGTGCAGGTCGACGATGTCGAGCGTCCGCCAGTGCAGGCGCTGGAACAGCGGTGCGTTCTGGCTCTGCACATGGGCGAGGAAGCGGATGGCGCCGCGCGCATGGGCCGAAGCGACAGCGAGCCGGATCAGCGAGGCGCCGAGCGCGCCGACCTTGCGATGGCCCTCGGCCACGGCCAGGCGCGAGCCCCACCACAGGCCGGGCTCCGCCTCATGGATGCGCACCGTGCCCACCACCGCATCGGCGGCGATGCCCAGCAGGGACAGGGCGACGATCGGCGTCGCGATCTCGTCTATGGCGTCGCGGTCGTCGCCGGCGAACAGGCCCTGCTCCTCGCAGAACACCGCCCGCCGCAGGGCAGCGGCGCCCCGTCGTTCCCAGGCCGTGGTGGCGTATTTGACCTGGTACTCGCTGGCGATGAAGGGCTTCCCCAGCTCGATGATCATGCCCCGGCTCCCTGCGCCGCCTGGCCGCGCTCATAGGTGGACAGGGCGGAGCAGGCGCCGCATTTGGCGCAGCCGGCCTTGACGTCGACCGATTTCAGCCCGCCCGCGATCAGCATTCCGGCCAGCGGGCCGAGAATGGAGCTCATGAAGCCGGAGGAGGGCGGCGGATGGCTTTCCAGCGGCGTGCCGGAGATCGGCACGAAGGGCACGACGAAGGGATAGACGCCGATATCGACCAGGCGCTGGCAGGTGCCGAGGATCTCGTCGCGCGTGTCGCCGAGGCCGGCGAGGATGTAGGTCGAGACCTGGCCACGGCCGAAGACCGGGACGGCGGCCTGGAACGCCGTGATGTAGCGCTCGACCGGGATCTGCGCCTTGCTGGGCATGATGCGACGGCGCACGTCTTCGGTGACCGCTTCGAGATGCATGCCCAGGGCATCGGCGCCGGCGTCGGACATGCGGCCGAACCAGGCATCGTCGTCCGGCGGCTCGCACTGCACCTGGATCGGCAGGTCCACCGCGGCCTTCACCGCCGCGGCGCTTTCCGCCAGGATCGCCGCACCGCGATCCCGGCCGGGCGGGGTGCCGGTCGTCATCACCATGTGCTTGACGCCGTCGAGCTCGACCGCGGCCTTGGCGACCTCCGCCAGCTGGGCCGGCGTCTTGCGCTCGATCGTGCGGCCGGCGGCGAGCGACTGGCCGATGGCGCAGAACTGGCAGGTCTTGGTCCGGCTCTGGTACCGGATGCAGGTCTGCAGCACGGTGGTGGCCAGCACGTCGCGCCCGTGCAGCACGGCGATCTTCGAATAGGGAATGCCGTCTGCCGTCACCCGATCGTAGAATTTGGGGCGCGGAGCGAAGGAGACGTCGCCGACCGGCAGCCCGTCGCGCAGGACGCGGCTGCGGCCGTCGGGGGATGGCTGCTCGATCAGATACGGGCTGGCGAAGGCCGGCGCGGTGTGGACCGGCACCATCACGGTCATGCCGTCGACGGTCATCGCCTTGTGGTCCGACGGGCCGGCGCCGCCGCGGCGGCTTTCGGTGCCGGCCCTCGGGTCGACCAGCCTAGCGCCGAAGGATTGCAGCTCGTTGATCAGCTCTTCCGTCCTGAGCGCGGCCGGCGTCATCTGTCTCATCATCGGGTCTCCCGGGGACGAAGGGGGCGGCAAGGGCGGCGGCCGCTTCCCGCAGGGGAAGGGCCGGACGGCTGTCGAGGGTGAGGCTGAGCAGCTCGGGGCGGGCGTAGTGGCCGACCGAATCCATCATCCGCTTGCGCTTGGTGATCAGCGCCATGTCGAGATCGGCGACGAGCAGCCCTTCGCCGGTCGTCAGCGGCGGCACGACGTGGTTGCCCTCGGGGGCGATGATCGCGGTCATGCAGCCGCCCCGCAGCGCCTTCTGCAGCTGTGGGTCGGGCGTCACCGAGGCGATCTGCTCCTCCGTCAGCCACCCCGTGGCGTTGACGACGAAGCAGCCGCTTTCGAGCGCGTGGTGGCGGATGGTCACCTCGATCTGGTCGGCGAAGATCGGGCCGACCAGGGAGCCGGGGAACTGCGCGACGTGGATTTCCTCGTGCTGTGCCATCAGCGCGTAGCGGGCGAGGGGATTGTAGTGCTCCCAGCAGGCCAGCGCGCCGACACGGCCGACGGCGGTCTCGACCACCTGCAGGCCAGCGCCGTCGCCCTGGCCCCAGATCATGCGCTCGTGGAAGGTCGGCGTGATCTTCCGGCGCCGGAGCTTCAGCGTCCCGTCGGCATCGAACACGAGCTGGGTGTTGTAGAGCGTGCCGTGGTCGCGTTCGTTGACGCCGAGCACGATCACCATGCCGTGCCGGCGCGCGGCCGTGCCGACCGCCTCGGTCTCCGGCCCCGGCACGACGACCGCCTCTTCGTAGAGGCGCAGATGCTCGCGTCCCGTGAGGACCGGCGGCAGCACGAAGGAGAAATAGGGGTACCAGGGCACGAACGTCTCGGGAAAGACGAGCAGTTCGGCCCCCTTGTCCGCGGCGTCGGCGATCGCGTTCAGGACCTTGGCCATCGTCTTTTCGCGCGAGGTCAGGTCGGGGGCGATCTGGACCGCGGCGACGCGGACCGTGGCTGTCTCAACCATTGCGGCTGTCTTTCCTATGACCGATGCGGCCGCGGGGCCGGCCGCATCGGTCCGCGGCTCAAAGCGTCCAGGTGTCGAGGATGAAGGCGTTGTCCCTGCGGTGCAGGAGGACGATGTCGAGGACGTCGAGCGGGTTGATCGGGATCACCCCGGGGATGAGCGCGCCTTCGCCATGTCCGTACAGCGCCTGCAGGGCGAAGCGGCAGGCATAGACCTTGCCGCCGTCGGTCATGATCTTCTCGATGCGGTTGTTGAAGTTGAGATGCCCGGGGAAGGCGTCGTCGCCGAGCTTGGGAAAGCCGCGCTGGACGCCGAGAGTCACGCCCGGGCCGTAGAGCAGAACCGAGGTCTCGAACCCCTTCTGGATGAGGCGGGAGGCCTGGAGGAGATTGACGAGACCGATCGAGCCTTCGAAGGCGACGGTGTGGAAGGTGACGAGAGCCTTCTCGCCCGGGGCGGCTTTGACGTCCTCGAACACCTTGGTTTCGTAATCGACGAGGAAATCACCCTTCTGGTTCGCGGGCTTGGTCACGGCTGGCATGGCTCACCTCTCCGAAGCGGGATTGGACTGCGGCAGCGACCGCAGCGTCGGAGACAGTTGATGCAAGCAATATGCCAGTCATTGGATTCCCTCGCTTGCGCATTTTGCCGCGATCTATATGCATTCAATTATACAGTCATTCTGCCTGTCGATTGAGCAAGATTCTGCCCATTTTGATTCCATGAAATGGAAATCTTCCGAGCAACCCGGCCGAAAATTAGCTTGTCGCAGAAAGCAATCAAGATGGGATGTGCATACAAAAATGCAGTCAATAATATGAGGCAATTTCGCGACGTCGCCGTGGCGGCGGTGCAGACAACACGATACAGTCAACCTGCCTTCATCAACGATCGCGCATGATGTACGACTGGACCCCCGACCTCTCGATCTCCGACCGGCCCCGCTATCTCGCCCTCGCCGACCGGATCGCCGCCGACATCCAGTCCGGCAAGCTGGTGACCGGCGACCGCCTGCCGCCGCAGCGCAAGCTGGCGGAACGGCTGGGTGTCGACTTCACCACGGTGGCGCGGGGCTATGTCGAGGCCCAGAAGCGCGGGCTCATCGAATCCCGCCAGGGCCAGGGCACCTTCGTGCAGAGCGGGCCGAAGGCCAGGGCGGTCCCGGCCCCTGCATCACGGCCCCGGCCCGATGCGGTCGATCTCTCGATGAACCTGCCGCCGGAGCCCGACGACCCGCAGTTGATCGAGCGCATGCAGGCCGGGCTGGAGATGGTCGGGCGGGACCTGGTGTCGCTGATGCGGTACCAGGGCTTCGGCGGCGGCCCGATCGACAAGGAGGCGGCGTCCCTCTGGCTCAGCCGCCGCGGGCTGGTTCCGGCGCAGGAACGCATCTTCATCACGCCCGGGGCGCATCCCGCCCTGCTCGGCATCCTCGGCATCCTGGCCAAGCCCGGCCAGGTGGTGCTGAGCGAAGCCATCACCTATCCCGGCATCCGCTCGATCGCCGCGCAGCTCAACCTGTCGCTGGTCGGCCTGCCCATGGATGACGAGGGCATCGATCCGGATGCGTTCTCCGCCGCCTGTTCGAAACTGTCGCCCAAGGCGCTCTATCTCAACCCGACCCTGCAGAACCCGACCACGCTGACCATGTCGCAGAAGCGGCGCGAGACAATCGCCGCGATCGCGCGGCGCTGGGGCGTCCCGATCGTCGAGGACGATGCCTATGGCTTCATCCCGTCCCATGCGCCGGGGCCGCTGGCGTCGGTCGCGCCCGACATCACCTGGTACGTGGCGGGGCTGGCCAAATGCATCGGCGCCGGCATGCGCGTGGCCTATGTCGTGGCCCCCGACGCGCGGTCCGGCTGGGCCTTCGCCGCGGCGGTGCGCTCGGCCACCGTGATGGCCTCTCCGCTGACCGTCGCGCTGGCGACGCGCTGGATCGAGGACGGCACGGCCGACAGCCTGCTGCGCTTCATCCGCATGGAGGCCGCGGCGCGCCAGGCGATCGCGCGCCAGGCCCTGCCGCCGGGAAGCTTCCGGGGCGATCCGGTCAGCTTCAACATCTGGGTTCCGCTGCCGGAGGGCTGGACGCGTTCGGCGTTCATTGGGCACATGCGGACCACCGGGATCGGCGTGGTCGCCAGCGACCCCTTCACCGTGACCGGCAACCCGCCGGAGGCGGTCCGCATCTGCCTGGGCGGGCCGGCGTCGCGCGCGGCCGTGCAGCGCGCGCTCGACTTCGCGGCGCATGCCCTCGAGGAGCTCCCGGCCGTGGCGACATCGTTCCTGTGAACCGATCGTGCTCGAGATTGTGGATTGAAGTCGGTCAAGGCTGACTCGGATAGCGCTGTTCGCAGCAGCGCGCGCCGATGGCGGCGACGTCTGTTTTGAGCGTGCCCGGTCATAGCGTCATGGCGAAGAGGTCGGTTTCGCCTTCGTCCACCATGTTGCCGGCTCGGCAGCCCGCGCATCGCCGCGCTGGGCCACGGCGGCCGGGGCGGAGGCGACAGCCTGAGGGCGTGGGCCGGAGCAGATCATGGCTGCGCCCGGACGGCTTCAGGACGGCGCCGGCGGCCTGGGCTGGACGCCGAGGCGATGACGATCGAGAGCCTTGCCAGCGGCCTGGGCGCCCGCATCAGCACCACCATCACCGGCGACCAGGGCACGGCCCTGGTGCTGCAGGCACGGGCGCGCTGGAAGCACGAATTCTGAACGACCGGGCGGTGCCGGACGCCGGCTGCCGGGCCGCGGCTTCCCATCCGCGGCCACCAGCGGCGATGCGGCCCCTGCCGAATGCTACCGTGACCGCAGCACCCGTCTCCTTTGGGGAGCTTCGGAAGATCCGAACTTCGTTTCCTTCATAAAGATAAACGAGTTAACCAATGTCTGCTGTTGAGACGCTGGCGCGACGTCTCCTTTTTGGCGCCCTCCAGCCGGGCCGCACCGGCCCATCGGGCCGAATCGGACAATGTCCATCCCGGGAACCGCGCTAGCAGCGATGATCCGTGACTTCCCCGCATGGATTGTTCGAAGTGCGATATGGGACCCAAAAGCAAGAGGCCGGCTGGCGAGGTCACCATGACACCGGTGATGACTTCAGGATCCACGACACCAACGCCCACGCAATGCTCGCGCTGGCGCTGAAGGCGAACAAAGTCGGCGCAAATTCCGGATTGCCGCCGAGCCCGGCTGCTGAGGCCAATCCGCAGCCCGGGGTCGCACCAGGCAAGATAAAAAGTGATCCTCTCGACGCGCTAACTGGCCGTTCCATCCCGCGCATAGCGCGCCGGCGGCATGCCCACGTGCCGGGTAAAGGCAGTGCTGAATGTGCTCGCCGACCCATAGCCGACGCGGACCGCGACCTGCGAAATCGCGAACTCGTGCGTGCGCAGCAGGCGTTTGGCGAGCGCCATGCGCCAGGCGAGCAGATATTCCATCGGCGGCAGTCCGACGATGCGGCTGAATCGGGCGAAGAAGGCGGAGCGCGACATCGCGGCTTCGGCAGCGAGGCCGGCGACCGTCCAGCCATGAGCCGGCTTCGCGTGCATTGCCCGCAAGGCGGCAACCAGGCGATTGTCGGAGAGCCCGCGCGCCAGGCTCGGTACCGAACCCGCGTCGGCACCGCAGCGCAGCGCCTCGATCAGCAGCACCTCCAACAGGCGTTCGAGCACCAGTGCACGCCCGGGCCGTGATCGGCGGGTCTCGTCGCCGACCAGTTGCATAAGCGTCGCAAGCCGCGGCTCGCCGCGCGCCACCACCATCGTCGGGAGCAAGGATACGAGGAGGGTGGCATCGGGAGATGCGAAGCTGCACAACCCGACCTGCATCCTGAGGTTGATCGGCGCGTCCGGCCGGCCGACCCGGAAGCGCCCTTCGCCAAGCTCGACCGGCAGCATGTCTATCCCATGAGGCGGCGCGTCGATGCTCTCGATGACCTGATCATTGGTCGACGGCGACAGCACGAAATCACCGGCGCTTACGATGATCGGCGGCTGGCTCGCGCCGACCACGCGGCACTCGCCTTCCAGAACCGCGAAGTAGACGGGCTTGCCCTCGACATCGCGGCGGATGCGCCAGCGCCCGGCATAGTCGACGAGCTTTGAGAAGCTGGCCGATGGCTGGAGCAGGGTCACGATCTCGGCAAGCGGATCGACCGTCATATCTGGACTATCGCCAATTGATTCGAGACGTTCACCCATGGAAGGTATCACGCACGAGAGCCATCTCCGGATCGCCTTCGACAATTCCGGAGCAATGTCATGCCCAGCGTCGTCATCACCGGCTGTTCCTCGGGCTTCGGCCTCGAAACCGCGAAATTGTTCCTTGAGCGTGGCTGGAAGGTGATTGCCACCATGCGCAACCCCAAGGCCGACATCCTGCCGGCGTCCGACAATCTCGTCGTCCTGCGGCTCGACGTCACCGATCCGGCGAGCATCGCCAGCGCAATGGAACAGGCCGGTGAGATCGACGTGCTGGTCAACAATGCCGGGTTCGGGGCAGCGGTGCCGGTCGAACTGATCAAGCCAGAGACGGCACGCCAGTTGTTCGAGACGAACACGCTGGGCACGCTGGCCACGCTGCAGGCGGTGCTGCCCAAGTTCCGCGAGCGCCGGGCGGGCGTGATCGTCAACGTCACATCCACGGTGACCCTCAAGCCCCTGCCGCTCGTCAGCGTCTATCGCGCGAGCAAGGCGGCGGTAAATGCGCTCACCGAAAGCTTGGCGGTCGAGATGGAGCCGTTCGGCGTGCGCGTGCATATCGTGCTCCCCGGCCGTTCGCCCGAAACCCAGTTTGGTGAGAACGCGATGCCGCACCTGCGCGGACTCGACAATCCGGACTACAAGCCGCTGATCGAAGGGATGATCGCCAATTTCCGCGAGGATAGCGGCCCGGTCACGCATGCCGGCGATGTGGCGGAGGCAGTCTGGCGGGCGGCCACGGATGCGAATGCGCCGCTCAGGATTCCGGCGGGAGCGGATGCGGTGCAGTGGATGGCCGAGGCAGCCTGATTCTCGATCAAGGCCGCGCGCCGGTTGCCCATGGATTGTTGAGACCGTGACCGCGCGGCCGACACTGTCATCGGCGGCGCCGGCATCGACACCGCATCCGAGAGCGGTTCGGGGCAACCTTGCCCATCAGCCTCCAGACCGCCGGCGGCGACGGCGAGGGCGACACCCTGACCTGGGTAGAGCAGGTGGTCGCCTCCGCCTTCGCCGACGATCTCGCCGGCGACGCCGGCAACAACACCCTCTGCGGCGTCGCGGGCAACGATGTCATCGCCGGCGGGGCCGACGTGCTGAAGACGCGGCGCCGGTAACGGCACCTTCATCTGCAGCACCATAGCCGAGAGCACGGTGGCGTCGACCGGCAAGGACGCCATCGTCGACTTCGCCAGTGGCGACAGGACCGAGCTCTCCGGTATCGATCCCGACGGCAACGATGCCACTGGCGCCACCGCCTTCAGCTTCGGCACCGGCGGCCTCACCGGCGCGGCGGGCGAACTGCGGGTGATCGACTTCGGCGACGGCCGCCAGGGCGTCTATCTCGACGTCGATGGCGACAAGCGCCCGGACCCTCGTCCCCCTGAGGCGGCCACGAACTCAAGGCGCTGCGCCTGCCCGGGCAGCGCCTACGGCCGGGCCACACGAGCTGAAGCCTCGCCTGCCGCCGGGCCGCTCTTTTTGGACTCAGACCACCACCGTTCTGCGGCCGACTTGGGGTGCTCTGGTCCAGCTCGGTCGGCCGAAAGCGCCGGTATTCTGTGGGTTCGGTCAATGTCCGCTGTCGGCGAGACTATTCGATGACCGCATATGGCGCTCTTCTGCCTAATCCGAGCTGGCGCAGCCAGGGCTCACTGCCCCGGGAACGGTAGGGCGAGTGAATATTGGTCTCGAGAGCAGGATGCTTCGGTCACCAGGCTGCACCGGTGCCATGGCCAAACAGTCCCACCCTGTCCCGATATTTGGCACAGATTGGATTGGATTTTGATTTGGCATTCGGATCTCGGGCAGCTCGTTCCGCATGCCTGACGACCGATGCGACAAGCGAGGGCAACTCGAGGCCGGGCGACTCAGTCTCTCATGCCGCGGCGAGGCGTCTCTCCACGATTCGCGCCAGCAGGCTCGCGCCGACCGGCAGGATGCCGTCATCCAGCACGAAGCCGGAATTGTGCACCGGCACCGAACCCGCATGGCCGATGGTGCAGTAGACGCCCGGCGTCGCGTGCAGCATGTCGGCAAAGTCCTCGCTGCCCATCACCGGCGCCGTCTTCAGATAGGCTTGGTCCGGCCCGACGATGTCGCGGGCCGCTTCGAGATAGCCCTCGACCAGATCTTCGGTATTCACCAGGACGTCGAACACGTTGCGAATGTCGCATTCGATCTCGACCTCGAAGGCGGCGGCGGTGCCCGCCGCGATGGCGCGCATCCGCTGGCGCACGAGCTCATTGACCTCCCGGTCCAGGAACCGGACCGTGCCGGAGACGACGGCCTCCTCCGGCACGATGTTGTAGGCGCTGCCCGCGTGGATCTGGGTGACCGAAAGCACGGCCTGCTTGAGCGGACTGACGTTGCGGCTGACGACCGATTGCAGCGACTGAACCAGCGCGGTGGCGACGATGATCGGGTCGCGCGAATGCTCGGGCATGGCGCCATGGCTGCCGCGCCCGCGGATCCGGAAGTCGAAGAAATCGGCGCCCGCCATGGCTGGTCCAGGCTTGATGCCGATGCGATAGGGCTCATCGGCGGGCGCGTTGTGGAGGCCGTAGATCTCGTCGCAGGGGAAGCGCCGGAACAGCCCGTCGGCCAGCATCGCGCGGGCGCCGCCGCAGCCTTCCTCGCCCGGCTGGAAGATCAGGACGGCGGTGCCGGCGAAGTCGCGAGTCTCGGCCAGGTAGCGCGCGGCCCCCAGCAGCATCGTCGTGTGACCGTCATGGCCGCAGCCGTGGAAGCGCCCGGGGATCTTCGAGGCGTAGGTCAGATTGGTGCGCTCCTCCATCGGCAAGGCGTCCATATCGGCCCGCAACCCGACGGCGCGGCCCGGCCCGCGGCGGCCTTCGATCACGCCGACGACCCCGGTCATGCCCAGGCCGCGATGCACCTCGATGCCCCAGGCCTCCAGCTTTGCGGCGACGATGCCGGAGGTGCGGACCTCCTCGAAGCCGATCTCCGGATGCTGGTGCAGATCCCGCCGGATGGCGGTCAGTTCGTCCTTGTAGCTGTCGATGCGGTTGATGACCGGCATGTCGGGGCCTTTGCAGACGGGGAAACCAGGGTTCGAGCGGATGGGCCTGTGCCGCGGCCCGTTGACGGGATCTCGTGCGCCGGGGCTAGACGGGCTTCTGGTAGGACACGGCGAGATCCTTCGGATCGGCCACCCATTCGCTGCCGCCGAGGAACAGGCGGCCGGCCGTGCCCGAGGCATCGAAACCGCGCTCGACGGTCTCGCCATGGCTGGCAAAGCCGTTGGCGAGCGTGATGCGGCCCCGGTCCGGCCCGGTGGCCTCGATCTCCGTGGCGTCGGCGAAGGGCTTGAGCCCCGCGGGATCGGCGGCCAGCACCAGGTCGCCCATCGGGACGAGGTCGATGGCGCGCCAGAGACTCCACCAGCGCCCGGCCCAGCCGGCGACCGCGGGTGATGGAGCCCCATGGCCGGCGAACCGGTGAAGGATCGAGACGATCCCGTCCAGCCAGGCATGGGCCGGGCCGTCGATGGCGTTGGTGAGGACGGAGAGGCCGATGCCCCAGTCCGGCACCATAGCCGAGCGGCTGATGAAGCCGGGGAAGGCGCCGCCATGGCCGACCAGCACATGGCCGTCGACCCGGCCGATCGTGGTGCCCAGCCCGTAATGCCGGGACTCCGACTGATGCGGCACCTCCCAATGGGGGCGCGTCATCTCGCGCCGGCTGGCGACCGAAAGCACGCTCGACCCGGCTGCCGGGTCGAGGCTGGCGAAGAAGCGGGCGAGGTCCCCGGCCGTGCTGACGAAGCCGGTCGCCGCGGCAAGGGCGAAGGTGGGCTGGTCGCCGGTGATCGCGCCTCGGCCGAAGGGCATGCGGCCGCTATGCCCCGCCGCCAGGGGCGTGCCGGCTGCGAGAGGCATGTCCGGGGCAGTGCTCGCCAGCTCCGAGGCCCCGACGACCTCGCGCGTGATCCAGCGCGCGTAAGGTTCGCCCGTGATCGCCTCGATGGCGAGGCCCAGGAGGCCGAAGCCGAGATTGGAGTATTTGAAGCGGCTGTTGGCGTCTATGGCGAGCGGACGCGCAAGCTCGGCCCGAAGCGCCGCCTCGTCGAAGAAGGGGGCGCGGACCTGCCAGTGCGGGGACCGGGTCCCGTCGCGCATCGTCCCGGAGGCATGGGCGAGCAGCTGGGCGATGGTGGTCTCCGCCACCAGCGCATGCAGGCCCGGCACATGGGTCCCGATCCTGTCGTCCAGATGGAGGCAACCGGCCTCATGCAGCTTCATGATTCCGGCGGCGGTGAAGGTCTTGGAGTGGGAGGCGACGCGGAAGCGGTGGGCCGCGGTCAGCGCCTCGCCGGTCCTGAGGTCGGCGACGCCGAAGGCGCGCTCCCACAAGACAGTCCCGCCTTTTGCCACCGCGACAACGCAGCCGGGCTGCTCGGCCGCCTTCATCTGATAGTCCATCCAGCGGCCGGCATAGGCGAGCGCGGCATCGAGCCATTCGGTCATGACACGGTCTCTCTTTCGCTTCTTCCGGAGTGTGGTTCAGCCGCCTGCCAGGGCGCGCTTCGGGACGGCCGCGCCCTCCGCCGCCCAGCAGGCGACGGCATGCCCGTCATCGACGCCGGCCAGCGCTGGCTCGTGCTCGGAACAGCGGGGGAGGGCGATCGGGCAGCGATTGCGGAAGCGGCAGCCGCTGGGAAGGCGGGCCGGATCGGGCGGGTCGCCGAGCCGTGGTACCGGGTCGTCGCGGCGGGCGAGGTCGAGCGACGGGACGGCGGCGAGCAGCGCCTTGGTGTAAGGGTGGCGAGGGGCCCGGAACAGCTGCTTCGCCGGGGCCATCTCCACGATGCGGCCGTAGTACATGACCGCGACGCGGTCGGCGATGTACTCGACCACGGCGAGATTGTGGGACACGAACAGCAGCGCCAGCTCGAATTCGGCCCGCAGGTCGCGCAGCAGGTTCAGGATCTGCGCCTGCACGGAGACGTCGAGCGCCGAGACCGGCTCGTCGCAGACGATGAGGCTGGGCTTCAGGATCAGCGCACGGGCGATGCCGATCCGCTGCAGCTGGCCGCCCGAGAGCTCGTGCGGGAAGCGGAAGCGGTGCTCGGGCCTCAGCCCGACCTTGTGAAAGATGTCGGCCACGGCCTCGTCCCGCTCATGCCGATCCAGCATCTCCTGGATGTCGAGAGCCATCCTGACCGAGGCGCCGACCGTGCGGCGTGGATCGAAGCAGGTCCTGGGGTTCTGGAAGATGAGCTGGGCATGGCGCCGCTGCCGCTTGAGCTGGTCCGGCGACAGGGCGAAGAGGTCCTGGTTGCGGAACAGGACCGTGCCTGCGCTCGGCCGCTGCAGGGCGATCACGGTCCGACCCAGCGTGCTCTTGCCGCAGCCGGATTCCCCGACCAGCGCCAGCGTCTCGGCGCGGGCCAGCGTCAGGCTCACGCCATCGACGGCGTTGATGGTCCCCACGACGCCGCCGAACAGGCCCTTCCGGACGGGATAGCGGACATGCAGGCCGTCGACCTGGAGGAGGGGTGGAATGCTCACGGTCCGTCTCCCGTCGCATCCGGCGCCGCCCAGCATCGCAGCCGATGGCCCGGAGCCACCGGGTCGAGCGGCGGCATCTCCTCGCGGCAGCGCGCGAGAGCGAGGCTGGCGCGGCGGCCACAGCGCGGCGCGAAGGCGCAGCCCGCCGTGGGGCGGCTGAGATCCGGGATGCCGCCCGGAATGTCCTGCAGCCGCTCGCCGACCGACTGCCCGAGCCGCGGCGCGGCCCGCAGCAGGCCGCGCGCGTAGGGATGGGCCGGGTGGTCCAGCATCGTCGCGACCGGGCCATCCTCCACGATCCGCCCGGCATACATGACCGCCACCCGGTCGGCGAGCCTCGCGACGACGCCGAGATCGTGCGTCACCAGCAGAAGCGATGTGCCGGCGTGGCGGCAGCTGTCGCGCAGTAGCTCCAGGATCTGGGCCTGGATGGTCACATCCAGCGCCGTCGTCGGCTCGTCGGCGATCAGCAGCCGCGGCCTGAGCGCCAGCGCGATTGCGATCATGACGCGCTGGGCCTGGCCGCCCGAGAGCTGGTGCGGATAGGCGAGCGCCTTCTGCTCCGGCGCTGGGATGCCGACCGAGCGGAGCAGGGCGACGGCGCCGTCCCACGCGCCTTTCCGGCTCAGGCGCTCCTGTTGGCGCAGCGGCTCGGCGACCTGCCAGCCGATGCGGCGCACCGGGTTCAGGCAGCCCTGGGGCTGCTGGAAGATGATGCCGATATCGCGTCCGCGCCAGCGGCCGAGGTCGCGGGCCGACATGGCGAGCACGTCGCGCCCGTCGAACAGGATCTTCCCTCCGGCGATCCGGCCGGGCTTCTGGATGAGCCGCATGATGGAGAGGGCCAGCACGGATTTGCCGGAGCCGGACTCGCCGACCAGCCCGACGATTTCCCCGGGCGCGATCCGCAGGTCCACGCCCTGCACCGCGTTGACGGTGGCGGGCCCGAAGCCGAACTGGGTGCGCAGGTCGCGGATGTCGAGAAGCGGCGCGTCGTGCAGGGGCGAAGGCGTCGTCATGGCCTCAGCTCCTCGGGTCGAGCACGTCGCGCAGCCCGTTGCCCAGGATGTTCATGCCGAAGATCGAGATGAACAGCGCGGTGCCGGGGGCGGCCACGGCCCACCAGGCGGAGAACAGGTAGGTGCGGGAGTTGACGAGCATGGCGCCCCATTCGGGGGCCGGCGGCTGGGTGCCGAGACCGGCGAAGGACAGCGCCGAGGCGAGCAGCGCCGCCAGCGGCGTCGCGAAGGAGAGATAGACGATCAGCGGCGACAGCACGTTCGGCAGCACGGTGCGGAACAGGATCTCCGCCTCGCTGGCCCCCAGCGCCCGGACGCTGACGACATAGTCCTCGGACTTCACCGTCAGCACCGTGCTGCGCACGAGCCGGGCGTATCCGGGGATACCGGCGATTCCGACCGCCGCCATGCCGGTCCACAGGCTCGGCCCGAGGATGGCGACCACCACCAGCACCATCAGGATGTAGGGAAAGGCCAGGAGCACATCGATCATCCGCATGATGATCCCGTCCGTCAGCGCCGACCCCGCGCCGGCGACGAGGCCGAGCACGGTGCCGATGGAGGCGGAGATCGATGCGGTGACGGCGCAGATCAGAAGGAAGTAGCGGGTGCCGTGGATGATCCGGCTCAGGAGGTCGCGGCCGACCTCGTCGGTGCCGAACCAATGCAACGTCCCCGGGGGCATCAGGCGCTGGGCAGGGCTGATCTTGAACGGGTCGTAGGGGGCGATCAGCGGGGCGAAGGCCGCGAGAAGGATCAGGATGAGCAGAACTGCGCCGCCGGCCACGGCCGAGGGATTGCGGAGGAGCCGCCCGCGCAGTTGCCGCCAGCGCGGCTCGGCCTTGAAGACCGGTTCCTCGAGCACCGTCTCGGTCACGACACGAGCTCCACACGCGGGTCCAGCCAGGCGTAGAGGATGTCGGCGGCGAGGTTGATCACGAGGTAGGTGACCGCGCTGATCAGGATGATCGACTGCGTCAGCGCGAAATCCCGCCACTGTATCGCGTTGACCGCCAGTTCGCCGATGCCGTGCCAGCTGAAGATGGTCTCGACGATGAAGGCGCCTCCCAGGAGGTTGCCGATCTGCAGCCCCACGACCGTCAGCACCACGATCAGGGCGTTCGGCAGGGCATGGCGCAGGATCAGCGTGGTCTCGCTGGCCCCGCGCGCCCGCGCCGCCAGGATGTAGTCCCGCCTCAGCACGTCGATCATGCTGCTTCTCGCCACCCGCGACAGCGGGGCCGCCTCGATCAGGCCGAGCGCGATAGCGGGCAGCACGATCGCCAGCGGACCGTGGGGGACCACGGGCAGGAGCCTGAGCCAGACCGAGCAGAGGAGGATCAGCAGCAGCCCGAAGAAGAAGGCCGGCATCGAGATGCCGAACAGCCCGATCGTCGTCGCGGTTACGTCCAGCCAGGTGTTGCGCCGGGCGGCGGCGAGGATGCCGGTCGCGAGGCCGACGATCAGCGCGATCGCGAGCGCCGCGCCGGTGAGCAGGATGGTGTTGACGTAGCGGTAGCCGATCTCGTCGATCACCGGCTTGCGTAGACGGATCGACTCCCCGAGATCGCCATGCGCGAGATCGCCGACATAGAGGACGAACTGCTGGTACCAGGGCAGGTCCAGGTGATATTTCGCCCGCAGCGCGGCGATGGCCTGCGCTGCGTCCTGTTCCGAGAGCTGGCCTTGATATATCGCCGTGGCGGCGTCGGTCGGGATCAGGGCCTTCATCAGAAAAGTGATCAGCAGGATGCCGATCACCACCGGGACCAGAAGCAGCAGGCGTTTCAGGACATACCGGCCCATCGCTCTCTATTCCGCGACCTTGAGGTCGGCGGCATAGACATAGCCGAGATAGTCGAGGCGGTAGTCCTGCAGCACCGCGCGGGTCACCGTCATCGGCCAGTCGGTGAGCAGAGGCAGGATCATCCGATCCTCCAGTACGGCCTTCTGCGCGTCGCTGACGAACTGCATGCGCTTGGTCGTATCGAGGGCGGTGTCGGCGGCGACCAGGGCATCGTCGATCGACGGGTTCGGCGGCAGCAGCTGGCGATGGCCGGGGGACCGGAACAGCTGCGACATGACGCTCGGGTCGGACCAGGTCCAACGGTTGAGGTCCATGTCCCAATCCGGCTTCAGCAGGCCGGGATAGAAGGTGCCCCAATCCGCCGTGCCGACATCGACCTGGATGCCGATATCGCCGAGATTGGCCTGGATGACCGCGAGCGCCCGTTCCGTCGTGCTGTCGGCATAGCTGCGGATGGTGAACTTGGCCGGGACACCGTCCTTCGCGCGCACCCCGCCATCGTCCTTCCAGCCGGCGGCGTCGAGGAGAGCCTTGGCTTTGTCCGGGTCATAGGGGGTGCCGTATTTCTGGGCGACGGTGTCGTCATAGCCCGGGATGCCGCGCGACAGCGGACCGAGCGCGATCATGCCGTTGCCGCCGAAGGCCGCAGCCAGGACGGCCTCGCGATCGACCGCGTGGCTGATCGCATCGCGGAAGGCCCTGTCGCTGAACGGGGCCTTCTTGTAGTCGAACTCCATGAACATCAGGTTCTTGGCGTTCTTGTCGTTGATGACGGTGAATTGCGGATCGTCGGCGAGCGGCCGGACCGCGTCCGCCGTCAGCTGCGCGGCGTCGAGCTCGCCGGTCTGCAGGGCCGATGTCACCACGCCTTCCTCGGCCATAACGTTGAGGACGACCCGGTCGAGATAGGGCAGGCCCTGATTGGCCGCATCCGGGCGGTACTGCTTGAAGTTCGGGTTGCGGACCAGCTCGATGCGCGTGCCGGGGGTCCAGCTGTCGAACATGAAGGGCCCGGTCCCAACCGGATGGCGGGCGTAGGCCTGCCCCGCGGCCTTCACCGCAGTCGGGGAGTTGAAGCCGAAATAGGACTGGCCGAGCAGGTTGACGAAGGGCGCGAAGGGCCGGGTGAAATGGAAGACAACGGTGTCGCCGTCCGGGGCGTCGACCTTCTCCAGGGGCCCGACGATACCCTTGGAGGGGGAGGCGCTGTTCGGATCGAGGATCGTGTCGAAATGGAACTTCACGGCCGCCGCGTCGAACGGGGTGCCATCGTGGAAGGTCTTGCCGCTCTTGAGCTTGAAGGTGATGGTGCGGCCTTCGGCGTCCGCCTGCCAGGATTCGGCGAGCCAGGGCCGGGCCACCCCTTTCTCGTCGAGATAGACCAGCGACTCCAGCAGGTAGTTGCCGAGAACGCTGCTCACGGCCAGGGAAATACTCTGCACATTATAGAGGCCTTCCGGATCGATAATCAGGCGGAATCGCGCCACCTTTTCGGTCTGGGCGAAAGACGATCCCGACCTTCCCAGCGCGAGGGCGCCGACGGAGGCCGCGGAGGCGAGCGCGAATTGCCGACGGTTCAGCACCGAAATCTCCCTGTTCGTTATGAAAAGAGTGATTGTGCGGCCGCCATTGGGCAGATGGATCGCGCGGCCTATATCCGAATAATTACTCGGATTGAGGCGGTGCGCAAGAGCCGGTGATGGCCATGCGAATTGGATGCAATTTTCTTGCCAAAGAAAGAAGAGGGTGGCCGGAATGACAAGTTTCACGCCCGGAAAGACGGGAGCGACGGCGAAGCGCAGGCCGGTCCAGGCTCGATCGCGCAAGATCAAGGCGGCGATCATGGAGGCGGCGCACGACGTCATGCGCGAAAGGGGCATCCGGGCGATAACGACCAATGCCATTGCGGAGCAGGCAGGGATCAAAATCGGCTCTGTCTATGATTATTTTCCCAACAAGGAAGCGATCATCGCCGAGATCTACGAGGAGAAGCTGGCCCAGGTGCGCGGCTTCCTCGAAGCGGGATCGGAGAGGATCGATAGGGCAGGCTGGCGGGCGCAGCTTGCCGATCTCATTCGCGAGACCTGGACCTACCAACTCGGCATCGGCCTCGATCGCACCATCGTTGATGCATCCTACTACTATGAAGACCTGCTCCGGATCGCCCGCGCGCATTCGCAGCTCTTCGCGTCGAACTACGTGCGTCTTCTTCGCCGGCTGGGCACGAGCTGGGACGACGAGCGGCTCTTCGACCTCGGCATCAGCATCTACACCCTGGTCAACGCGACATGGAGCTATTGGCGGCTGAGGGAGACCGGCGACCCGGTCGCCATTGAGAGGCAGATCGTTCTGACGATCCGTCTCATCGAGCCAGCGTTGGATCGCGCACCGTAGTTGATGCCACCAGGCGATCCTGATGTTGGAGTACAAGACGCGCGTTGCATCGGCGCGGCTGGGAGCGAGGGCCACGGCATGGTGTTATCCAGCTTCCCCCTCTGGCGATATCGGTATCTCCCGCTGGCGGTCGCCCTGCGGTGTTTGCAGCCAGCTGGTTCGGATCAAAGTCGGCGAAGTCCGCCTCGGAGAGTCGACCACAATGGCCGGTTTCTGGCACTTCGGTCTCCTCGGACTGGGAAGAAGGAGCCGGATTGTGCTGCTCAAACCGATGTCCGGATTCGGAGCGCTGGCATGGCGTCTCCTTATGGCGCGCTCCGGCCACGTCCGAACGACAGCTCGGAGTGGCGGACTTCTGGCCGGACACCGGTCACCGATCCCCGCCTTCGTCCAGGACCAGGCACTGAACCGGGGTGTCGGCTGGGATCAGGTCGCGTCCGTGAAGCTCTTGTAGCAGCCTGAGGCAGCGCTTGCCGATGACGACGCCGTAGCTGCCGTCCGGCCGCTCGTGGACCACGATGACGCCATGCTTGCGCTCGGCGGGCGTCGATGCCTGCAGCTTGTCCAACGGGATCTGTTTCACGTCCTTCATCCTGCTTCGGTTGCGCATGCGACCGAAGACGCCCCGTCGGCGAGGCGCGGGGGTGAAGGCGCAAGGGCAGGGCGGCGGGAGGGGGATCGCCCAGCCCGTCGCTTGCGAAGGGGCGAAGCGCAGCGGAGCGTTGCAGGCCGCGGACGCGGCCGAAACCTGAGGAGGCCCGGTGCCCTGGCGGCCGTGAGGCCGCGGACCCTTGCGCAGAGGGTGGCTGGCCCCCTCAATCGTCCCGCGTCTGCGGAATCATGGCTCTGTGAAGCGTCGATGCCGAGGCTGTTGGTGAACGTGACGGGGCGAGGCCTCCGGCCCGGGCTCTCCTGCGCTGCGCTCCGCCGAGCTCCGCAGTCGCGGATCTCGTCCCCTGCGGGGTGAAACCGATCCCTCTCGCATCACCACGAGCCCGCGGACGCGGGCCCAGGGGAACCCAGGTTCCCGCGCCGGCAAGGGGCGAGCGGCGGCGTTGCCGCCGGCGCCGGGCCGGTCTCCCCAGGTTTCGGCCGAGGCCTGCAACGCTGCGCCCCGGACGCTTCGCGTCCGGGGCGGGTGAATCCCCTCCGGCCCTCTGCTCCCTTGCCTTCGCTCCCTCCCGCCCTCGCCGGGCGGCGTCTCGGTCGCATGCGCAACCGGAGCGCATACCAGGAAGGACGCCTCTCGGACCCGTCTCCCATCGCGACGTTCACGGAACCAGCCGGTAGCGGATGCCGGCCCGTGGCGGGGACCGTCTGGAGACCCGACGTCGGCGCAAGCCGATAGCTCCCACCGTGTCGGGTCCGGGGGAGGCGCCTTCATCAACGGAGGAGCCGATGAACTGATACGAAGCGAAGCTCGCCCGGTGCCGCGATGGCCCGGTCTGCGAGATCGCGGGCCTCGTCGGGCACTCGAAGGGGCACAAGACGACGGTGCGCAAAGATCGGACCGGAGCACTTGGCAGGGCATGTCCGGGCTATCGATGCGTGTGTCGCGTCCATCGCGCCAAGTCGACGACGATGCCCGAATTGCGCCCGCTTCTGACACCGCACCGAGCCGGAAAGGAAAAGGGCCCAGCCGCTTCCGGCTGAGCCTTTTTCTGTCTTGGTGGAGCCAAGCGGGATCGAACCGCTGACCTCTACAATGCCATTGTAGCGCTCTCCCAGCTGAGCTATGGCCCCGAAACTCTGGGTCGACGTCTTCCGGCGTGTTCGGCCGGGGTAGGTCGGCGGGGGCGGATCTTATTCATCCGCCCCGCCTATGCAAGAGGTATTTTCAAGAAATCGATCAGCGGTTCCGTTCTTCGCCGTCATCCTCGATTTCGACGTCGACATCCTCCTCGCCGAGGTCGTCGACATCCTCGATCAGGGCATCGTCTTCCTCGACGATTTCCTCTTCGGGATCGAACTCGTCGGCCGGCGCCTTCTCCTTGGCGGGGACAGGCTCACCATCCTCCTCGCCCAGCCCCTCGTCGAGCTCGCCGCCTTCGATCACCTCGACCTCTTCGACGATCTCCTCGGTGGTCTCGTCCTCTTCGGACTCCTCCTCCAACGGATCGGCGTCCTCATCGGCGACGACCGCGCGGGCCTTCACCGGTGGCTCGTCAACGATCGCGGACCGCGAACGGCGCGACTTCAGGAAGGCCTCCGGGTCGAACTCGGTGCCGCATTTCGGGCAGATAATCGGGTCACGCTGCAAGTCGTAGTAGCGGGCCCCGCAATTGTGGCAGATGCGCTTGGCGCCCCATTCAGGCTTCGCCACGCCGAGCCTCCTCGGATCATGTCAGGATTAGAGGGCGCCATCTGCCATGGCAGCGCGGCCCTGTCAAAAACAAAACGCCTGCGAAAACGCCCGGCTGCCGTTCCGCCCCCGCCGCATCCATGCTATCAGCCCGCGGTTCGACCGTTCTCGCCCCGCTTCCGGCGGGGCCGATTTGGGGAAGGCTTCTTGCAACTCACGATCCCGCACCGCTTCCTGAGGCCCGGCCTCGCCGCGCCGGCGACCGGGCTTTGCGCCCGCCGCGAGGCAGCATGACCGTGATCGCGATCGACGGCACCGCCGCTTCCGGCAAGGGCACTCTGGCCCGCCGCCTCGCCGACGCCTACGGCTTCGACCATCTCGACACCGGCCTTTTGTACCGCGCCGTCGGCCTTGCCGTGCTGCGCGCCGGCGGCGATCCGGAGGATCCGATCGCCGGCCTCGCCGCGGTGCTGGCGCTCGACCTCGGCGCGCTCGGCGACCAGGATCTGCGCGGCGACGCCGCGGCCCAGGCGGCCAGCCGGGTCTCGGCGATTCCGGGGGTGCGCACCGCGCTGCTCGACTTCCAGCGCGCCTTCGCCGGCCGCAAGCCGGGGGCGGTGCTGGATGGCCGCGACATCGGCACGGTGATCTGCCCCGACGCCCCGGCCAAGGTCTTCGTCACCGCGACTCTGGAGACCCGCGCCGAGCGCCGGTGGAAGGAGTTGCTACAGCGCGGCCACGAGGCTATATACACCGAGGTCTTTGACGACCTGAGACAGAGAGACGAGCGCGACCGTCGCCGTGCCGTGGCCCCATTGGTCCCGGCGAGCGACGCTTTTCTGTTGGATACTAGCCAGCTGACGGCGGACCAGGTGTTCGACCAGGCTCTGGCTTTCGTGTCCCGCCGGATCGGCCCTCCGCGCACCGCCACCTGAGCCTCGGGCCGTCACGGACCACAGATGATGGAGATTCGGGCATTGGGCCCGGCCCGGCCATCGCGCTCTCCCAGGCGGGACGACCCGCCGGCGCGACGACCGGTTCGTCTCTAACGGGAGTTTTCATGGCTACCAGTTCCGCCGCCGTCAAATCGGTCGAGAAGGAAAGCTTCGCCGCCCTTCTCGAAGAGTCGCTCGGCCAGTCCGAGAGCTTCGAAGGTACCGTCGTCAAGGGCCGGGTGATCTCGGTCGACAACGACATGGTGCTGATCGATGTTGGGCTGAAGTCCGAGGGGCGCGTGGCGCTCAAGGAATTCGCCGTTCCCGGCCAGGTCGTCGAGCTTGTCCCCGGTGACACCGTCGAGGTGTTCATCGAGCGGATGGAAGACAAGAACGGCGAAGCCGTCCTGTCCCGCGAGAAGGCCAAGCGCGAAGAGTCCTGGACCGCGCTCGAGAAGTCGTTCACCGACCAGCTTCGCGTCACCGGCATCATCTTCGGCAAGGTCAAGGGCGGCTTCACCGTCGACCTGAACGGCGCCGTCGCCTTCCTGCCGGGCAGCCAGGTCGACATCCGGCCGGTGCGCGACATCAGCCCGCTGATGGGCACGCCGCAGCCGTTCCAGATCCTCAAGATGGACCGCTCGCGCGGCAACATCGTGGTGTCGCGCCGCGCCGTGCTCGAAGAGAGCCGCGCCGAGGCCCGCTCCGAGCTGGTCGCCAACCTCAAGGAAGGCCAGATCCTCGAGGGCGTGGTCAAGAACATCACCGACTACGGCGCCTTCGTCGATCTCGGCGGCGTCGATGGCCTGCTGCACGTCACCGACATCGCGTGGCGCCGCATCAACCATCCGTCCGAGGCGCTGCAGATCGGCCAGGCCGTCAAGGTCCAGGTCGTCCGCTTCAACCCGGAGACCCAGCGCATCAGCCTCGGCATGAAGCAGCTCGAGGCCGATCCGTGGGAGGGTGTGGTCGCCAAGTACCCGGCGGGCGCCCGTTTCCGCGGCCGCGTGACCAACATCACCGACTACGGCGCCTTCGTCGAGCTGGAGCCGGGCATCGAAGGCCTGGTCCATGTCTCGGAGATGAGCTGGACCAAGAAGAACGTCCATCCGGGCAAGATCGTCTCCACCTCCCAGGAGGTCGAGGTGATGGTGCTCGACGTCGATCCGGTGAAGCGCCGCATCAGCCTCGGGCTGAAGCAGTGCCTGCCGAACCCGTGGGAAGTGTTCGCCGAGAAGTACCCGGCGGGCACGGAGCTCGAAGGCGAGGTCAAGAACATCACCGAATTCGGTCTGTTCGTCGGCCTGCCGGGCGAGATCGACGGCATGGTTCACCTCTCCGACATCGCCTGGGACCGTTCCGGCGAAGAGGCGATCCAGGAGTTCAAGAAGGCCGACCAGGTCAAGGTCAAGGTCCTCGACGTCGATGTCGAGAAGGAGCGCATCAGCCTCGGCATGAAGCAGCTCACCGAGGACACCTTCGAGAAGGCTGCGTCCGCCCCCACCGGCGGCCTGCGCAAGGGTGAAGTCGTCACCGGCACGGTCACGGAAGTGAACGACGGCGGTGTCGAGGTCTCGGTCGGCGAAGGCCTGGTCGGGTTCATCCGCAAGTCCGACCTGTCGCGCGACCGGTCGGAGCAGCGCCCGGACCGCTTCGCCGTCGGCGACAAGATCGACGCCAAGGTGATCCAGGTCGACCGCGCCACCCGCAAGGTCTCGCTCTCCATCAAGGCCAAAGAGGTCGAGGAGGAGAAGAAGGCGATGGCGGAATACGGTTCGTCCGATTCGGGCGCCTCGCTGGGCGACATCCTCGGCGCCGCTCTGCGCCGGGCCCGCGAGAACACGACCGAAGAGAAGTAAGCACCTGCCACACGGCCGGTGCAGGGCCCGCCTCCGAAAGGAGGCGGGCCTTTTCTTTTGGTTCCGCCTTTTTCTCGGCCGTCATTCCCGCGAAAGCGGGAATCTCCTTTCCGGTCGAGCCACGAGGAGATCCCCGCTTTCGTGGGAATGGCGGAAATTTGGGTATCTGAAAAGCCAGGGGCCACGCACCGGACCGGTCCGCCGGACATATCGGGCCATTGACAACCGACCGGCGGAGGACGAGGGACAGGGCAGGGGGAAAGCAGCGTCGGTTCTGATCCAGAGAGGCCCCATCGTGCGTGCAGCGGCGACATCCCGATCCCAGGCCATGGCCGTCCTCCGCGTCTCCAGCGGCAACTTCCTGGAGATGTACGACTTCATGGTCTACGGCTACTACGCCACCTACATCGCCAAGGTGTTCTTCCCGACCGGCAACGACTTCGCCTCGCTGATGCTGTCGCTCGGCACCTTCGGCGCCGGCTTCCTGATGCGTCCGCTCGGCGCCCTGGTACTCGGCGCCTATATCGACCGACACGGCCGCCGCGCCGGCCTGCTGCTGACGCTCGGGCTGATGGCGGTCGGCACCCTGACCATCGGCCTGCTGCCGGGGTACGAGACGCTAGGCGTGCTGGCGCCGGTGCTGATCGTGCTGGGCCGGCTGCTGCAGGGCTTCTCGGCGGGGGTCGAACTCGGCGGCGTCTCGGTCTACCTGGCCGAGATCGCGACGCCGGGGAACAAGGGCTTCTACACCGCCTGGCAATCCGGCAGCCAGCAGGTGGCGGTGATCGTCGCCGCCTCGCTCGGCGTGCTGATGAGCGCGGTGCTTCCGCCGGAATCGATCGCTCTCTGGGGCTGGCGCCTGCCGCTGCTGGTCGGCTGCATGATCGTGCCGCTGATCTTCCTGCTGCGCCGTTCGCTGGAGGAGACCGAGGCCTTCAAGGCGCGCACCCACCACCCCAGCGCGGCGCAGATCCTGCGCTCCGTGGCCGACAACTGGGGCATCGTCCTGCTCGGCATGCTGCTGGTGACGATGACCACGGTCAGCTTCTACCTGATCACCGCCTACACCCCGACCTTCGGCAGCCAGGCGCTGCATCTCGCCGGCATCGACAGCCTGGTGGTGACGCTGTGCGTCGGCATCACCAACCTGATCTGGCTGCCGCTCGCCGGCGCGCTGTCGGACCGCATCGGCCGCACCCCGATCCTGGTGGTGTGCACCGTGCTCACCCTGCTCACCGCCTATCCCGCGATGCAGTGGCTGGTGTCGGCGCCGTCCTTCGACCGCCTGCTCGCGGTCGAGCTGTGGCTGTCCTTCCTCTACGGCAGCTACAACGGCGCCATGATCCCGTTCCTGACCGAGATCATGCCGGAGGAGGTGCGCACCACGGGATTCTCGCTGGCCTACAGCCTGGCGACCGCGACCTTCGGCGGCTTCACCCCGGCGCTGTGCACCTGGCTGATCCATGCCACTGGAAACCCGGCGATGCCCGGCGTCTGGCTGTCTTTCGCGGCGCTGTGCGGTCTGGCGGCGACCGTGGTGATGGTCCGGCGCGGGGGCCGGCGACCGGTCGGCGAGATCCGCGCCGCGGGCTGACGCCGATCAGGCCTCGAATTCCCGGAATTCCCTTTTTGCAGAGGGACTTGTCCTTGCCTTCGGCCGGCCGTGCTGGCACCATCGCCGCTTGCCGTCAGTTCGGGGCAGCGGCGACGCAACGACCGCGTCGACAACAAGGCGGCGGACAGGGATTCGGGGGACATGACCAAGTCCGAGCTCATCATGCGGCTTGCGGAGCGCAATCCGCATCTCTATCAACGCGACGTCGAGCGCATCGTCACGACCATCTTCGACCGGATCACCGAGGCGCTGGCCGAGGGCCAGCGGGTCGAGCTCCGGGGTTTCGGCGCCTTCTCGGTCAAGCGCCGTGACGCCAGGATGGGGCGCAACCCGCGCACCGGCGTGGCGGTCGACGTGGCGGAGAAGCTGGTGCCGTTCTTCAAGACGGGCAAGCAGCTCCGCGAACGCCTGAATACGGATGACTGATGGGCCCGAGGGTTCGGGCCCGACCCACCGCGAGGGCTAAACCCGTGCGCTACATCGCCTGGATCGTCACCATTCCCTTCGCCCTGCTGCTGCTGTCTTTCGCGATCAGCAACCGCGAGATGGCGACGCTCGGCCTCTGGCCGCTGCCGTTCCGGATCGACGCGCCGCTGTATCTGGTGGCGCTGCTGCCGCTGCTGTTCGGCATGCTGATCGGCGCCCTGGCCCTGTGGTTCGGCCGCTTCGCCTCCGGCTTCCGCATGCGGCGGCTGGAAAGCCGGCTGGCCGCGACCCAGAAGGATCTGGAAGGGATGAAGGCGCGGCAGAAGACCGGCGGCTCCGCCTTCGCCAACCGCAACGCCGCCGACGCGGCACGCCCGGCCCTGCCCACCAGCCAGACCCGCTGAAAGGCCGTTTGAGAATGCGCTGGCATGAGTCGAATGGTGGGGGTTTCGAGAACCGGAGCGCAGCGGACGTTTGGGTCCGTGAGCACCGGAAGCGCAGAAACCACCATCAGGCGGCCATGCCAGTAGCATTATCAAACGGTCTTTGACCTGATGCGCTCCATCGATGCCGCTGCCCTCGATCGGGCGCTCGACACGCGTGCCCTGATCGAGGCGCTGCGCGACGCCTTCCGCCGCGAGGTCGAGGCGCCGCTGCGCCACCACCACACCGTGCCGACCGCGGCCGGTGACGCCACCCTGCTGATCATGCCGGCCTGGGAGCGGGAACAGGCGATCGGCATCAAGCTGGTGTCGCTGATGCCGGGCAACCCGGCCCGCGACCTGCCCTTCATCGTCGGCTCCTACCTGCTGCTCGACGGCGCCACCGGGGTGCCGCGCGCGATCATGGACGGGCCGACCCTGACCAACCGCCGCACCGCCGCGGCTTCGGCCCTGGCCGCCGACTACCTGGCCCGGCCGGATGCGGCGCGCATGGTGATGGTCGGCGCCGGCACGCTGGCGCCGCATTTCATCCGCGCCCATCTCGCCATGCGCCCGCTGACCGACATCGCCCTGTGGGCCCGGCGGCCGGAGCAGGCGTCGGCGCTGGCGGCGCAGCTGGCGGCGGAAGGACTGCCGGTCCGCGCCGTGACCGATCTCGAAGCCGCGGTGCGCGACGCCGACCTGGTGTCCTGCGCCACCCAGTCGCGCGAGCCGATCGTGCATGGCGCCTGGCTGAAGCCCGGCGCCCATCTCGACCTCGCCGGCGCCTATCTGCCGGCGATGCGGGAATGCGACGACGAGGCGGTGCGCCGCGCCCGCATCTTCGTCGACACCCGCGCCGGCGCCCTGGCCGAGGCCGGCGACCTGCTGCAGCCGATCAAGGCCGGCGTGATCGGGCCGGAGGCGATCCTGGCCGACCTGCACGACCTCGCCCGCGGCACGGCCCGGGGCCGTGGATCGCCGGACGAGATCACCCTGTTCAAATCGGTCGGCACGGCGCTGGAAGACCTCGCCGCCGCCCGCCTGGCGGTCGAGGCGCTGGAGGGGCAGGGCACCTAGCCCCGGCCTCTTGCCTTTCTGTCATTGCCGGGCTTGACCCGGCAATCCAGAGGGTGTCGACAGTCTCCGGATGCCCGGGTCAGGCCCGGGCATGACAGTGAAAGAGGGCGGGGACCGTCACACATGACCACCATCGTCGTCGGCGCCGGGGTGATGGGGCTCGCCACCGCGTGGCATCTGGCCCGGGCGGACGAGGCGGTGACGCTGCTGGAACGCGGGCCGATCCCGAATCCGCTCGCCGCCTCCTGGGACAGCCACCGGCTGATCCGCGCCCTCTATCCCGGCTCGCCCGGCTACACCCGGATGGCGATCGATGCCTTCGCGGCCTGGGACGAGGTCTGGCAGGCCGCCGGCGTCAGCCACTACGCCAATTGCGGCTCGATCGCCTTCAGCCGGGCCGAGGGCGACTGGACCGATGGCTGCCGCGCGCCCCTCGACGCGCTTGGCGCCGCCTATGAGCTGGTGCCGCCGGAGGAGCTGGCGCGCCGCTATCCCTTCCTGATCCCGGACGGCATCCGCTGGGGCCTGTTCATGCCCGAGGGCGGGGTGCTGTTCGCCGACCGCATTCTCTCCACCCTGGTCGATCTCTGCCGCGCCGCCGGCGTCGCGCTGCGGCCGCAGGCGCCGGTCCGCGCGGTCGACCCCGACGGCACGGTGACGCTCGAATCGGGCGAGGTGCTCCAGGCCGACTCGGTGGTGGTCGCCGCCGGCGCCTGGGTCGGCGGGCTGTTCCCCGACGTGATCGGCAAGCGGCTGAACCCGTACCGCCAGGTCGTGGTCTATCTCGACCCGCCGGCGGAGGTCGCCGAGGCCTGGGCACGGGCGCCGGGCATCATCGATTGCGGCTTCCCCGACGCGCATTGGGGCATCCCGCCGGTCGGCGGCACCCGGCTGAAGCTCGCGGTCGGGGACTGGAAGCGCCGGGCCGAACCGGGCCTGGATCCGGCGGTCGGCGCCGGCGAGGCCGAAGCCATCCGCGAGCGCTGGCGGCCGGTGCTGCGCGACATCGACCGTTACGCCATTCTCGAAGCGCGCAGCTGCCGCTATATCTTCGCCCCGGACGACCGCTTCGTGCTGGAGCGGCGCGGCCGGGCCTGGCTGGTCAGCCCCTGCTCGGGCCACGGCTTCAAGTTCGGCGCGCTGATCGGCCGGGCGGTGGCCGACGGCGTGCGCGGTCGGCGCGGGCCGGACGAACTGGCGTCCTGGGCGGCCGGCCACCTGCCGGCGGGCCACTTGGCGGCTGAAGGAGAGCGAGCATGACCACCAATCCCGTCTTCTGCGCGATCGACGCGCCGACCCTTGACGAGGCGAAGCGGCTGATCGGCTTGGTCGCGGGCGCGGTCGGCGGCATCAAGCTCGGCCTCGAATTCTTCATGGCCGCGGGGCCGGAGGGGGTCCGGGAGGCCCGCTCCACCGGCGTGCCGCTGTTTCTCGATATCAAGGTGCACGACATCCCGAACACGGTGGCCGGCGCCATCCGCTCGGTGGTGCCGCTGTCCCCGACCTACATCACCATCCACGCCTCCGGCGGCCGGGCGATGATGCAGGCGGCGGCCGAAGCGGCGCGGAGCGAGGCGGACAAGCTGGGCGTGCCGCGGCCGAAGCTGCTCGGCGTCACGGTGCTGACCAGCCTCGACGTCGGCGACCTCGAGGCGGTCGGGCAGGGGATGGAGGTCTCGGCCCAGGTCGAGCGCCTGGCCCGGCTGGCGGAATCCAGCGGCCTCGACGGCGTCATCTGCGCCCCGACGGAGATCGTGCGGCTGCGGCGCATCCTGAAACCCAGCTCGGTGCTGATGGTGCCCGGCATCCGCCCGGCCGGGTCGGATGTCGGCGACCAGAAGCGGGTGATGGCGCCGAAGGAGGCGATGGAGCTGGGGGCCACCCATCTGGTCATCGGCCGGCCGATCACCGGCGCCGCTGACCCGGCCGCCGCGGCCCGTGCCATCGCCGGTGAACTTGGCCTGGCCCTTGATGCCGAGGCGGCGGCGCCCCAGACTCCTGTGCCATGAGCATCGACACCAAGATCTGCGGCATCCGCACGCCCGAGGTGCTGGAGGCGGCCGCGAAGCACGGGGCCCGCTGGGTCGGCTTCAACTTCTATCCGCCCAGCCCGCGCTCAGTGGCGCCGGATCTCGGCGCCGAGCTGGCGCGCATGGTGCCGACCGGGCTGCGCAGCGTCGGCCTGTTCGTCGACCCGGCGGATGACGAGCTCGAGGCCGTGCTCGGCCGGGTGCCGCTCGACATGATCCAGCTGCATGGCGGCGAGACGCCGGAGCGGGTGGCTGAGATCAAGGCGCGCTGGGCCATGCCGGTGATGAAGGCGATCAAGATCGCGACCGTCGAGGATCTCGCCGCGATCCCGGCCTACGCTGCCGTGTCCGATCGCCTGCTGTTCGACGCCAAGCCGCCGAAGGGCGTGGTGTCATTGCCCGGCGGCAACGGCCTGGCCTTTGACTGGTCGATCCTGTCGGGCCGGACCTGGGCCAAGCCCTGGATGCTGGCTGGCGGCCTGACCGAGGCCAATGTCGCCGAGGCGGTTGCCCGCACCGGCGCCACCGTGGTCGACGTCTCCTCCAGCATCGAGGAGCGCCCCGGCCACAAGACGCCGGAGCGGGTGGAGCGCTTCCTCGCCGCCGTCCGCGCCGTAGCCGTGATGGCGAACTGATCCGGGCCTGCCGACCTGCGCCGCCCGCGGGTCTGCACTGCATGCGCTTCGGGCATTCGCGACAAGTGTTTGGCGTGGGGAGTGGTCGCCGGTAAGGTCACCGCTCTTCGCCCTTATTTTGCCACGATCCGTGCCCGGGAGCCGACGCCGCTTGACCGACATCGCACCCCTCCAGCCCCGCCCGAACAGCTATCGCACGGGTCCGGACGAGAATGGCCGCTTCGGCCTCTATGGCGGCCGTTTCGTCGCCGAGACGCTGATGCCGCTGGTTCTCGAGGTTGAAAAGGCCTACGCCGCGGCGCGCAAGGACGCCGAGTTCAACAGCGAGCTGCGCTACTACCTGACGCATTACGTCGGCCGGCCCAGCCCGCTGTACTTCGCCGAGCGGACCACTGAGCATCTCGGCGGCGCCCGGGTGTACTTCAAGCGCGAGGAGCTGAACCACACCGGCGCACACAAGATCAACAACTGCATGGGCCAGATCCTGCTGGCCCGGCGCATGGGCAAGACCCGGATCATCGCCGAGACCGGCGCCGGGCAGCACGGCGTCGCCACCGCCACGGTCTGCGCCCTGTTCGGCCTGCCCTGCACCATCTACATGGGCGAGGTCGATATCGAACGGCAGAAGCCGAACGTGTTCCGCATGAAGCTGCTGGGCGCCGAGGTGGTGCCCGTCGTCTCCGGCAGCCGCACGCTGAAGGACGCGATGAACGAGGCGCTGCGCGACTGGGTCACCAATGTCGACGACACCTTCTACATCATCGGCACGGTCGCCGGCCCGCACCCCTATCCGCTGCTGGTGCGCGACTTCCAGTCGGTGATCGGCAACGAGACGCGTGAGCAGATCATGCAGGCCGAAGGCCGCATGCCGGACACGCTGGTGGCCGCGGTCGGTGGCGGCTCCAACGCCATCGGCCTGTTCCACCCCTTCCTCGACATGCCGGAGATCGCGATCCACGGCGTCGAGGCCGCGGGCCACGGCATCGAGACCGGCAAGCATGCGGCGTCGCTGAACGGCGGGCGGCCGGGCGTGCTGCACGGCAACCGCACCTACCTGCTGCAGACCGAGGACGGCCAGATCGAGGAGGCGCATTCGATCTCTGCCGGCCTCGACTATCCCGGCATCGGGCCGGAGCATGCGTGGCTGCACGATGTCGGCCGGGTGATCTATTCCTCGGTCACCGACAAGGAGGCCCTCGAGGCCTTCCAGCTCTGCGCCAAGCTCGAAGGCATCATCCCGGCGCTCGAATCGGCGCATGCGCTGGCGCATGTGATGCGGATCGCGCCCGACCTGCCCAAGGACAACCTGCTCGTCATGTGCCTCAGCGGCCGTGGCGACAAGGACATCTTCACGGTGGCCGACGCGCTCGGAGTGACGATCTGATGACCCGCATCACCGCGCGCTTCGCTGAGCTGAAGGCGCAAAACCGGGCCGCCCTGGTCACCTTCGTCACCGCCGGCGACCCGGATGCCGAGACCAGCTTCAAGATCCTCGAAGGCCTGCCCAAGGCGGGGGCTGACCTGATCGAGATCGGCATGCCCTTCACCGACCCGATGGCCGACGGCCCGGCGATCCAGGCGGCCGGCCTGCGGGCCCTGGCCGCCGGCATGACCCTGCCCAAGACGCTCGACCTGGTGCGCCGCTTCCGCGCCGGCGATTCGACCACGCCGGTGGTGCTGATGGGCTACTACAACCCGATCTACTCCTATGGCGTGCCACGCTTCCTGGCCGACGCCAAGGCGGCCGGGGTGGACGGGCTGATCGTGGTCGACCTGCCGCCGGAGGAGGATGACGAGCTGTGCGTGCCGGCGCTGGCGGCGGGGGTGGACTTCATCCGCCTGGCCACGCCGACGACGGATGATGCGCGGCTGCCGGCGGTGCTGACCAACACCTCGGGCTTCATCTACTACGTCTCGGTCACCGGCATCACCGGCGCGGCCGCGGCCGACGCGTCGGCGGTGCAGCCGGCGATCGACCGGTTGCGGCGCCACACCGACCTGCCGGTCGCGGTCGGCTTCGGCATCCGCACGCCGGAAGCGGCAGCGGCGATCGCCCGCATCGCCGATGCCGCGGTGGTCGGCTCCGCCATCGTCGAGGAGATCCGGCACTCGCTCCACGCCGACGGCCGGCCGACCGTCGCCACGGTCGACTCGCCCCTGGCCCTGGTCCGCCGCCTGGCCGAAGGCGTCCGCGCGGCGCGCTGAGGGCAGCACGGGCCTCCTTCATTGCGCCACAATGGCGGGCTCTCCTGGTGAGCGTCTGCGCATCCGGCCTGCTTCTGCGGGCCTGACCGTAGAGCTCGCCGGGGGGGAGGGCGCCAGGGTGATGAGAGTTTCCATCGGTCTTGTTGTCTTGATTTTCGGGCTCACGGCCTGCACGGCAAAGCCCGTCATGCAGGAGCAGGGCGCTATGTCCCGGGATGTATCGTCGCTGCCTGCCGTGCCCTGGCAGGGGCACGAGCTTCGGGAAGTCACGTCGCTTGCGGCGCTTCCGGTTTCGGTTCGTCACGCCCTGGGCGCGGATAAGCCAGGATCGGACGGTATCGCCGAGAGGGGCAAACCGTTCAATGCTTCTGACGTCGTCATCATTACTGATGGTGTCAGTGAGGATCCATCACGGCGCTTCATCGCCGCCGGTCATGATGGCGACACGTGGCTCGTCGCCTTCGAGCAGGGCGGGATCGCCCGTACCGCCACGGCGGTCGAGATCTCCGGTGGCGTTGCGCGGCGAGGATGGCAGCTGAGTTGCTGCATGACCACGCTCACGGAGGTGGTGCAGCAGATTTCGATCGCGCCTCCAGGGGCTGCCTTCAATCCGGAAGATTGGCATTGGGATCGGGATGCTGGGCCGTCTGTCAGCATCCCTCTGTCTGCAGTTCTTCCCTTGGTCCCGACACACCCGGCCGATGCGGCGTCCGTGGTGCGCTGGCAGGGTCATAGGCTTCGGGAAGTCACGTCGCTTGCGGGACTTCCGACTGCGATTCGCCAGATGTTGGGAGCCGACGAACCAGGGCTTGAGGGCATCGCGGACAGGGGCAAGCCGTTCAATGCCACAGATGTGATCGTCGAACCTGGGCCGATGCGGCGTTTCATCACGGCCGGACAGGACGGCGGGCTTTGGCTGGTGGCGTTGGAACAGGGTGGCATCGGCTACTCCGTCCAGATACTGGAGTTTTCCAACGGGGCGGTGCGGCGCCATTGGGTGGCGATGGGGCCGCAGGATGGGGTGGACAGTCTGGGAACCCTGGCAAAAGTCGTGCGCCGGATTCGGCAGCTGCGTCCTGAAGACTAAGCCGAGTAGACCTATCACCGGCGACGTGGTTTCGATCTCGGTGCGGAACCGCGCCCATGGCACGGTGGCCTCATCTTGACGTTCGGGGCCGAAAAGCGGAAAACCGCGCCATGAACTGGCTGACCAACTACATCCGCCCGAAGATCCGGGCCCTCGTCTCCTCGTCCCGGCCCGAGACGCCGGACAATCTGTGGACGAAGTGCCCCAACTGCGAGGCGATGCTGTTCCATCGCGATCTGGAGGCGAATCTCTACGTCTGCCAGCATTGCGGCCATCATATGCGGCTGGACCCGGTCAAGCGCCTGGCCATGATGTTCGACGACGGCAAGTACGAGACCATCGAGCTGCCGAAGGCGACCGTCGACCCGCTCAAGTTCCGCGACACCAAGCGCTACACCGACCGGCTGAAGGAAGCGCAGACCAAATCCGGCCGCAGCGACGCCATCGTCGTCGCCCACGGCAAGATGGGCGGCCGCGACACCGTCATCGCCGCCTTCGACTTCAGCTTCATGGCCGGGTCGATGGGCATGGCGGTGGGCGAGGGCCTGGTCGCCGCCTCGAAGCTGGCGGTGATGCAGCACGCGCCGCTGGTCGTGGTCCCGGCGTCGGGCGGCGCCCGCATGCAGGAAGGCATCCTGTCGCTGATGCAGATGCCGCGCTCGATCATCGCGGTCGAGCAGGTCAAGGACGCCGGGCTGCCCTACATCGTGGTGCTGACCGACCCGACCACCGGTGGCGTCACCGCCTCCTTCGCCATGCTGGGCGATGTCCACATCGCCGAGCGCGGCTCGCAGATCGGCTTCGCCGGCGCCCGGGTGATCGAGGAAACGATTCGCGAGACCCTGCCGGAGGGTTTCCAGCGCGCCGAATACCTGCTCGACCACGGCATGGTCGACGTGGTGGTAGTGCGCAAGGACCTGCGCGACACGCTGATCCGCACCCTCGACCATCTCCAGGGCGGCCACGCCCCGGTGGTGGCCGACATTGTGGTCGACCCGGCCGACCTCGCCGCCGCGGCGTCGATCGAGGGCGAGCCCGCCTATCGTGCCTGATGCGCGGGCGGCCGACCTCGAGGCCGCGCTCGACCGGCTGACCCATCTGCACCCCAAGCGGATCGACCTGTCGCTGGGGCGGACCAACCGGCTGCTCGCCGCGGTCGGCGATCCGCATCTCAGACTGCCGCCGGTGGTGCATATCGGCGGCACCAACGGCAAGGGGTCGACCACCGCCTTCCTGCGCGCCTTCCTGGAGCAGGCGGGCTATCGCGTCCATGTCTACACCTCGCCCCATCTGGTGCGCTTTCACGAGCGCATCCGCCTCGCCGGGTCGCTGATCGACAGCGCGACGCTGGTCGAGTTGCTGGAGCGGGTGGAGCGCGCCAATGACGGCCAGCCGGTGAGCTTCTTCGAGGCGACCACGGTGGCCGCCTTCCTGGCCTTCGCCGAGGTGCCGGCCGATGCCGTGCTGCTCGAGGTCGGCCTGGGCGGGCGCTTCGACACCACCAATGTGGTGCCGCGGCCGGCCGCGACTGCGATCACCCGGATCTCGATGGACCACATGCAGTTCCTCGGCGACACGATCGAGAAGATCGCCGCGGAGAAGGCGGCCATCGCCAAACCGGGCGTGCCGATGGTGGTGGCGCCGCAGAAGAGCGACGCCGCCGTCGCGGTGCTGATCCAGGCCGCGGAGGCGGCCGACGCGCCGCTGCACCTCGCCGGGCGCGACTGGTCGGTGGTCCCGGCGGCGGACGGCTTCACGCTGCACACCGCAGCGGGCGACCGGCCCTATCCCCGCCCGGCGCTGCCCGGCGACCACCAGTTCGCCAACGCCGCCACGGCGATCCGGCTGCGCGACCTGCTGGCCGGCTTCGACATCCCGGAGGATGCGGTGCGCCGCGGCGTGGCCTCGGTGGAATGGCCGGGGCGGCTGCAGCGCCTGACCCGCGGCCCGCTCTCCGCGCTGCTGCCGGCGGATTGGGAGCTGTGGCTCGACGGCGGCCACAACGACAGCGCCGGCGAGGTGCTGGGCCAGTGGCTCGGCGGCCTCGATCCGCGGCCGCTGCACCTGGTCTGCGGCATGCTGGAGAGCAAGGAGCCGCAGGCGTTCCTGCGGCCGCTGGCGCCCTTCGCCCGGTCGATCCGCACCGTCCGCATCCCGGGCGAGGAGGCCAGCCTGCCGGCCGAGGCCCTGGCCGATCATGCCCGCGCCGCCGGCCTGGCGGATGTCGCCGCCGCGGACAGCCTCGACGCCGCCGTCTTCGCGGCCGCGCAGGGGGCTGGCCGGTCCGGCCGCGTCCTGATCTGCGGCTCGCTGTACCTCGCCGGCCGGGTGCTCGCGGCCAACGGCTGAGGTTGTGCCGACCGGTTGCCTCTTTCGACCGCCACGCCTATTGTCGCCGCCCGAACGAGAACGGATCGCCCATGGCCGACCGACCCATCCCCGCCGAGATCGTGTCCCTGAGCTTCGAGGACGCGCTGGCCGAGCTGGAAACCATCGTCCGCCAGCTTGAGGCCGGCCAGGGCAAGCTCGACGACAACATCTCCGCCTATGAGCGCGGCGCCTTGCTTCGCGCCCATTGCGAGACGAAGCTGCGCGAGGCGCAGGCGCGGGTCGAGATGATCTCGCGCGCCGCCGATGGCAGCGTCACCACCAAACCCGCGACTTTCGATTGAGGCCCCAGTCTTGAGTGATCTGAGCCGAGCCATGGCCGAGACGGGCACGCAGGTCGAGCGCGTCCTGGACCGCCTCCTGCCCAAGCCGGAACGGGGCGAACCCGCCCTCGCCGAGGCCATGCGCTACGCGGCGCTGGGCGGCGGCAAGCGGCTGCGCCCCTTCCTGGTGGTGTCGTCGTCGCGGCTGTTCAGCGTCGGCGAATCCTGCGCCCTGCGCGTCGCCGCCGCGGTCGAGATGATCCATTGCTACTCGCTGGTCCATGACGACCTGCCGGCGATGGACAATGACGACCTGCGCCGCGGCAAGCCGACCACGCACAAGGCCTATGACGAGGCCACCGCGATCCTGGTCGGCGATGCGCTGCTGACCCAGGCCTTCGAGGTGCTGGCCGATGTCGAGACCCATGCCGACCCCAAGGTCCGCATCGCCCTGGTCACCGCCCTGGCCCGGGCCTCGGGCGCGGCCGGCATGGTCGGCGGCCAGGCGCTGGACATGGCGGCGGAGGTCACTCCGCTGACCGACATCGGCTCCATCACCCGGCTGCAGCGGCTGAAGACCGGCGCGCTGTTCGAGTTCTCCTGCGAGGCCGGGGCCATCCTGGGCAAGGTCGAGGATTCCCGGCGCGGTGCGCTGCAGGCCTATGCCCACGACATGGGGCTGGCCTTCCAGATCGCCGACGACCTGCTCGATGTCCGCGGCCGCGCCGAGGAGATCGGCAAGACCCCGGGCAAGGACCAGGCGGCGGGCAAGGCGACCTTCGTCTCGATCCTCGGCCTCGACCGGGCGGAAGCCCAGGCCCGGCTGCTGGCCGAGCAGGCGTGCCGCCATCTCGACGTGTTCGGCGGCCGCGCCGACGACCTGCGCGCCGTGGCCCATTTCGTGGTCGACCGCCGGGCCTGACAGCCTTCACGGATACGGCCTTCGCGGATCCCGGATGATCGCCGCGGCCCGTCTTGCGCTTGCGCATGACGGGCCCGAGCCCTTGCCGCTTCCGTCCGGCCCCGTCCTCGGGCAGACAGGGCGGAACGGGTCGGGGGGAACGCATGGCGGCGGTCGGGATCAACAAGGCGGAGGGCGGCCACGGCCCGGGGATCCTGCTGTTCTTCCTCGGCATGTCGCTGTTCACCTTCAACGACGCGCTAGGCAAGTGGCTGGTGGCCGAATACACCGTCGGCCAGATCCTGCTGATCCGCAGCATCGCGGCGCTGCTGCTGATATCGCCCTGGGTGGTCCGCGGCTTCCGCGGCCTGCTGTCGTCCGACCAGCCCTGGCTGAACCTGCTGCGCGTCGTCCTGATGGTGGCCGAGGTCGCCGCCTTCTACCTGGCGGTGCGCGGGCTGCCGCTGGCCGACGTGATGACCTTCTACATGGCCGCGCCGCTGATGGTGACCGCCCTGTCGGTGCCGCTGCTGGGCGAAAAGGTCGGGCCGCGACGCTGGGCGGCGGTGCTGATCGGCTTCGTCGGCGTCCTGATCGTGCTGCGGCCGACCGGCGCGGCGCTGTCGCCCTCGGCGCTGATCGCGCTGGGCGGCGCCACCCTGTTCAGCCTGATCCTGATCGTCACCCGCCGGCTGCGCCAGACCGGCGGCCTCGGCCTCATCACATACCAGATGCTGGGCACCGGCCTGGCCGGCGCCGCCACCGTGCCCTTCGCCTGGGTGACGCCCAGCGGCTTCGACCTGGTGCTGCTGCTCGGCCTCGGCGCGGTGGCGATGGGGGCGCATCTGTGCCTGAACCGGGCGCTGTCGCTGGCCCCGGCCGCGGTGGTCGCGCCCTACCAGTACTCCACCATCGTGATCGCCGCGGCGCTCGGCTGGGCGATCTGGGGCGACGTGCCGACGCCGCAGATCATCATCGGCAACCTGGTGATCATCGCCTCCGGCCTGTTCGTCTACTACCGCGAGCGGCAGATCAAGGGGACGTAAGGCGGCGCCGGCGGCTACAAGTTCCCTGGATTGCCCGGCTTCAGCTCGCCGACCGCGACCAGCGAGCCGTCGTCGCCAGTCAGCTGCACCTTGGCGCCGTCCAGCTGCACCCGGTCGCATTCCTTGGTCTCGCCCAGGTCGAAGCACATGTGGTCGCCCTCGATCGACCACTGCCCGGCATAGGGTCCGTCGTCGCCCAGCCCGTGGATGGTGCCGTCGGCGGCGTAGAACTCGGTGTACTCGACGTCGCCGGCCGTGCCCTCGATGGTGTTGCCGACGATCTGGGCCTGGATCTGCGGCCCGGTCAGCGGGTCGGCGGCCAGGGCGACGGCGGTCGGCAGCAGCAGCGAAACGGCGAGCGCCAGGGGTCGGATCATCGGCAAGACTCCGCGAAAGAGGGCGGGATCATAGACGGGTCTCCGGCAGGGTGGGAGGGGCCTTCGTCTGCCTCGGTTGCGTCATGGTTTCGACGCGATCTTCCGTGTAGTTTGATCGCGCGCCACGGCCAATGCGCGTGGCGGCGACCTTGGGGGGAAGCCATGGCCTCGAAGCTGCGTTTCGCATCCGCTGCCGCCGGGGCGGCGCTCATGATCGCGCTGCTGGCCGGTCCCCCGGTCGCGTCGGCCTTCGAGGCGCCGGGCCTCGCCGCCGGCGCGGCGGAGTTCACCAAGAAGCTGGAGCGGCAGACCAGCGCCATCCCGCCGGAGCAGCGGGTGGCGCTGAAGGCGCTGCGCGCCCGCGCCGCCGATGCCGCCCAGGGCGAGCGCTGGGCCGACGCGGTCGAGGCCTACCAGCTGATTCTCGGCCAGCGCTCCGACGACGCCGGCGCGTGGTACGGGCTGGGCCAGGCGCTGCAGCAGACCGACACCTATTCGCAGACCACGCTCGACGCCGCCTACAACGCCTATGCCACCGCCAGCACCGACAAGCTGCGCGGCGCCGCCCTGATCCTGCTGGCCCAGGGGCTGGAGAAGCAGGACAAGGGCCGCGAGGCGATCAAGGCCGCGGCCGAGGGCGCCCAGCTGTCGCCGAGCGACGACAACACCGAATACGCCAACACCCTGCGCCAGCAATACGGCTTCCGCGTCACCTCGACCTACGCCCAGAACGACCGCGACGCACCGCAGCTCTGCGCCGACTTCTCCGACCCGATCCTCGACGGCCGCAGCGTCCACTACGCCGACTACGTCAAGATCGAGCCGGCGGTGCCGGTCGAGGTGATCCCGTCGGACAAGCAGCTGTGCCTCGAGGGTGTCGCCTTCGGCCAGACCTACAACGTCACCATCCGCGCCGGGATCAAATCGGTCGACGGCGACGTGCTGGAGGGCGACGACAGCTTCGACCTGACGGTCGAGGACCGGCCGGCCAGCGTGGTGTTCCGCGGCAACGCCTATGTCCTGCCCAAGGGCGGCGAAGGCACGGTGCCGGTGACCACGGTCAATGTCTCGGCGGTCAAGCTGCGCCTGCTGCGCATCAACGACCGCAACCTGGTCGACCAGGTGGCCCAGGGCCGCATCGGCCAGATGCTGGAAAGCTACGACCTCGACAGCCTGGCCCAGGATGCCGGCGAAGAGGTGTGGACCGGATCGATGCCGGTCGACAGCCAGACCAACAAGGCGGTGGTCACCGGCGTGCCGATGGACACGGTGCTGCCGCAGCCCAAGCCGGGCGTCTACCTGCTCTCGGCGGTCGACGCCAAGGCGGATGAAGACAGCTCGCCGACTCCGGGCACCCAGTGGATCGTGGTCACCGATCTCGGCCTCGCCACCTTCTCCGGCCAGCAGGGGCTGACCGTGGCGGCGCGCTCGCTGTCCTCGGCCAAGGCCGATGCCGGGGTCAAGCTGACCCTGATCGCCCGCAACAACGCCGTGCTGGGCGAGGTCGAGACCGACGCCGCCGGCCTGGCCGTGTTCCCGGCCGGGGTGATGGCCGGGCAGGGCGGCAACCGCCCGGCCGCGGTCTACGCCTATGGCGCCGGCGACTTCACCTTCCTCGAGCTGACCGGCCCGGCCTTCGACCTGTCCGACCGCGGCGTCAGCGGCCGGCCGGAACCCGGGCCGCTCGACGCCTTCCTGTACCCCGAGCGCGGCGTCTACCGCCCGGGCGAGACGGTGCAGCTGACCACGCTGCTGCGCAACGAGCGCGCGGCGGCGATCGACGGCGTGCCGCTGACCATCAAGATCAGCCGGCCGGACGGGGTCGAGGCCCAGGTCCAGCAGGTCTCGGACGCCGGCGGCGGCTCCTACAGCCTGGCCGTGCCGCTGGCCGACAGCGCCTACACCGGCACCTGGACGGCCGAGGCCTATGTCGATCCCAAGGGCCAGGCGATCGGCTCGACCAGCTTCCAGGTCGAGGATTTCGTCCCCGCCCGCATCCGCGTCGACCTCAAGACCGACGCCAAGGACCTGCGCGTCGGCACCCCGGCCACCGTCACCATCGACGCCCAGTTCCTGTACGGCGCCGCGGCGGCCGAGCTGGCGACCGAGGCCAGCGTGACCCTGCGCCAGGCGGCCAAGCCGTTCGCCGACTTCGCCGACTACCAGTTCGGCCTGGTCCAGGACGCCTATGCGCCGCGCACCCGCCCGATCACCACCCCCGCCACCGATGCGGCGGGGCAGAGCAAGGTGGTGGTCTCGCTCGACGCGCTGCCGGACACCACGGTGCCGCTCGAGGCCGAGCTGCGCACCGCGGTGTTCGATTCCAGCGGCCGCTCGGCCAACGAGACCATGACCCTGCCGGTGCGCCAGGCCCATCCCTGGATCGGCATCAAGCCGCTGTTCGCCGGCGCGCTGCAGGAAGGCGCCGATGCGCGGTTCGAGCTGATCGGCCTCGACGCCGACGGCCGGCCGGCCGCGATCAAGGGCCTGCGCTGGGACCTGGTGGAGGAGATCCACGACTACCAGTGGTATTCGACCGACGGCCGCTGGGACTACAAGGTCCTGATCCGCGACCGCAAGGTGGCCGACGGCACCGCCGACGTGGCGCCCAACGCGCCGGCCGCGGTGCGCCAGCAGGTCGGCTGGGGCAATTTCCGGCTCGACGTCTACGACCCCAAGGGCGGCGGCGCCTCCTCGGTCCGCTTCGCCGCCGGCTGGTGGGTGTCGGACAATCCGAACCCGACCCCGGACAAGCTGACCGTCGCCCTCGACAAGACCAGCTACAAGGCCGGCGACACCGCCAAGGTGCGGATCGAGCCGCCCTTCGCCGGCGACGTGCTGCTGTTCATCGCCAATGACCGGGTGCTGGAGACGCGCGACGTCGCCGTCCCGGCCGAAGGCACCACGGTCGAGATCCCGGTCTCGGCCGATTGGGGCAGCGGCGCCTATGTGCTGGCCACCGCCTTCCGCCCGGCGGGCGAGGCCGGCGAACGCCGCCACGGGCCCGGCCGCGCCGTCGGCGTTGCCTGGTTCGGCATCGACGTCACCGAACGCGTGCTGGGGGTGCAGATCGACGCCCCGGCCGAGATCCGCCCGAACCAGACGCTCGACCTGCCGCTGACCGTCACCGGCGTGCCGCAGGGCCAGAATGCCTGGGTCACCGTGGCCGCGGTGGATGAGGGCATCCTGCTGCTGACCGACTTCGTCTCGCCCGACCCGACCGACCATTACTTCGGCCGCCGTGCCCTCGGGGTCGAGATGCGCGACGCCTATGGAAGGCTGATCGTCAGCGAAGGGCCGCGCGGCCAGGTCCGCAGCGGCGGCGACGCCTCGGCCCAGCAGATGGCCGGGCTGCCGAAGCGGTCGACCCGCACCGTCGCGCTCTACAGCGGCATCCTGCCGGTGGGCCCCGACGGCCATGTCTCGGTGCCGCTGGCCCTGCCGGACTTCGACGGCGAGCTGCGGCTGATGGCGGTGGCCTGGACGCCGACCTCGCTGGGCGCCGCCTCGACCGCGATGAAGGTGCGCGACCCCGTCATCGCCGAAATCGGCGTGCCGCGCTTCCTGGCGCCGAACGACCAGGCGCCGCTGGCCTTCTCGCTGCGCAACCTGTCGGGCGCGGCCGGCGACTACGGCGTCCGCGTCGCGGTCGAAGGCCCGCTGGCGATCGCCGGCCCGGCCAAGTTCGTCGAGACCGTGGCCACCGGGGCCGAGGCGCGCCGCCTGATCCCGGTCACCGCCACCGCCAGCGGCGTCGGCAAGATCCGGATCAGCGTCACCGGCCCCAACGGCTTCCAGCGCGAGCGCGACTGGGACCTGTCGGTGCGGCCGGCCCAGGCGCTGACCACCCAGCGCGTCGCCACGCTGGTCAAGCCGGGCCAGGCGGTGACGCTGAACGCCGATCTGACCAAGGGCTTCCTGCCCGACACGGTGCAGGTCTTCGCCAGCTTCTCGACCCGCCCGACCTTCGACATCCCGGGCCTGTTCAAGGCGCTCGACGACTACCCCTATGGCTGCGTCGAGCAGACCACCAGCAAGGCGCTGCCGCTGCTGTACCTGTCCAAGGTGGCGGAGAAGATCGACAGCAGCTTCCGGCCGGACGACGTCCACCGCCGGGTGCAGGGGGCGATCGACCGGATCATGACGGCGCAGCAGCCGGGCGGTGCCTTCGGCCTGTGGACCGCCTTCAGCGACGCCGACCCCTGGCTGTCCTCCTACGCGCTCGACTTCCTGACCCGGGCGCGGGCCGAGGGCAGCTACCGCATCCCGGAACGGGCCTACCAGCGCGGCATCCGCTACCTCTCGAACTATCTCGACTGGTACGAGGCGCGCACCGACTGCACCCCGGCCAGCGCCTATGCCCTCTATGTCGTCTCGCGGGCTGGCGCCGGCGATGTCGGCACCATGCGCTACTACGTCGACAACTGCCTGCCGAAGTACCAGACCCCGGTGTCGCAGGCCCAGGTCGCCGCCGCCGCCGCCCAGTTCGGCGATACGGCGCGCACCGCCAAGGCCTTCGCGGCGGCAACATCGACCGAACGGCCGGTCAATTTCAGCGGCGACTACGGCTCGCCGCTGCGCGACCACGCCGCTGCCGCAGCACTGCTGCACGAGGCCAAGCAGCCGGTGGACGAAGTGCTGGGCCAGGCCGACATCGCCGGCCAGGTCTTCGCCAAGGAGAAGTACTGGAGCACCCAGGACATGGCGTGGCTGCTGATCGCGGCCGACGCCGCGCTGGACGGGGCCAAGCCGCTGTCGCTGGACGTCGCCGGCCAGGCGGTGGCCAACCCCGGCGCGATCTACCGCTTCACGCCGGATGCGGCGGCGCTGGCCGCGGGCATCGCGGTGAAGAACACCGGCGACGGGCCGATGCGCCAGGTGCTGTCGGTGCGCGGCGTGCCGGCGGCGCCGCTGGCCGCGGGCGGCGACGGCTTCGAGATCGAGCGCACCTATCTCGACCGCGACGGCCGGCCCTTCGACCCGGCCAAGACGGCGGTGAAGCAGGGCGACCTGGTCACCGTGCTGCTGCGCGGCCGCGCCACCGACGACCTCGACCACCAGGCGCTGATCGTCGACCTGCTGCCGGCGGGGCTGGAGATCGAGAACCCGTCGGTCGGCAAGGGCGCCCAGCTGGGCGACATCGCCGACACGCTGTCGGACACCCAGCATGTCGAGATGCGCGACGACCGCTATGTCGCGGCGATCGACCTGACCGGCGACACCAGGAGCTTCACCGTCGCCTATCTCGCCCGCGCGGTGACGCCGGGGCACTTCGCCCTGCCGGCCACCTATGTCGAGGACATGTACCGCCCGCAATACAACGCCCGCGGCAGCTTCGGCGCGATGACCGTCGAGGTGCGGAAGTAAGGGAAAATTGCCTCCTTCTTTCATCGTCATTCCCGCGAAAGCGGGAATCTCTCGCCTCTCAAGGTGCTGTGAGATCCCCGCTTTCGCGGGGATGACGGTTTCTTTTGGGGCTTTCGTCTGACCGTCGCGACGAGTTGATGGGCGCCTGGAGGCGCATTCATGGTTGAGACGACGACGAAGCTGTTCGAGGAGGCGAAGGCGCGCGGGGACGACCGGCTGCGTGGGCCTCGGGCCGAGAGCGCCCATTACGATGCCGGGCGGAACCGGGTCATCGTGCGGCTGACGACCGGCGTCGAGATCGGCCTTGCCCCGAAGGACATGGAAGGGCTGCACGACGCATCGGCCGATGATCTCAAGGTGATCGAGGTGGAGCCGTTCGGCCTGGGCATCCACTTCCCGCGATTAGATGCCGATCTCTACGTGCCGGTGCTGCTGGAAGGTGTGCTGGGCTCCAAGCGCTGGATGGCGGCCCGCCTCGGCAAACCCGGCGGCGACTCCCGCAGCGAGGCCAAGGCCGCCGCGAGTCGCGCCAATGGAAAACGCGGCGGACGGCCTCGGAAGGCGGCCCATTCTTAGCCCCGCAGGGCGGGTGGATTGAGCATTCTCCCGGCGCCGCCATTGCTTCGTCAACGTCCGTTTACCCTGGATGACCGCATGGTGGCACCGACTCTGACAACCTCTCGGCTTCGGCTGCGGTTCTGGCGCGACGAAGACCTGGAACCGTTCGCCGCGCTCAACGCGGACCCGCGGGTGATGCGGCATTTCCGGGCCCCGTTGACGCGCGATGAAAGCGATCTGATGGCGGCTCGCATCCGCGACCGCATGTCGGACCAGCCCTTCGGCCTGTGGGCTGTCGAAGTGCCGGGGACGGCTGATTTCATCGGGTATGTCGGGCTGTCGGTGCCCGGGTTCACGGCCCATTTCACGCCATGCGTGGAGGTCGGCTGGCGTCTGGCGTTCGACCATTGGGGCAGGGGCTATGCCAGCGAGGCCGCCCGCGCGGCCCAGGCCCACGCATTCTCGTCCCTTCGGATGGAGGAGGTGGTCTCCTTCACCGTCCCGGCCAACCTCAGGTCCATCGGCGTGATGGAACGCATCGGCCTCACGCGGTTGCCGGCGGATGATTTCCTGCATCCCTCCTTTCCGGAGGGGCACCCCCTCCGGCCACATGTGCTCTACCGGCTCAGCCGCGCCGGCTGGATGGCTGGAAAGCAGGGTTGACCGGACGTCCGGGTCTCGCCTTCGCCGATGGTGAACACGAAGGTCCGTATCCTTAACTCCCGATCTTGTTCATGATATGTTCTATGGACAAGGCGCCCTCCGCCCTCGAGCCGGCTCCGCCGAGCGATCCCGACCTGCGCTGGACGGGATGGGCGCTGCACATGCTGCGCGAGGCGGCCGAGATCGACCTGCGGGCCAAGCGGATGACCGCGCAGCAGCAATCGGTCACCCTGGCGGGGCCGCAGGCGCCGGATTTCGCGCTGATGCAGTCGCGGCTGTCGCGGTCGCTGCGGCTGTCGATCGCCATGACCGAGCGGATCCGCACCGAGTACCTGATGCGCAAGGGCGAGCGGGAGGGCTCGGGCGAGCAGGAGCGCCGCCGCCGGCGCCGGGAGCAGGCCGCCGAGGCCGCGACCCGGCTGGCCGCGGCGCCCGGGGAGGGCTGGAGCGTCGAGCACACCCGGTCGGCGGTGTGGGAGAAGCTGGTCGAGGACGAGATCCTGGACGTGCAGCTCGACACCCTGTCGCCCGAGGAGTTCGTGCGCGAGGTCTGCCGCAGGATCGGCCGGCCGCCGGCTTCGGTCCCGCTGCCGCAGGGCCGGGATGATGGCACCGGCGATGATGCCGGCTTGGCCGGGGAGGGCACGGGTGCGGTCGCCGTGGGCTCCGGGACCGGGGAGGGCTGGGCCGAGCTGCCGGAGGAGTCCGGGGAAGGCTGGGCGCCGTCCAAGCTGGCGGCGCCGGACAGCAGCTGAGCGGGCGATGGGCCGCGCCACTCCCGAACTGTCGTCGAAGCCTGCTGATCGCATTGCCTCTCCCGTTCACGGGAGAGGTCGGAGGCGTTTGCGCCTCCGGGTGAGGGGGTTTTGTCGAGGCCGGGACCAGCCCTCACCCGGTCTCGCTGCGCGAGCCCGGCCTCTCCCGCCAGGCGGGAGAGGTGACGCACTCCCGTTCTCCCGAGGGAAGAGGCTCGCGGTCTCCCGCGCGCTATGTCGCCATCCCCCGCAGCGGATGCCGCTGGCATCCCGGCCCAGCCTTTGTAGGATGTATGAAACGGCGCGACCGGTCCCCGGCCGCGCCGCGTCATGACGGGAGGGCGGAACCCATGGCCGACATCGCATATCTCGGGCTCGGGCTGATGGGCCGGGGCATGGTCCGCAACCTGCTGAAGGCGGGGCACAGCGTCCACGCCTGGAACCGCAGCGCCGTCGACCTGCCGGAGGAGGTCACCGGCCATGCCGGTTACCACGCCGCCGCCTCGGTGGCCGCGGCGGTGGCGGGCCGCGACCGGATCATGCTCTGCGTCACCGGTCCGGACGCCCAGCGCGCCCTGCTGCTGGGCCCCGACGGCGCCTTCGCCCATGCCGCTAAGGGCACGGTCGTGGTCGACAGCACCACAACCGACCCCGCCGTGTCGCGCGCCCTGGCCACGGCTGCCGCGGAGGCCGGCCACGCCTATCTCGACGCCCCGGTCTATGGCAGCAAGGCCCAGGCCTGGGACGGCACCATCGGCTTCATCGTCGGCGGCGAGGCGGCGGTGCTGGACTCGGTGCGGCCGATCCTGGAGGCGATCTCCGGCGGCGCCTTCCATCTCGGCCCCAACGGCGCCGGGGCGGTGATGAAGCTGATCGGCAACCTGCTGTCGGCCGCCCAGACCGCGGCGCTGGGCGAAGGCCTGGCCCTGGCCCGCAAGAACGGCCTGGCGGCGGAAGGCGTGATCGAGGTGCTGGACCGTTTCGGCGGGTCCTCCAGCGTCATCCGCGGCGCCGCCCGCAAGACCCTGGCGAACGACTTCGAGCCCGCCTTCCACCTCAAGAACATGGCCAAGGACATCGGGCTGATGCTCGACCTCGGCAAGGCCAGCGGCGTGCCGATGCTGGGCACCGCCGTGACCGCGGAGCTGTACCGCGCCGCCCTGGCCGCCGGTTACGGCGAGCTGCAGGCCAACGCCGTGCACAAGGTCCAGTTCGCCCTGGCGGGGATCAAGGAATGACCAGCAACACCGCCGGTCTCGACCTCTACCGCCGGCTGGTCCGCATCCGCCTGTTCGAGGAGCGGGTGGGCGAGCTGTTCGTGCGCGGCGGCACCGCCGGGTCGATGCTGCACCTCTCGATCGGGGAGGAGGGGGCGGCGGTCGGCGTCGCCGCGGCGATGCGGGACGGCGACAGCTTCACCACCCATCACCGCGGCCACGGCATCTTCCTGGCCCGCGGCGGCGAGCCCGACCGGATGATGGCGGAGATCGCGGGCAAGGCCACCGGCTATTGCCGGGGCAAGGGCGGGTCGATGCACATCGCCGACCGCGGCGTCGGCCATCTCGGTGCCAACGCCATCGTCGGCGGCGGCATCGCCCATGTCGTCGGCGCCGGCCTGTCGTACCGGGCGCAGGGGCAGGGCCAGGTCGCGGTCGCCTTCTTCGGCGACGGCGCGCTGCAGCAGGGCATCCTGTACGAGAGCATGAACCTGGCGGCGCTGTGGTCGCTGCCGGTCGCTTTCGTCTGCATCAACAACCAGTACGGCATGGGCACGCGGATCGACCAGGCCTCGGCCTCGCTCGACTTCTCCGGCCGCGCCCGCAGCTTCGGCCTCGCCGCGGCTCAGGCCGACGGCACCGATGTCGAGGCGGTGCTGGACGTCGCCCGCGGCCTCTTGGACGGCGCGCGGGAAGGCCGGCCGGCCTTCCTCACCATCGACTGCTATCGCTTCCACGGCCACGCCCGGATGGACAAGAGCCCCTATCGCGACGCGGCGGAGGAGGCGGCGGGGCGCCAGCGCGACCCGGTTGCCCACCAGCATGCCCGCCTGCTCGCCGCCGGCCTGGCCAGCGAGGCCGAGCTGGACGCGATCCGCGATGCCGCGGCGGCGGAGATGGATGCGGCGCTGGATGCCGCCATCGCCGCGCCAGAGCCAGATGCCGCCGCGCTGTTCGAGGATGTCTACGACCCCGCGACCCCGGCGCCGGAGCCGGTGGCCGCCATGCTGGACCGGGTGTTCGGACCATGAGCGCGCATCCCGCCGAGATCACCTACCGCGACGCGCTGCGCCTGGCCCTGCGCGAGGCGATGGCCGAGGACCCGGCCGTGATCGTGCTGGGCGAGGAGGTTGGCCGCTACGGCGGCGCCTATGGTGTCACCAAGGGCCTGCTGGAGGAGTTCGGGGCCGAGCGGGTGCGCGACGCCCCGATCTCCGAGGCCATCATCGTCGGCGCCGCGATCGGCGCGGCCATGACCGGCCTGCGGCCGGTGGCCGAGCTGATGTATGTCGACTTCATCGGCCTGGCCATGGACCAGGTCGCCAACCAGGCGGCCAAGATCCGCTCGATGTTCGGCGGCCAGATCGGCGTGCCGATGGTGCTGCGCACCCAGGGCGGCACCGGCCGCTCCGCCGCCGCCCAGCACAGCCAGAGCCTGGAGGCCTGGATCCTGCACGTGCCGGGCCTGCGCCTGGCCATGCCGGCGACCGCGACCGACGCCTATGTCCTGCTGCGCCAGGCGCTCAAATCGCCCGACCCGGTGGTGTTCATCGAGCACAAGGGCCTCTACACCAGGACCATGCCCTTCGCGCCGGACGAGGCGCTGCCCTGGGGCAAGGCGGCGGTGCGGCGGCCGGGCCGCGACCTGACCATCGTCACCTATTCCCGCATGGTGTTCACGGCGCTGGAGGCGGCGGAGACGCTGGCCGGCCACGGCATCGAGGCCGAGGTGATCGACCTGCGCACCCTCAACCCGCTCGACCACGAGACCATGACCGCGTCCCTGCGCCGCACCGGCCGGGCCATCGTGCTGACCGAGGACGCGCTGACCGGCGGGGTCTCGGCCGAGCTGTCGGCCCGGCTGCAGGAGGGTGCGTTCGACTTCCTGGAGGAGCCGATCCTGCGCCTGGCCGGCGAGGATGTGCCGATCCCGGTGGCGCCGGGGCTGGAGCAGGCGGCGATTCCCCAGGCCGCCGGCGTGGTCGCCGCCGCCCGCCGGCTGCTGCGGCGATGAGCGCGCTGCTGACCCTGCCTCGGCTGGGCGAGACCATGGAGGAGGGTGTGGTCGTGGCCTGGCTGAAGCAGCCCGGCGACCGTTACCGCCGCGGCGAGGTGCTGCTGGAGGTCGAGACCGACAAGACCGTGGTCGAGGTGCCGGCGCTGTCCGACGGCACCCTGCTGGAGATCCTGGTCGAGGCCGGCACCCGACTGCCGGTGGGGGCGCCGATCGCCCGGGTGGAGGATGGGACGGTTGGGGCGAAGGCCGCGGCTGTCTCGAGTCCCCCCTCCCCTCGCGGGAGGGGGCCAGGGGGAGGGGGTTCCCGATCGGAGGGAGCCGACGCGGCTGATCCCGATGCCAGTTCTCCCGGCGCCAACCCCCTCCCCCTACCCCCTCCCGCGAGGGGAGGGGGGACCACTGAAGGTGCCTCCGTCCGCGCCTCTCCCGCCGCGCGCCGGCTGGCGGATCGCGGCGGCGTCGCCCTGGCCGACCTCGCCGGCAGTGGGCCGCTTGGCCGCGTCACCACCGACGATGTCCGCGCCGCCACGGCCGCACCGCCGGCCCCGGCCGCGCATCCGGCGACGCTGGCCGCCGGGGTCCGCGCCCAGCAGGTCGCCCTGGCCGACGGCCGGTCGATCCGCTACCGCCGCATGGGCGCGGGCGAGGCCACGCCGATCGTCATGGTGCATGGCTTCGCCGGCGAACTCCTGACCTGGGCCGCCAACCAGGGGCCGCTGTCGGTCCGGCGCCCGGTCTATGCGCTCGACCTGCCCGGCCATGGCGGGTCGTCCAAGGATCTCGGCCCGGGCGGCGTGCCCGGCCTGGCCGAGGCGCTGCTGGCCTTTCTCGATGCCGTGGGCGTCGGCCGGGCGCATCTGGTCGGCCACTCCATGGGCGGCGCGGTGGTGCTGCAGGCGGCGCTGGCCCGGCCGGACCGCGCGGCGTCGCTGACCCTGATTGCGCCCGGCAGCCTGGGCGCCCAGGTCAACACCGGCTTCATCGACCGGCTGCTGACCGCCGACGACCCGGAGGCGCTGGCGGCGACGCTGCGCCCGCTCTATGCCGATCCGGCGCTGATCACCCCGGCGCTGGGCGAACTGGTGCTGACGGTGATGCGCAGCCCCGGCACGCGGCAGACGCTGCGCCGCCTGGCCGACCAGTGCTTCACCGCCGGCGCCCAGCGCCTGGTGCTGCGCGACCGGGTGGGGGAACTCACCATGCCCGTCAAGGTGTTGTGGGGGATGAACGATGTCATCCTGCCGGCCCATCACGGCTGGGGCCTGCCGGGCACCGTGGCGCTGCACCTCTTCCCCGGCCAGGGCCACATGCTGCCGATCGAGGCCGCGGCCGAGGTCAACCGCCTGGTCGCGGAAATCGCGGCAACGGGCTGATCTGTCGCAGCAATCAGGGGGGCGGGGCCCCCTGTCGCCGTCCTGGCCGGTTTGAATAAAATGCCATTCGACGCTGCCGTCACGGAGGCCCGCCTTGGGGGATCTCGAAAGACTGAGCGATCTGATCGGCCGTATCTATGACGCTGGGAACGATCCGGACGCCTGGATTCCGGCGCTGAACGAGATCTGCAGCTGGACCGGTGGCGAGGCGGCGCAGGTCCTGGTGCTGAACCAGGGCGCGCCGGCGCCGGGCCTCGCCGCCACGGTCGGCTACGACGCGGAGGCCCATGACCGCTACCTCAAGGAGTACGCGCTGGAGGACCCGCGCCTGCCGGCCTGGCGCCGCCTGCCGCCGACCGCCCAGGCCTGCCATGTCGTGGTCGATCCCGGCTGGTTCGACCGCCAGCCCTTCGGCGCGTTCCTCGACGAGCACGGCTATCGCTGGACCATGGGCGCGATCGAGCCCGGCTTCGGCGGGCTGGCCGGCATCGGCGTGCATCGGGCCCGCCGGGCTGGTCCGTTCAACGCGGTGGAGCTGCGCCGGCTCGACCTGCTGGTGCCGCATGTCCGGCGGGTGCTGGCGCTGCATCAGCGCTTCGACGGCCTGTCGGGCCGCGCCGGCCAGGCCGAGGATGTGCTCGATCGGCTGGGCCAGGCGCTGATCCTGCTGACCGCGGATGGCCGGGTGGTGCACAGCAACGCCGCGGCGGAGCAGCTGTTCGAGAGCGGCCGGCTGCGCCTGCGCGGCCATCGGCTGGACTCCGATGATCCGGCCGAGGCGACGGCGCTGCGCGGCCTGATCGCGGCCGTGCTCGACCCCGCGCCCGATGCCGCGCTGACCCGGCTGCTCGGCGCGGCCGGCCCGGCGGCGCTGATCGCCCGCGGCTGCCGCCTGCCGGTGCGCCGGCCCCCCGCCATGGGATCGGTGCGGGCGGCGGCCGCCCTGTTCCTGACGCCGCTCGGGCAAGGGCAGGGCGACCTGCTGCGCCTGCTGCCGGCACTGTTCGGCCTCAGCCCGGCCGAGGCGCGCTTGGCCCTGGCGCTGCATGACGGCCTGTCGCTGACCGAGATCGCGGCGCAGCACCGGCTCAGCCGCGAGACGCTGCGCACCCAGCTGCGCTTCGTGTTCGACAAGACCGGCACGCGCCGCCAGGGCGCCCTGATCCGGCTGCTGGCGGACCTGGCCGGGGAAAGCCGGCTGCTGCGGCGGACGAAGCCGGAGGGCTAGGCAGGGCTTGGCGGGATCCTGTGATCGCCGACACGGCGCGGCCACAATGGTGGTGTTAGATTCCACCCATAGTCACTGCACAAGCGAACCTTTTTCATGTCCTCGACCACCATGGACGCGCACACCACAATCGAGCGGAATTCCGGGCTCGACCTGATCCAGCTGTTCGGCCGGCTTTGCCTGGCGATGGTCTTCTTCGCCTCCGGCCTGTTCAAGATCCCCGACTGGGCGGCGACGATGGCGATGATGACCGCCAAGGACCTGCCGATGCCGGAACTGCTGCTGGGCGGCGCCGCGGCGCTGCAGATCGTCGCCGGCGCCTTCCTATTGCTCGGCTGGCACACCCGGCTGGCGGCGCTGGTGCTGGCGGGCTTCACCGTCGTCGCCACCGTGATCTTCCACGGCTTCTGGAACTCGCCGCCGGACCGGTTCGAGTTCGACTTCGTCGTGTTCATGAGCAACGTCGCGCTGTTCGGCGCGCTGCTCTTCATCGCCGGGGCCGGCGGCGGCCGCCACTCGCTCGACAACGTCCCGCAGGACTGACCGTCCGCCCCACCTCCGGCCTACCAGCCGGCGACCACCGCGCCCTTGAAGCGGGTGGCCAGGAACTGCTTCACCGCATCGCTGTGATAGCTGTCGACCAGGATCTTGACCCAGGGCTCGTCCTTGCGCGCCGTCTGCACCGCGATGATGTTGACGTAAGGACCGTCGGCGGCCTCGCGCAGCACCGCATCCTTCGCCGGGTCCAGCCCGGCCTCGACCGCGTAGTTGGTGTTGATCGCCGAGATGTCGGTGTCGTCGAGTGACCGCGGCAGCTGCGCCGCATCCAGCTCCACGATCTGCAGCGTCTTCGGGTTGTCAGTAATGTCGGCCACGGTCGGCTTCAGCCCGGTGCCGTCGGCCAGCTTGATCAGCCCGGCGCTCTGCAGCAGCAGCAGCACGCGGCCGCCATTGGTCGGGTCGTTGGGGATGCCGACCACGGCGCCGTCGCGCAGCTCGCCGATCGCCTTGATCTTCTTGGAATAGATGCCGATCGGGAAGGTGACGGTGTTGGCCACCTTGCTGATCTTGTAGCCGCGCTTCTCGATCTCGTTCACGAGGTACGGCTCATGCTGGAACGAGTTGGCGTCGAGCTCGCCGGTGTCCAGCGCCGCATTCGGCACGACGTAGTCCGTGAACTCGACGATCTCGATGTCGAGGCCTTTGGCATGCGCGATCGGCTTCACCTGCTCCAGGATCTCGGCATGCGGGCCCGGCGTGACGCCGATCTTCACGGTCTCGGCTGCCGCCGACTGCGCCAGCAGGGCAAGCGCCGCCGCGGCCAGAATGGTCTTCAGGCTCATCAGTATCCCCCTCGGATGGGAAAAGTTCAGCCGGCGCGCTGGCGCTTGTTGACGCGGCGGGCCAGCCGGTCGCCGGCCATCTGCACCGCCTGCACGAACAGGATCAGGACGATGACCACCGCGGCCATCATCTCCGGCATGAAGCGCTGGTAGCCGTAGCGGATGCCCAGATCGCCCAGGCCGCCGCCGCCGACCGCGCCGACCATGGCGGAATAGCCGATCAGGCTGACCACGGTCAGGGTCAGGCCCAGCACGATCGCCGGCATCGCCTCGGGCACCAGCACCTTGCGCACGATCTGCAGCGGCGAGGCGCCCATCGCCTTGGCCGCCTCGACCAGGCTCTGGTCGACCTCGCGCACCGACGCCTCGATGATCCGGGCGATGAAGGGCACGCAGGCGATGGTCAGCGGCACGATCGCGGCGGTGGTGCCGATCGAGGTGCCGGCCACCAGTCGGGTGAAGGGGATGATCGCCACCACCAGGATGATGAAGGGGGTGGAGCGGGTGGCGTTGACCACCAGGCCGACAATGCGGTTGGCGGCAGGTGCCGCGAACAGCTCGCCCTTGCCGCTGGTCGCCAGCCACACCCCGATCGGCCCGCCCAGCAGGGTGCCGATCGCGGCGGCGACCGCGACCATGTACAGCGTCGCCCAGGCGGCGTCAGCCAACAGCGCGAAGAGTTGCGGGGACATGGCCCAGGACCTCGATGGAAAGCTTGAGGGAGGTGAGGAAATCGATCGCCGGCCGCGCCGTCTCCGGCCCGCCGGGGATCGAGACGATCAGAGTGCCGAACGGTGCGCCCTGCACGCTGTCGACCCGGCCGTGCAGCAGCGCCGCGTCGACGCCCAGGCGGCGGGCCAGCTGGCCGATCGCGGTGGTGCCGGCCTGGGAGCCCGCGAAGACCAGCCGCAGCACGGTCTCGCCGCCGGCCAGCGGCGCCTCGGACAGCTTGGCCGCCAGGTCGCCCGGCAGCTCGGCGCCGGTGACGCTGGCGACGAAGGCGCGCGAGGTGGCGGTCTGCGGCCGGGTGAACAGGTCGAACACCCGGGCCTGCTCGATGACGCGGCCGTGCTCCAGCACCGCGACGCGATGGCAGATCGCCTTGATCACCGCCATCTCATGGGTGATCAGCACGATGGTCAGGCCCAGCTCGCGGTTGATCTTGGCCAGGAGCTGCAGGATCGACGCCGTGGTCTCGGGGTCGAGCGCCGAGGTCGCCTCGTCGCACAGCAGGACGTTGGGCTCGTTGGCCAGGGCCCGGGCGATGCCGACGCGCTGCTTCTGCCCGCCCGACAGCTCGGCCGGGTAGCGGTCGCGCTTGTCGGTCAGCCCGACCAGCTCCAGCAGCCGGTCGACCCGTGCGGCGATGGTGCGGCGGTCCAGCCCGGCCAGCTCCAGCGGCAGGGCGACATTGCCGAACACGGTGCGCGACGACAGCAGCGCGAAATGCTGGAAGATCATGCCGATCTTCCGGCGTTCGGCCCGCAGGGCGGATTCCGGCAGGGCCGTCAGCTCGGTGCCGTCGACCGTCACGGTGCCCGCGGTCGGGCGTTCCAGCAGGTTGACCAGGCGGATCAGGGTCGACTTGCCAGCGCCGCTGGGCCCGATCACGCCGAAGATCTCGCCGCGCTCGACCGTGAGCGAGACGTCGGCCAGCGCCGCGACCTGGGCCTGGCCCGCGCGGTTGAAGGTCTTGGAGACGGAGTCGAGGCGGATCATGAGGGATGCCGGATGGTGGGAGCGGTCGGGATCGGGGAGCGGCCGGCCGGCGCAGGGCAGGGGCCGCAGGACGAGGGGCGGGGCCCCGGGATCAGGCGCGGCGACAGCGCATCCGCATCGCGGCTGCCGTCGAAAGCGGCCGGGGCGCAAAAGGGCTGTGGGGAACCGTCCTGGTCATCGTCGTGTCCTCGCCTCGCGATCCGAGGGAACCACGACCTGCATCGTGGCGCTTTAGCGGTTGGTGTCGCGGGCGCAAGCTGCTTCCCATCAAATCGCCGCGGATCCGTTGCGGGGGATCATTCCGTTGCCGTTTAGATAGAACGCCGCAGCGGGCGCGTCAATGAATCGCGGCATGCGCTGTGTGGATCTCAGAATTTCACAACACAATATCGGATGAATTGGCTGGCCGAATTCGGCCTCTCGGCCCCAAGAAAGCCATAGGCGCGCAGACCTTTCGATCGGCAACCATCTCGACCTAGAGGCAGCGCGCGCTCGCCCGGGCGGAAGCGTGGCAAAGTCATGACATGCGGGCTTACCATTGCTGCACTGCAAAAACGCTGATCCTGTTCCGACCCAAACATCCTACATTGGATGGGTACGAAGACTCTGGAAGGAGCCGGCACTGGCCGGCAATGAGGTAAGCATGCATATCGACGTTTTGGATTTCGCCCCCGCCGCCGCCCGCCCGACCACCCTGTTCGGTCGTGTCCGCCAGGCCGTGGCCCATCGCATCGCCGAGCACCGCGAATACACGCGGATCCACAACGAGTTGCTGAAGCTCGACCGGCGCGAGATGGAAGAGCTCGGCATCGGCCCGGCCGATTTCGACTCCATCGCCCGCGGTACCTATAGCCGCTGAGGCCATGTGACCCACCGGCCTCGCCCCTCCGGGCGGCGGCCGGCAGCCATTCGCGGGGTGCGCGCCCTGCCGCGGCCGGACCATCCGGCCCGGCGGCAGGGTCGGCGCACCCCGTCGTGTTTCCGGCCAGAGCTGCCGTGACCGGGCATCCGGGCCAATTTCCTGCCCCTTGTCGCGACTGTCATTTGGCGGATCGGCCGCGGGGCGCTATATGAGCACCCCATGAGCAAGTTACCACGCGCGCCACGCGCCCCCGGGCAGCTGACCGACTGGCAGATCGCGAAGCGGCTGCTGACCGACCACATGAAGGGCCATTTCTGGCGTTTCGTGATCGCCTTCGCCTGCCTGTTCGCGACCGCGGCGGCGAGTTCGGCCATCCCGTTCGTCAGCCAGCACATCCTGGACGGCATCTTCACCGACCGGCGGACGGACCTGCTGGTGCCGATCTCGCTTCTCGTCATCGCCGTCTTCTTCGTGCGGGGCGGGGCGACCTACGGCTTCACCGTGGTGATGAACAGCATCGGCCGGCGCATCGTGGGCGACCTGCAGATGCGCATGTTCCGGGCCAAGATCTGGGACGACCTGGCCAGCTTCCACGCCACCGCCTCCGGCCATCTGGTCAGCCAGTTCACCTTCAACGTCCAGGCGGTGCTCGGCGCGGTCTCGACCAGCGCGGCGGCGATCGGCCGCGACGCGATGACGCTGGTCGGGCTGGTGGCGGCGATGTTCTACCAGGACTGGAGGCTGGCCCTGATCGCCTCCGTCACCTTCCCGCTGTCGGTCTACCCGCTGATCAAGGTCGGCCGCGACCTGCGCAAGGTGACGCGCAAGTCGCAGTTCGGCATGGGCGAGATGACCAGCTACCTCACCCAGGTGTTCCAGGGCATCCGCCACGTCAAGGCCTACAACGCCGAGCAGCGGACGATCACGGCGACCGAAAAGATCGTGTGGTCGGTGTCGCGCATGATGCAGCGGATGACCAAGATCAAATCCTACAACGCCCCCTTCATGGAGGTGCTGTCGGGTGTCGCCATCGGTGCGGTGATCTACTATGGCGGCGGGCAGGTCATCGCCGGGAACCGCACCACCGGCTCGTTCTTCGCCTTCGTCCTCGCGTTGATGCTGACCTACGACCCGCTGAAGCGGATCGTGAACACCTGGGGCTCGATCCAGCAGGGCATCACGGCGGCGGAGGGCATCTTCGCCATGATCGACAAGCGGCCCGGCATCGTCGACCGGCCCGGCGCCGCGGTGATCGAGAAGGCCACCGGCGCGATCGCGCTGGAGGACGTGCATTTCTCCTACGGGCCCTCGATCCCGGCGCTGCGCGGCGTCTCGATCGAGATTCCGGCCGGCCGCACCGTGGCACTGGTCGGGCCGTCGGGCGCCGGCAAGTCGACGCTGCTGAACCTGATCCCGCGCTTCTATGATCCGACCAGCGGCGCCGTGCGGGTCGAAGGCCACGACATCCGCGACGTTACCCAGCATTCGCTGCGCGAGCAGATCGGTCTGGTCAGCCAGGAGACCACGCTGTTCGACGCTTCGGTGCGCGACAACATCGCCTATGCCCGGCCGGGCGCGAGCCAGGAGGAGATCGAGGCGGCGGCCCGCGGCGCCGCGGCGCACGACTTCATCGCCAGCCTGCCGCAGGGCTACGACACCCAGATCGGCGAGCACGGCGTACGCCTCTCCGGCGGCCAGCGGCAGCGCCTGTCGATCGCCCGGGCGATGCTGAAGAACGCGCCGATCCTGCTGCTGGACGAGGCGACCTCGGCGCTCGACACCGAGAGCGAGCGGCTGGTGCAGGATGCGCTGACCCGGCTGATGGTCGGGCGCACCACGCTGATGATCGCGCACCGCCTGTCGACCGTGCGCAGCGCCGACCTGATCTACGTCATGGACCAGGGCCAGATCACCGAGATCGGCAGCCATGCCGAGCTGCTGCAGCGCGGCGGCCTCTACGCCCGGCTGTGGCTGATGCAGACCGCCGAGGACGAGCCGTCGGAGGCCGAGGCGCCGCTGCCGGTTGCGGTGGCAGGATGAGCCTGCTGCTTTGCCGCGGGTCGGACTGAGTGGTTGGGCCTGGAGGGGCCGCCGCGCCCCGCATCTTCTGCGACATGACCACCATCCTGGCGCATGCGCGCAAGCATGCGACCGTGACCGGCATCCAGCGTGTCGTGCTCCGCGTCGTCGGCCATCTGGTGGCGACGCATGGGCCGGCGGCGATCCGCGGCATCGCCTGGCATCCGAAGCTGCGCCGGGTGGTCGAGATCGACCTGTCCTTCCTGGGTCCTGACTACCGGTTCGAGGCGCATCGGGATGCGTTCCTGCGCGACATGGCCGTGCCCGACGACGCCGAGGGGCGGAAGCAGGGGCTGCGGCGCCGAATCGGCACCAGGATCGATCGGCTGCGCTGGCGGGCACTGGGCGATGGCGGCTCCGGCCCGCACCTCGCCGAACCGTCGTTGCGGCCGGAGGATCGCATTCTTCTGCTGGCACCCAACTTCCGCAATGAACCCTACATCGCCTATCTCGCAGGGCGGAAAAAGGCCGGCACCGCCATCTTCCAGATGATTCACGACGTCATCCCGCTGCTGAAGCCATGGCTGTCGAAGCCAGGGCACGACGTCGAGTTCCGCAAGTTCCTGGAGCGCACGCCCGGCTACGTCTCGGGCTTCCTCTGCGTCTCCGACCAGACCGAGGCTGACCTGCGAATGGTGATGCCGGCGGCGGGCGGCGAAATCCCGACCCGCGTGGTGCCGTTGGCGCATGAGTTCATGGGCGATGTCGGCGATGACGGGGTGCCGATCGGCCATGCCGTCCGCGCCCTGGCCGAGCACCCTTTCGTCCTGTGCGTGGGCACCATCGAGGTGCGCAAGAACACGCTAGCCCTGTGCAAGGTCTGGGCCCAGCTGCGCCAGGATCTCGGGGTCGGGCTGCCGCGGCTGGTGCTGGCCGGGCAGCGTGGCTGGCAGACCGAGGACGTGTTCGACCTGCTGCGCGCCACCGGCAATCTCGGCGGTTACGCCGCGCTGGCCGAGGTGCCCTCGGATGCCGAACTGGCGTTCCTGTACCGCAACTGCCGCTTCACCGTGTTCCCCAGCCTGTACGAGGGCTGGGGACTGCCGATCGGTGAGAGCCTGTGGTTCGGCAAGCACTGCATCGCATCGAAGACATCATCGATGCCCCAGGTCGGGGGCGACCTAGCGGAGTATGTCGATCCCTATGATCTGGAGGACATGCGGCGGGTGATCGGGCGGGCGATCGCGGAGCCGGATCATGTGCGGGGGCGGGAGGATCACATCCGCGCCGCTAGTCTGCGGCGGTGGGGGGATGTCGCCGGCGGGATCGTCGCGCTGGCGTCGGGCGCCAGCCAGGGCCGCGGATAGCCCGGCTGCCGCCGGGCCTCTCAGCCCGTGGAGGCCATGTCCGCGAGGGCGCTGGTTTCGAGGGTTCCTTCGAAGAAGACGGACATCATGCGGAACGCCGCTGCCTCTGGGGTGTGCTTCGCGGCCTCCGTGACGGCGGCGAGGCGTAGCCGGATCTGCAAATCGCGATCAGTGACCAGCCGGGCCGCGGCCGCGTAGCAAGCCTTGGCATCCCGGGTGTCCACCAGCAGCCCGGTTTCCTCGTGGCGCAGAAACTCTCCGGCGCCCCCTTCGATGGGGCCGATGACAGCACAGCCGCTGGCCATGGCTTCCAGGGCGGTCAGCCCCATGGCCTGCCAGACCGAAAAGTCGAGGAAAATGTCCGATTCCTCCATGATCGTCGCCACGCGGCCCGGGCTGATGGCGCCGAGCTGACGGATATCCCCGATCACCGCCGTGTCGGGCGCGATCCTGTCGTCTCCAAAGGTCGTGATCTCGACGGCGGTGCCGAATTCGCTACGAAGCCGGCGCAGGATGTCGAGCGTCAACTCCGGGGACCGGCGTGGCGATGAGGGCCGGACCATCGCGCAGATCCGGACCGGATCTGCGTGATGTGGGTTCATCGAGGGCGCCGGCCTGTAAAGGTCGAGATCCACGCTCGGGCCGATGGTCCGGGGTCGTGGGCAGCCAATGGCTTCGATCCGGTCTGCGTTCCATCCCGTCTTCGTGAAGATCCGGACATCCCGGCGAGCGGTGTAGGATGCCAGGGCCTGCTGGTAGCCGGCCGAGCCCTTTTCGAAGAACCAGGGCTCGAAATCCTGGGAGTAGTATGCCAGCACGACGTCTGGATCGGGTTCGGGCAGCCAGAACACCGATGCGTACAGCGTGGCGATCAACACATCGAAGCCGGGCTCGCGGCTGGCCAGAATATGGCGCAGTTCCGCCTCGTCCTGAGCATAGACGCAGGGCAGTTCCAGAGTTGGATAGGAGGCCTCGAAGACGGGACGGTGCCGGGCGAAATTGATGATCGAGACGTCGACGCCCATGCGCCACAAGGCGCGCGCTTCCTGCAGGACGACATTGGATCCACCCCCGGCCTCGGCGGTGGGCAGGATGATGCCAACCCTACGACCGTGCCACAACGCGCGGCCTTGCTTCGCGAGCCTGTCCCGGAGCATGGCCGCCTCGACGCGGGCGCGGACCCCCGCCAGGCCCAGGCCGTCGCGGCAGAACAGCACCGGGACGTGGACGTCCCTTTCCAGATCATGCTTGCGCTTCAGAGTATCGTCGGCGCGTTTGGCAAGCGCCAGCCGCCTTTCCGAAGAATAGCTCTTGGACTGGGCGTGAAAAACATAGCTGTCGTCGGCCACGATCAGCTTCCATCCGCGATTTCGGGCGCGAATGCAGAAATCATTCTCCTCGCCGTAGCCCTGGCCGAAGTTCTCCTCATCGAACAGCCCGACGTCGTCGAGGGTGGCCCGGCGAACGGCCAGGCAGAAGCCGTTCAGGAATGGGATTGGCATTCCCTGTTGGACGGAGGCTTGGGCCACGAGCTGCCCCATCTTGTCGACGTCGACGTCGTCGGGCAGCGGATTGTCGTGCCAATCGCCGTTCTTCGCGACATGCGGCACGGACTGCCAGGACGCGGTGTTTGACAGCGGACCCACCAGCCCGATCCGCGGATCCCGTTCGGCAGTCGCAACCATGCGGTCGATCCAGCCTTCGGTCACGATCGTGTCGCTGTTCAGGAGGACCACCCAGGGGGCGGTCGAGGCGCGCAGCCCGACATTCGCCGCGAAGGTATAGCCCTGCGCCCGATCGTGCCGGATCAGGGTCGCGCCGTGCTGCTGCGCGAAACGCGTCACCAGCTCCCGCGCCGCATCGCCGCTGCCGTCGTCGACGATGATGATACGATAGGGCGGCAGCGTATGGGCGATCACGGAGTCGAGGCATCGCCGCGTGTCGTCCGGTGCATTGTGGACGCAGACGATCACGTCCACGGCCAGGGAGCGGGTCGGGACGGGTTCGGTCCGTCGTGCCGCGACCGGCAGTGCCATCGCCATCATGCTAACGGTCTGCGGCTCCAGAACGCGCTGCTGCCTCGCCCGCCGGCGCCAGCGGCGGAAATGGGCGAAGACGTTGATCTTGCGGCGCGTCGAGCGCATGGCGTTGCGAACCGGCCGCGCAATCTTCTTCGATACGGTCCGGCCGAGCCGCCTCCGGCGTTTCCGGGCAAGGACCTCCGTCTGCTTCTCGACCGCGGACCGCAGCCGGGCGTTCGCCTGGGCCAGCTCGGAGAGGCTCGTGTCCAGGTGCCGGTTCCGGGCCTCGACCGATGCGAGGAGCCGTTGCTGCTGCTCCAATGCCGCCTTCTGCTGCTCCAGTGCAACCTTCTGCTGCTCCAGCGCAACCTTCTGTTGCTGCTCCAGTGCAACCTTCTGCTGCTCCAATGCGGTCTTCTTAAGATCCATCTCTGCGAGCCGTGCGGCAGCCTCCGAGGCGCGTGCGGCCGCCTCCTGGCGGAGCCGGTCAAGCTCGCCCTCGCGCGCCGACACGTCGCCGCGGAGCCGATCGGCCTCGGACTCGCGCGTCGCCAGGTGCTCGCGCGCCTGGGCCAGATCGGCCTGGCGGTCCGTCAGCTCGGACCGCAGCGCCTGTGCGCGATGCTGCTGGGTGACGGCCGCGCCCAGCCGGGCATACGCGACCTGCACGCCGGCCCGGGTCTCGGCATCGTTGCTGTCGAACAACGGGCGGATGCCGTCCGGCATATCGCGACCGACGGCCAGGACGCCGAGGCCGTGGCCATGCACGAATTCAAACGACGGATGGCTGCCGGAGATCTCCTGCCACAGCCTCCAGACCCCGAACTCCCGCTCGCGGACATTGGTGTCGTGGAACAGGACCACGGCGCGATCCGACAGCTTCGGCAGCCAGGTCTCGAAGTCTCGTCTCACATCCTCGTAGCCGTGCCGGCCATCGATGTGCAGCAGGTCGACCTCGCCGTCCGAGAAGTAGGGCAGGGCCTCGTCGAAGCGCATGCGCAGCAGGTTCGAGAAGCCGGTATAGGTCTCGCTGTTGATGGCGCTGAGGGCGCCGAAGACCCCTTCGCCATAGAACCCCGCGTGATCGTCGCCGACCCAGGTGTCTACCGCATAGCAGCGCGCGGGGATGCCGAACTGCTGCACAGCCTGGCAGAAGCAGAGATAGGAGAAGCCGGTGTGGGTGCCCAGCTCGACGACCACGCGCGGACGGATCGCCTCGATCAGCCAGAATGCGAACGGCGCATGCTCCAGCCATGCCGACGGACTCAGATGACGGGGCCCGATGAAGGAGGTGGGGGTTAGGCAGCGAACGGACTCTGACACCAAGATCGACTTTTCCTCGACGGCTGAACTGGTCCTGGGTTTCGGAAGCTTCGACAAAGGCGGGCTGACGGCAGGGCGCCCCTCTTTGGTCCCCGTCACGGAGCGTTTCGATAGGCGGGCGGCCGGATGGGGGCTTTGCAGACCACCGGATTCATCCGGTTCGCATACAGCTCCCGGCCTACATTTATCCTGGTCGGCCAGAAGTCCGCGGCGGGAAAACCTGCTTCATGCTGCTGGACGACCTGGTGGAAGAACCTCGACAGGAGCGCGAACAGATCGAAATGGCTATACTCGATCTTGTGGTGCTCCCAGTCCGGAAACAACCGGGTTTCGTCATGGCCGCAGGGCGTGGACAGGATTAGCCAGCCATCGTCGGTGAGATTGTCGGCCATGCGCATCAGGGCGATTTCGCGGTGCGACAGATGCTCGATCGTATCGAACGACACGATGACGTCGGGTTTCGGCATCGGTGCCCCACCGCTCCTCCAGGTGGTCATGTCGCCGGTCGCATATGTCAGGTTCGGAGCGTCATAGAGGGTTTTCGCGTGAGCCACCGCGCGCTCGTCGTAATCGACCCCGCAAACTCTGCTCCCAGGCGACGCCCGCGCCAGCATATAGCTGCCATAGCCGGCTCCGCACGCGACGTCCAGCACGCTGGCGGGCTGCTTTTCGGCGAGCGCCAATGTCGCCCACTGGTAGCGGCCGACGTGATGGATGCCCTGGATCTGGTCGGTCGCGATGTAGGGCGATACGTCGAAACCGAGCTCCGGCGTGAAAAACTCGATGGTCTCCGAAATGTCCTTCATCGGTGTGCCAATCGTCTTTCGCTGTGTCTCTGGGAATGGCGAGGATGAGCTATACGGAAATTTCTGCAGATGGCCTAGTGTCTTGGCGCGGAGTAGCGGACCGTTGGCCAAGGCGACAAGTCGCACACGCTCCTGGTTCGGCCGGGCTTGGCAAAGCACTGCCAAGATCCGGAAGCCCCGCGGATCGGGCCGGTCATGCCCATTTCATCCATGCCGCCTCATAGCTCTCGGCCCGTGGCTGGACCTCGGCGTAGCGGACCAACTGGGGATTGTACATCGGGTCATCGGCCAGGAAATCGCCCCAGCGGCGGAGAAACAACGCGACTTCGTCGCCGGGGCGCGGCGTCTCTCCCCGCGACGATTTCTCGTAGTGGATCAGCTCGGCATGTGGCGTGTAGACGATCCGGTAGCCCAGGGTCTTCAGGCGCAGGCACAGGTCGACGTCGTTGAATTCCAGGCTGAAGCGCTCGTCGAATCCGTCGGCGCGTTCGAGCACGGATCTGCGGGTGGCGAAGGTGGCGCCGGTTACGGCGCACCAGTCGCGGTGAACATCGGCCCAGTCCCCGTAGCTCGGCTGGCCGACCGGCTGGCCGAACCAGGGATGGCCGCAGCCGCCGTAGAGGCCGCCGACCATGCCGGCATGCTGGATGCGGCGGTCGGGAAATAGAAGCCGGGCGCCGACGCCTCCGACATCCTCCTCCAATGCGAAGGTGAACAACGCTTCGAGCCAGTCCGGCGACTGGATGGTCATGTCGTCGTTGAGCAGCACGAGGAGCTCAGTCTCCGCTTCCCGCCACAGCCGGTTCATCTTCCGGGCGTAGCTGAACGGCTCGCCTGCTATGCGCGCCGTGACGATGCGCCGGATGTCCAGCCGGGTGCGGGATTGCTGGTAGATCCCATCCTCCGCCCGATCGTCGCCGATCAGGATACGGATGCGGTCCAGCGGCCAGCTGCTGGCCTCGATGCTCTGCAGCAGCCCGACGATGTAGGGCGGTCCGCCCGGCGGGCCGCTCTGCCGGGTCGGGATGACGAGGGTGACGGTCGGGTGGCTATCGAAGTTCCGGCGCAGTTGGAACGCGCCGGGTACCAGGCCGGGGCGGATCTCGAACCGGCCGCCGTCCTCATGGACGTACCGTTGCAGCACCGCTTCCCGGGCTGCGGCATCAGGCGGCGCCAGCTGCTGCGGCAGGCCGATTAGGGTGGCGGCGATGCGGTCGAAGCCGATGCCGGCGCGCAGCGCCCGCAGGCAGAGATCGTACCAGGCGGCCGGCCCGTGCTCGGCGCGCAGGCCGCCGAGGCGGGTGAAGACGGAGCCGCGGATCAGCAGCGGCAGGCCGATGTAGTCTCGGGCCAGGAGCAGGCTGGGGTTGAGCTGTGGCTTGCAGTCCAGCCCCACTAGGTCGCGGCCCCGGATCCGCCCGCTATCGGCGTAGACGATGCCGGCATCCGATCGGGCGCGCAGCGCCGTGGCATCGAGATGAGAGAAGGCGTCCCGGTTCAGCCGGGCCCGGGCGGGCGCCACAAACAGCCAAGTATCGTCGCCGAAGGTCCGGCCGACCAGCACGCCCGGGTCGATCGGCTGCAGGGCCGGGTCGAGTGGCACCGGGATCAGGTGGCTGAAGGCGGCGAGGGACGGCGTCTGGCGCCGGCGGGGCAGGGGCATCACGGTTGGCCGGCCAACAGGTCGCGCAGCCGTGCCGAGATCGCCTCGCCCGATCCCAGCCGGGGCGGCCACACCGCATCGACCGTCACGACCGGGACCTGCGCGGGCATCGTGTCCCACAAGCCGATCCGGATCGTCGCGCTTTCGCACAGGGCCTGCTGCTCCTCGTCGAGAGTGGCCGACTCCAGCTGGATCAGCACCGCATCCGGGGCGCCGTCGAAACTGCGGACGTCCCAGGCTGGCGACAGGCGCCGGTCCGCGCCGATGTCACGCTCCAGCGGATGCAGGTTGATCTCGTGCCCGGTGTGGAACAGCGCCGCGACGATGTCTCGGCCGGCCTCGCCCGCGGCCCCGGCATGGGTCCAGGGCCCGATATAGGCCAGTCGCAGAGGCGCCGGGTCGGCTCGCAGCCGCTCCGCCAAGGCGCGGCGGCGCCGGGTGCGGGTGAGGCCGGACGCCGGCGGCGGGTCGCCGGCGGGCGCCTCATCGACCAGGCCGATGTCGTAGCCGCGCGCGGCCAGCGCCGCCTCCCATCCCTCCCGCACCACAGCCGGCGGCAAGGCGCCGCTCAGCACCGCGGATTTGATGAAGGGGAAGCCGCGGTCGATCAGCTCGCGCCAGGCGAAGGCCGTCTGGTTGTCGCGGGTCGGGTTCTCGAACAGGGCGGCGCAGGCCAGGCCGGCGTCGCGCATCCGGCCGCAGAAGGCCACCTCGTACAGGTCGATGACGTCCTGCTTGTCCGGATAGGCGCGGACATCCTGCCAGAAGTGATGGAAATCGGGATGGGAGAAGGCCGACCGCTTCAGGCACAGGAAGAAGCTCTGCAGATGCCAGCCCTTATCGTGGCTCTCGGTCAGGCCGACGATGTCGCTGCCGGCAGCCCGGATGCGGGCCATGAGGGCGCCGAAATCCACCGCGTTGAACGGCCCGTACAGGCTGTCGTTGACGAGGTACAGCGCGTCCGACCGGAACACCGCCAGCTCCCGCTGCATCACATGGGCCCAGGCGGCGAAGTCGAAGCCGAGATTCTGCCTGATGTAGAGCCCGGCCAGCGACCGCGCGAGATCCTCGGGCACGGCGATGTCAGGCGTGTCCGCGGCGACGATGAGGACGACCGCGACCCCTTCCGCCTGCAGCGCCCGCACATAGTGCCCGACATGGCGGCGCAGGGTACGGCCGTTGCGCGAATGGGTGACGAACAACGCCACCTCGCGCGGCGGCTCCGCCGGGGCATAGGGCCGGACAATGTCGAGCCACGCGGTCGCCGCGCCGGGCATCCGGGGATCGGCCTGCCGCAGCGGCGGCGACGCCTTGGTCGGCAGTGCCGGCAGGCCTCTCAGCCGCCGCCAGCGCTTGCGGACCGACCGGCGCAGGCGCTCGGGCAGGCTTCGGCGGCGCAGTCTCATCGGTGCCGGCCGGTCGGCATCCCGGAGGGCAGGCCGGCATCCGTCCCGGCGTCGAAAACCATCAGGGCCGCTCTTTCTGATTGCGGGGCGCCCTGCTATATCGCAGTGGACTCGGCGAGTCCACGCGCTCGCCCGATCTGCCCAACCGCACCGGAGGTCCATCCTTGAAAGGCATCATCCTCGCCGGCGGCAGCGGCACCCGGCTGCATCCGCTGACCCTGGCCACGTCCAAGCAGCTGATGCCGGTCTATGACAAGCCGATGATCTACTACCCGCTCAGCGTGCTGATGCTGGCCGGCATCCGCGAGGTGCTGATCATCTCGACGCCGCACGACATGCCGCAGTTCCAGCGGCTGCTGGGCGACGGGTCGCAATGGGGCATGGCCTTCGAGTATGCGGTGCAGCCCAGCCCGGACGGGCTGGCCCAGGCCTATGTCATCGGCGCGGATTTCGTCGCCGGCGGGCCCTCCGCCCTGATCCTGGGCGATAACATCTACCATGGCCACGGCCTGCCGGAGCTGCTGCACGCCGCCGCGGCCGAGCCGTCGGGCGCCACCGTCTTCGCCTATTACGTCACCGACCCCGAGCGCTACGGCGTGGTCAGCTTCGGCGCCGACGGCCGCGCCGCCGCGATCGAGGAGAAGCCGCGCCAGCCGGCGTCCAACTGGGCCGTCACCGGCCTCTATTTCTACGATGCCGATGTGGTCGAGATCGCCGCCAACATGAAGCCGTCCGCGCGCGGCGAGCTGGAGATCACCGACGTCAACCGCGCCTATCTCGAACGCGGCGCCCTGCATGTCCAGAAGATGGGCCGCGGCTTCGCCTGGTTCGACATGGGCACCCATGACAGCCTGCTCGAGGCCTCCGGCTACGTCCAGACGCTGGAGCGGCGCCAGGGACTCCGCGTCGCCTGCCCGGAGGAGATCGCGTATCTCGAGGGCTTCATCGGCCGCGACGAGCTGGTGGTCCAGGCCAAGCGCTTCGAGAAGAGCGGCTACGGCCAGTACCTGCTGCGGGTGGCGGAGGGCGAGGGCGGCCCGCACGGTCGCCTCGACCGGTAGTCAGGCATGGCGTCGGCACGCCGTGGCATCCGCGGGTTGGCGCGGCGGGTCGGCGTCGCGGCCCTCCGCCGGCTGCGCCCCGCCTCCGGCCCGCGGGTGCTGACGCTGCTGGCCCGGCACGGCACCGAGAAGTACCCCGAGGCGCTGCCGGCGCTCGACCGCCTGTTCCGCCGCGCCATGCCGGGCGCCCGCCGCCGCACCGTGGTGATCGACAACGCGCTGCCCGAAGGCCACGTCGGCGCGGCGCCGGGCGGCGTCACGGTGATCGGCGGCGACAACGCGGCCTGGGAGTTCTCGGCCTGGGATGCCGGCCTGCGCTTCGCCGCGGCCGAGCTGGACGGGTACGACCTGGTCCACCTCGCCACCTCGGCCTTCGACACGCTCTACACCGGCTACCTCAAGCGCTTCGACGACGCGCTGCTGGCGGAGGTCGCGTGCCGCCGCATCGCCTGCGGCCATGTCGACTACTATGCCGAGCCGGTGACGCTGTTCGGCGAGCGGTCGCGCCACTGGCTGCGCTCGTCCTTCGTGATGCTGCCGCCGACGGAGCTGCGGCGGCTGGGGTCGCTGGTCTCGGTCGGGCCGGAGCGGCGCGCGGCGCTGTTCTCCGGCGACCCGGTGGCGCCATTTCGGGTAGAGGCGCCGATCTCGGACTCCTACCGGCGGTCGATCACCGGCTGGCTGGTCGGCGACGGCACCGGCCAGGGGGTGGAGTGGCATTCCCGCTTCGCGCTGACGGCGGAGACGCTGGATTTCTTCGAGCGCAAGACGCTCGCCATCCTCAACGAGCAGATGCTGTCGCCGCGGCTGCGGGCCCAGGGCTGCGCCATCGCCGACACAACCTGGGCGGCCACCGTCCTGGCCCGCCATGGCCGCCTGCCGGACGAGATCCCGCCCTGGCGCGAGCAGCTGGCCGGCCGGGACCGCAACATCGTATCCCTGGAACAGACCAGCCGGCCCGAGGATTGAGGGCCGGCTGGGGATAGGCACGAGGTCGCAGCGGCCAGCCCCCGGGATCGGGGGCCGGCCGCCGCGTTCGGGTCAGTAGTCCATGCCGCCCATGCCGCCCATGCCGCCGCCACCGCCGCCCGGGGCGGCCGCGCCGGCCGGGTCCGGCCGCTCGGCCACCATCGCCTCGGTGGTGATCAAGAGGCCGGCGATCGAGGCGGCGTTCTGCAGCGCCACCCGCACCACCTTGGCCGGGTCGAGGATGCCCGCCTTGATCATGGCGGTGTACTCGCCCTTCTGGGCGTCGTAACCCCAGTTGTGGTCCTTGCTGTCGAGCAGCTTGCCCACCACCACCGAGCCGTCGCTGCCGGAATTCTCGACGATCTGCCGCACCGGCGCCTGCAGGGCGCGGCGGACGATGTCGATGCCGACCTTCTGGTCGGTGTTCTCGGGCTTCAGCTTGTCGATCACCCGGCTGGCGTAGAGCAGGGTGACGCCGCCGCCGGCGACGATGCCCTCCTCGACCGCGGCGCGGGTCGCATGCATCGCGTCGTCGACGCGGTCCTTGCGCTCCTTGACCTCGATCTCGCTGCCGCCGCCGACGCGGATGATGGCGACGCCGCCGGCCAGCTTGGCCAGCCGCTCCTGCAGCTTCTCGCGGTCATAGTCCGAGGTGGTCTCCTCGATCTGCGCCCGGATCTGGTTGGTGCGGCCCTCGATGTCCTTCTTGGCGCCGGCGCCGTCGACCACCGTGGTCTCCTCCTTGGTGATGACGACCTTCTTGGCCCGGCCCAGCATGTCGAGCGTGACGCTCTCGAGCTTGATGCCGAGATCCTCGGAGATGACCTGGCCGCCAGTGAGGATGGCGAGATCCTCGAGCATCGCCTTGCGGCGGTCGCCGAAGCCCGGCGCCTTGACCGCCGCGACCTTCAGGCCGCCGCGCAGCTTGTTGACCACCAGCGTGGCCAGGGCCTCGCCGTCGACGTCCTCGGCGATGATCAGCAGCGGCTGGCCGGCCTGGACCACCGCCTCCAGCAGCGGCAGGAAGGACTGCAGGCTGGGCAGCTTCTTCTCGTGCAGCAGGATGTAGGGGTTCTCCAGCTCCACGATCATCTTCTCGGCGTTGGTGACGAAGTAGGGCGAGATGTAGCCGCGGTCGAACTGCATGCCCTCGACGATCTCGAGCTCGGTCTCGAAGCTCTTGGCCTCCTCGACCGTGATCACGCCCTCGTTGCCGACCTTCTTCATCGCCTTGGCGATCATCAGGCCGATCTCGCGCTCGCCATTGGCCGAGATGGTGCCGACCTGGGCGATCTCGTCATTGGTCGAGATCTTCTGGGCGCGCTTGCCGATCTCCTCGACCACGGCGGCGACCGCCAGGTCGATGCCGCGCTTTACGTCCATCGGGTTCAGCCCGGCGCCGATCGCCTTGGCGCCTTCCTTGACGATGGCGTGGGCCAGGACGATGGCGGTGGTGGTGCCGTCACCGGCCAGGTCGTTGGTCTTGGTCGCGACCTCGCGCACCATCTGGGCGCCCATGTTCTCGAACTTGTCGGCCAGCTCGATCTCCTTGGCCACCGTCACACCGTCCTTGGTGATGCGCGGCGAGCCCCAGGATTTGTCGAGCACCACGTTGCGACCCTTGGGGCCGAGCGTGACCTTGACGGCACGGGCGAGGATGTCGACGCCGCGCAGCATGCGGTCGCGTGCGTCGGCGCTGAATTTGACGTCTTTGGCGGCCATGGTGTTGGCTCCTTGAAGGGGAAAGGGGGATTCGGGAGGGATCAGGCGAAGACGCCGATCGGATCAGGCCACGACGCCGATCACGTCGCTCTCCTTCATCACGAGGTAGTCGACCCCCTCGAGCCGGATCTCGGAGCCGGACCATTTGCCGAACAGGATGCGGTCGCCGACGCTGACGTCCAGCGCCTGGATCGTGCCCTGCGCGTCCCGCGCGCCCAGGCCGACGGCCACGACCTCGCCCTGCTGCGGCTTCTCCTGGGCGGTGTCGGGGATGATGATCCCGCCCGCGGTCTTGGCTTCGGCATCGATGCGGCGGACCACGACCCGGTCGTGCAGCGGGCGGAATTTCATCGGCTGAATCCTTCGGAGAATCAATTTTTGGAGATAGGGCTTAATTCACTATCTCCTCCTCAAATGCGCATGACGCCCCCGACATGCAAGTCGAATTGCCTGTTGTCGGGAAATAAAGGCCGGTGTCATTTTTTCAATCGACGCTTCAGATCTTGCCACAATTTTCAATGATTATTGACAGGAAGGGGCGATTCGGCGGGCTTGTTCCTGCATTCCCGTGTACTGTATCGGGAATTCGGTGTGCCGGTCGTGCCGCCGCCTCCGCCACATCCGATCCCGCAGCCGGCGCTCCCCCCGGGAGGCCAGAAATGTCGTCATGAAGGACTACAAATTCCCGGTGGGCACCACCGTGCAGGTCTCGCGCAAGTCGCTGTCCGGGCAATCCGCCGTGGGCGCGTTCAAGGTGCTGGCCCGCTATCCCAGCGAGAGCTCCGGCCCGATGTACCGAGTCCGCAGCGTGCTCGGCAGCGAGGAGCGCATGGTGCCGGAGCACGAGCTGTCGTCCTCGGCGCAGTCGGCCGAGGCCGACGCCGCCTGGAAGTCGCCCAAGTCCGGCCGCCGCTGACCGGCTATGCTCCCGGGCGAGGGGCTGGGAGGGTCGCCCGGCACCGGCGTCCTCGGCTATCCTGGCCGGGCCATGGCGACCCGGATCCCGACCTCCGTCCTGCTCGACGACCTGCTGCGCGACGCCCGCACCGACCGGGTGACGCTGGGCTGGCTGGTGCACGCCCTGGGCGACCGCTCCTTCGGCTTGGTGATGCTGTTGCTGGCGCTGCTCGGGGTGATGCCGGGTGCGTCCGGCGTGGTCGGGCCGCTGCTCGGCATCCTGGCGGTGCAGATGCTGCTGGGCCGTGCCGGGCCGGTGTTCCCGGCGACAGTGGCCAAGCGCAGCTTCCGCACCCAGGGGCTGGCGCGCACGCTGGGCCGCGCCGTGCCGGTGCTGCGCCGGGTCGAGGGCTTCATCCATCCGCGCTGGCCGGTGCCGTTCGCGGCGCTGAGGCGCGGCGTCGGCGTGCTGGTGCTGCTGCTCGGCGCCCTGCTGCTGGCGCCCATCCCCTTGAGCAACATCCCGCCGGCCCTGGCGATCGTGCTGATCGCCATCGCCTATCTCGAGGAGGACGGCCTGCTGCTGTGTGTCGCCCTGGCGGTGGCGGTGCTGATGCTGGCGGTCGCCGCCGGCGCGGTGTGGCAGGCGATGGGCGAGCTGGGCTGGGTGCGGGGCTTCTTCTAGGGGAAGCCAGGCCCGCACCCGGCACCGGGACGCTAGCTGGCGAGCTGGCTGGCGCAGGACTTGGCGACCTGGGCATTGGCCTCGGTCGTCCCCGGCATGGTCGCCCAGCCGGCCTTCACCACCACGTCGCCGCGGCTGTAGCTCGACGCCGCCTTCAGCTCGACCAGCTTCTGGGCCAGCTGCGGGTCGCGCTTCGACTGGTCGAGGCAGATCAGCGACAGGGCGGCGACGACGTCGGTCTTGCCCTGGTCCTGGGCCATGCGCTTGGCCGAGCCGCCGGTGACCCAGCCACCCCAGCTGAAGCCGATGATGGCAAGCGCGGCGGCACCGCAGGCGACGCCATACAGCGCCGGCTTCAGCCATTCTGGGGTTGTCATGATGATGCTTTCACTGGAAGGAAGGCATTCTCCCTTCGACGCAAAAATATATCACGAGAGATGTATTTTATGGAATTTCTTTTTATTTTTAACGGATTTTCGAGCCGAAGATTGTAGAGCAGAGGAAGGAGCGGGATAAGGACGGCCAGCATTGCGGGTGGCCGATGCCGCTTCGCTTGGAATGATCATTCGAAGTTACTGATTGAATTTGGAAATAAATTTCACATTTATGGACCACCCGACAGGACGGCCCGGAGAGATGCCAGACACCGACGTTTTCCGCCTGCAGAAATCCGATCTGAACTCGTTCCTGTTCGCCGATGTCGGGACCGAGTCCAACGGCATGCCGCTCAGCGTCGTCTCGATGCTGGGCCGGCTGGGCGGGGACCCCTGGGCCGATGCGGGCCGGCTGGCGCGGCAGACGCCGGAGGCCGCGACCCGCGAACTGGCGGAGATCATCACCGGCACGGCCTGCAGCGGGCGGTCCAGCGCCGAGGTCATGGCCATCGCCACCCGGCTGGCGGCGCTGCTGCCCTCCGCCTCGTCGCGTCGCGCCGAACGCCAGGCCGCGCGCTCGGAGCCCCCGGGGCCGGGGCTGCCCGGCATCCGCAACCTCACCACCACGCTGACCTGGGGCGCGATCGTCCTGGGCGTCATGGTCCTGGCCGCACGGATGCTCGGCCTGATCTGATCCTCAGATAAAGCGCGCCAGGAACGCCCGGGTCCGCGGATGCTGCGGCGCGACCAGCACCTCGCCCGGCGGGCCGGCCTCGACCACCACGCCGCCATCCATGAACACCACCCGGTCGGCCGCATCGCGGGCGAAGCCGATCTCATGCGTTACCACGATCATGGTCAGGCCCTGGCCGGCGAGGTCGCGCATGGTGGCCAGCACCTCGCCGACCAGCTCCGGGTCCAGCGCCGAGGTCGGCTCGTCGAACAGGATCAGCTCGGGCCGGATCGCCAGGGCCCGGGCGATGGCCACGCGCTGCTGCTGGCCGCCGGACAGCTGCCGCGGGAAGGCGGCTGCCTTCTCCGCCAGCCCGACCCGGGCCAGCAGCTCGCGGGCATGGGCTTCGGCCTCGGCCCGGCTGCGGCGATGGATGCCGACCGGCGCCTCGACGATGTTCTCCAGCACGGTCATGTGCGGGTACAGGTTGAACTGCTGGAACACCATGCCGATGCGGCTGCGCTGCCGGGCGATGGCACGGGCCGGCAGCTTGTGCAGGTGGCCGTGGCGCAGCTCATAGCCGATCTGCTCCTCGCCCAGCCGGATCGACCCGCCATTCATCACCTCGAGCTGGTTGATGCAGCGCAGCAGGGTGGATTTGCCGGAGCCCGAGGGACCGAGGATCACCACCACCTCGCCGGCCCGCACGTCGAGATCGATGCCGCGCAGCACCTCGTGGTCGCCATAGGATTTGTGAACGCCGCGGATGCGGACCAGGGGCGCGGTCATCGTGCGTCTCCCGGGGGCGCTTCGACCGCGTCGCCGGCCCCGGTGGCCGGGCGCCCGCCCTTGGTCGCCACCGCATTGCGCTCGCCGCGGGCGTAGTAGCGCTCGATCGCGGACTGGCCGACATTGAGGATCGAGGTGATCAGCAGGTACCACAGCACCGCCACCATCAGCAGGGGGATGACCTCGAAGGTGCGGTTGTAGACCGCCTGGGCGGAGTACAGCAGGTCGCCCATGGCGATGACGCTGACAAGCGAGGTCGCCTTGATCATGCTGATCAGCTGGTTGCCGGTCGGCGGCACGATCGAGCGCATGGCCTGGGGGATGACGATGCGGCGCAGGGCGCGGCCGCGGGTCATGCCGAAGGCCTCCGCCGTCTCGTACTGGCCGCGGTCGACCGACAGCAGGCCGCCGCGGATGATCTCGGCCATGTAGGCGGCCTCGTTCAGCGACAGGCCGGCGATCGCCGCGGTCAGCGGCGTGATCAGGTCGTTGGTCTTCCAGGAGGCGAGTTGCGGCCCGAACGGGACGCCGATCGACAGGGTCGGGAACAGGGTCGACAGGTTGTACCAGAAGATCAGCTGCACCAGCAGCGGCGTGCCGCGGAAGAACCAGATGTACAGGCCGGACAGGGTGCGCGGCAGCCGGTCGGTCGACAGCCGCGCCACCGCCAGCAGCAGGCCCAGCGCGGTGCCGATCAGCATCGACACCAGCGTCAGCCCCAGCGTCACCGACAGGCCGCGCAGGATCGAGCCGGCGGTGAACCACTGGCCCACCACCGCCCATTCGAAGTTCGGGTTGCGGGCGACCACCCAGGCGGCCGCGGTCGCCACGACGAGGGTGAGAGCCCAGAGCAGCCCGCTGCCGTAGCGGATGGGCCGGCGGGCATGGGCGACGTCGCGCAGGCGGGCTTCGGCGACGTCGTCGGCCGCCGGCCCATCCACCACGGCAGGGGCGGCCCCGGGCGTCACGGTCACTGCGCCGGGGTCCCGGCGAGGTTCAGCCCCGGCGCATTCAGCATGTTGCCCTCAAGGCCCCATTTCTTCATCACGGCGGCATAGGTGCCATTGTCGAACAGGGTCTTGTAGCCGGCCAGCATCACCTCGCCGAGCACCGAGCCCTTCGGCACCACCGTGCCCTGGTACAGGTTGTGGAAGCCGTTGGCCTGGCCGGTGCCGGCGAGCTCGAGCTGGCCCTTGGACTGCTGGATGAAGTAGGTCAGCGGCGCCTGGGACGAGAAGAAGGCGTCCGCCCGCTTCGACCGCACCGCCAGGATCGCGGTCGGCTGGTCGGGATAGGACTGGACCTCCAGCGCGGGCTTGCCTGCCTTCTCGCAGGCCTCGGCCTGGGCCTTGATCACCCGCTCGGCGGAGCCTGCGGCCATCACCGCGATCTTCTGGCCGCAGGTGTCGTCCAGCGACTTGATGCCGGTCGGGTTGCCGGACTGCACGGCGAAGACGACGAACTCCTGCACGAAGTCGACGAAGTCGTTGGCCTGCTCCCGCTCCGGGAAGTCGCCGATCGGGCCGGACGCCATCTGGTAGCGGCCGGCCTTGATACCGCTCAGCACCGCCGCCAGGCCGCTGACCGTCTCGTGTCGGATCCTGAGGCCCAGCAGCTGGCCCAGCGCGTCCGACAGGTCGGCGCTGGCGCCGGTCAGGGTGCGGTCGTCGCCGACGATCTCATAGGGCGGGAACGACCCGCTGTTGACCGAGACCAGCTCGCCGGCATCCAGGATCTCCTTCGGCAGCTTGGCGCGCAGGGCCTCGTCGACCTTCTGCTCGGGGAGGGCGTCCTGCGCCAGGGCCGGCAAGGGTCCGACCAGGGCGGCCAGCAGGGCGGTGCGGATCAGGATTTTCGCGTTCATTTTTTGTCTCCCCGTTTGGTGGTCGTTCTGTTCAAGGTGTCGTGCCCGGTCACGACGGCAAGGCGGGGAACAGATCCCGCGGCGACAGCCGGGCCGTGGTCAGCTCCTGCGCCTGCAGCTCGGCGATGAAATCGCCCAGCATCGCCTCATTGGCGGCGAAGCCGTTGCGGTCCCAACCGGTCGGCAGGTCGCGGGCGACCTGGCGCAGCTCGTCCAGGATCCAGGGCGTGGTCTCGGCGTATTTGACGCGCTTCTCGATCCACAGCCGGGCGGATTCATCCAGCACCTCGCTCAGCGCCTGAGGCAGCCAGGGATGGTCGCGGACGATCGCAGGCTTGAGGCCGAGCAGGTGGATGCCGGGGACATAGCCGACCTCTTGGGCATAGGCGACCTCGGCGGCGCGGAAGTCGGGCAGCAGCTGGCGGAACGGCGAGGCCGCCTCGAAGAAGCCCTGCGGCATGAAGGGCGTGAACACGGCGTCCAGTTCGCCGGTCTGCAGCAGCTCCAGCATCGGCCGCTCGCCCGGCACTGCCTCGATTCGCCCGGGCCGGCCGAAGCCGCCGAGACGGTCGGTGACGGGGTGCGCCGCGGACAGGCGGCCGACGAACCAGCTTGCGTCGCCGATGCCGATGCCCTCCCGCCGCAGCAGGGCGCGGGTCCAGGTGTTGCCGGAATCCTGCCAGCCGGTCAGGCCGATGCGCTTGCCGGCCAGCTGCGCCAGCCCGGTCAGGCCGCTGCTCTTGGCGGTGATGATGCAGCGGTGGCGGAAGCCCCGCATCAGGAAGTGCGGCACGCCGGCGATCGCGGTCTCGCCGCGGGCCCGGCCCAGCGTGTAGCGGCTCAGCGACATCTCGCCGGCGTCGTAGTTCGGGTCGCTGCCCAGATCCTCCGGCAGGGTGCCGACCCGGTCGATCTGCAGCGTGAAGCCCTCGGGGCTGATATCGCCGAGGGCCAGCGGGGTGACCCAGTCCCAGTCGCGCACGGCCAATCTGATCGCGATCGCCATCCTGAAGCCTCTGTCGGGAAGCGGGCGCGGCCGGTCTTGCGGCCCGCCCTTTTTTCCACGATTAATTGTTCAGTCGATGCCGGACAATGCTTGTTATGACACTGAACAAAAGAATCGAATGACCGATCCGATCTCCGCCGAATGGCTCGCCGCGCGGCTGAAGGACCGGTCGATGCGGGGCATCGCCATCGAAACCGGGGCGCTCATCCGGTCCGGCGCCATCGCGGTCGGGGCCAGGCTGCCGTCGGTGCGCGACCTCGCCTTCGCCCTCGGCGTCAGCCCCGCCACGGTCTCGACCGCGTGGAGCGACCTGCGCAAGTTCAAGGTCATCAGCGGCCGCGGCCGCACCGGCATCCATGTGTGCGGGGACAAGGTCAGCCCGCGGCCGCTGCGCTACGGCGGCGACGCGGATTACGGGGCCGAGGCGCTGGACCTCCGGCTGGCCGTCCCGGACCCGGCGCTGCTGCCGCCGCTGGAGGAGGCGCTGCGCCGCGGCGCGCGGGCGGCGGGCCTCAACAGCTACCAGCGCGTGCCGATCCTCGACAGCCTGGCCGCGGCGGCCGGGGCCGACTGGCCATACCGGCCCGAGGCGTTCCTGGCCGCCAATGGCGGCTACGAGGCGGTCTACGTCACGGTGCAGACCCTGATCCGCCCGGGGACGGCGGTGGCGGTCGAGGATCCAACGGCGATGCGCCTGCTCGACATCCTCGACAATGTCAGCGCCCAGCTGATCCCGGTCGCCTGCGACGAGGAGGGGCCGCTGCCGGCCTCGCTCGCCGCCGCCCTGGCCAAGGCGCCGGCGGCCTTCCTGTACCAGCCGCGCACCCATGCGGTCACCGGGCGGATCGTCAGCCCGCAGCGCATGGCGGAGCTGGCCAGGACCTTGCGCGGCAGCGAGGCGCTGATCCTCGAGGATGACGGGGTCGGCGACGTCTCGGCCGCGCCGCCGGCCAGCCTCGGCCGGGTGTTTCCGGACCGGACCGTGCACATCCGCTCCTACTCAAAGTCGCTCGGCCCCGACCTGCGCGTCGCCGTGCTGTCCGGCCCGGCCGAAATCGTGGCCCAGATCCAGGCCTATCGCAGCTTCGGCGCCGGCTGGACCAGCCGCCTGCTGCAGGAGGCGACGGCCTGGCTGATCGGCGACCTCGACACCACCGCCATGGTCGACCGCGCCCGGCAGGTCTATGGCGAACGGCGCCGTGCGCTGATCGCCGCCCTCGGCGCCCGCGGCGTCGCCGTGCCCGATCGCGACGGGCTGTGCCTGTGGATGCCGGTGCGGTCGGAACAATTCGCCCTGGTCACGCTGGCGGCGCGAGGCATCGCGGTCGGGCGCGGCGCCAATTACAGCCCGCGCCCCGGTGACCACATCCGCGTCGCCACCAGCCTGCTGACCGGTCCCGTCGGGGCGGTGGCGGACGCGCTGGCGCTGGCCGACCCGGTGCGGCTGCGGGGCCTCACGCCATCGCATTAGCTGCCCTGCGCTGCTCGCTTATTGTCGGACAAGAAGCCGCGGCCCTACACTCCGGCAAAAGCAAGGAGGAACCCCTAGATGTTTCGCCCCAACAGGCTGAAGGAACGACTGCGGCGCGGCGACAAGCTGTTCGGCGCCTGGGTCGGCAGCGGCTCGCCGACGGTGGCCGAGATCATGGCCCATGCCGGATTCGACTTCGTCATCCTGGACACCGAGCACGGGCCCGGCGGGATCGACGAGACCATCAACCTGCTGCGCGCGGTGCAGGCCTCCGACACCCCGGCCGTGGTGCGGGTGCCGGCGCATGACCCAGTCTGGCTGAAGCGCGTGCTGGACGCCGGCGCCGACAGCCTGATGGTGCCGATGATCGAGAGTGCGGCGGATGCCGAGGCCCTGGTCCGCGCCTGCCGCTATCCCCCGGCCGGCCGCCGCGGCTATGCCGCCGGCGCGGTGCGCGCCTCGACCTACGGGTTCGAGCCGGACTACATGCGCAAGGCCAACGACAACCTGCTGCTGCTGGCCCAGATCGAATCCAAGGATGCGGTGCCCCAGGCCGCGGCGATCGCCCAGGTCGACGGCATCGACATGGTGTTCATCGGCCCCAACGACCTCGCTGGTTCGATCGGCCTGCTGGAGGAACTGCACGACCCCAGGGTGCAGGCGCTGGTGAAGCAGATCGAGGATGCGGTGCGGCCGACCGGCACGCTGCTGGGCACCGTGCCCAGCTCGGCCTCGACCTGGGCCGAGCTGTTCGACCGTGACTACCGCATGGTGACCGGCGGCGGCGACGTGCCCTATCTGCGCCAGGCGGCCTCGGATTCGGTGGCGGCGTACAAGGCCTATCGCGAGGGCGCGGGAGCGAGAGGGGCCAAGGGCGGCGGCTACTGACGAACGGTGCGGGGCTACTTCAGCGCCCCCGCGGTCAGGCCGCTGACGATCCGGCGCTGCAGCAGGGCGAAGACGATCAGGATCGGCGTCACATAGATCGCGGCATAGGTCATCATCCCGCCCCAGTCGTTGGTGTTCGTCCCCATGAAGGCGGACAGGCCGACCGTCGCGGTCTGCAGGCTCTCGGCCGCGATCAGCGAGCGTGAATAGACGTACTCGCCGAAGGACTGCAGGAAGATCAGCACCGACACCACCAGGATGCCGTTGCGGGCCAGCGGGATCATGATGCGGAGGAAGGCGCCGATGCGCGAGGCGCCATCCACCCGCGCCGCATCCTCCAGCTCGCGGGGCACCTGCAGGAAGGTCGACCGGCACAGCACGATGTACAGCGGCAGGACCTTGGCGGTCTGGGCCAGCACCACGGCGAAACGCGGCGTCTCCAGCAGGCCGACCTGGTTGAAGGCGACGAAGATCGGCGTGACCATCAGCGACGGCGGCAGCACCTGCAACATCAGCACCAGGAACAGGGCGACCGCGGTCCAGGCGTTGCGGTGGCGCGACAGGGCATAGGCGGCGCCGGTGCCGATCAGCGTCGCCACCGCGGTGGTGCCGACCGCGATCAGCAGCGAGTTCCACAGGTACCGGTCCATCGCGTGCTCGGCGAAGATCTTGCCGAACTGCCATTGCGGGTCGGTCGGCCAAAAGCTCGGCGGGAAGGCGAAGATCTCGGTACCTGACTTCAGCGCCGTGACGTACATCCAGTACAGCGGAAACAGGTAGATGCCCGCGAAGACCAGGGCGAGGCCGAGCAGGACGAAGGGCTTGGCCGACCTCATCGCGCAGCCTCCCGAGCGATGGCATGGCAGAAAGCAGGAGCGGACATGATTTCTGTACGCTTTTTCTTGTGCTGCGTACAAGAAAGAAGTACGCTCCATCGATGATCAAGGCGTTTGCCGACGCCAGGACTGAAAGCATCGCGCGCGGCATCGCCGTGAAGGGCGTTCCGGCCGATATCCTGCGTCGCGCCGTCGCGAAGCTGTTCCTGATCGACACGGTCACGCGGCTCGATGATCTGCGCGTGCCGCCGGGCAACCGGCTGGAGGCCCTGAAGGGAAACCGCAAAGGCCAGCACTCGATCCGGGTCAACGACCAGTTCCGGATCTGCTTCGTCTGGCGGGACGGCGACGCCTATGACGTCGAACTCGTCGACTATCACTGAGGACGCAGCATCATGGTTCGCGACATCCCGCTGCCCCATCCCGGGGAGATCCTGAAGGAGGAGTTCCTCATCCCCATGGGCCTCTCGGTCTACGCGCTGGCCAAGGCGATCGACGTGCCGCGCAGCCGGATCAACGAGATCTGCCATGGCCGGCAGGGCATCACCGCGAATATCGCGCTGCGCCTCGGCCGGTTCTTCGAGGTGGATCCGCAGTGGTTCATGAACATGCAGTCGAAATGGGATCTCGAGACGACGCGCGACAAGCTGGTGGAGGTGCTGGCGGCGATCGAGCCCCATCACGACAAGGCTGCGTGAGGCGGTGACCCGTTGCCCGGCCGTCATGCCCGCTGCTCCTGCCCGGTCGAGCGGACATAGAGCGCCGCGACCAGGATCACCACCGTGATCATCAGCACGGCGACGACGCTGCCGGCCGAAATCTCGTAGGTCTCGAACGACATCTGCCAGGACCAGTACTGGGCGACGTTCGACGCGTTGGCCGGGCCGCCTTTGGTCAGGGCCGCGATCAGGTCGAACTGCTGCAGCGTGAAGATGATGCCCAGCGCCACAACGGCGCCGAGGGTCGAGCGCATCATCGGCAGGGTGATGTGCAGGAAGCGCCGGCCGGCGCGGGCGCCGTCGATCTCCGCCGCCTCGTACAGGTCGTGCGGGATCGCGGCCAGGCCGACCGATAGCAGGATCATGTTGAACGGGATGCCCAGCCAGATATTGGCGATGATCACCGCGAACAGGGCGAAGTCGGGGTCCGACAGCCAGAAGATCTTGCCGCCGGTCAGGTGCAGGCTGGTCAGGGCGTAGTTCAGCACTCCGAAATCGCCGGCCAGGATCCATTTCCAGATCGCGCCGACCACCAGCGCCGGCATGATCCAGCCGGCCAGGAACACGCCGCGGATATAGGTCGCGCCCGGGAAGGGCTGCTGGAAGAACAGCGCCAGGCCGAAGCCGATGCCGAGCTGGAAGGTGATCGACAGCACCACGAAGATCACCGTGTTCCTCAGGATCTGCAGCGCCTCCGGCCGGCTGAACACGTCGCGGTAGTTGTCCAGCCCGGCGAAGGGCCGGTCGAAGGAGGCCAGCGAGAACATGTCGACCTGCTGCAGCGACATGACCAGCGTATAGACCAGCGGGAAGGCGGCGAAGACCAGGAGGTAGCCGACCGCGCACAGCACCAGCACGACATCGAAGCCGCTGCCGTCCCGCAGGGTGCGGAGCAGGGGCAGGCGCGAGAGGCCCCGCGCCGCCGGAGCGGAGCGGGAATTGACCGATCGATCGGTCAGCGATTGGCTGGCCTGGGCGCGCGTCATCGACAACCCCCTCCCCCTGGCCCCCTCCCACAAGGGGAGGGGGGACTCGGTGTTGCTGCGATGGTGCCGATCCGCCTCACTTCTTCAGCACGCGGTCGATCGTCGCCTGGGCGGTCTGCAGCGCGGTCTTGGGGTCCGACTGATGGGTCAGGGCCGACTGGATCGCGGTCTGGATCGCCTTGGAGATCTTCGGCCAGTCCGGGTTCGGGCCGCGCGGCCGGGCGTACTGCATCTGCTCGGTAAACACGGCATAGGCCTTCGGCCATTGCGGCGAGTCGGCCTTGGCGTCCTGGACCGGCGGCAGCAGGCCGAACTCGTTCCAGATCCGGTGGTTCTGCGAATAGATGTACTCCAGCAGCATGAACGCCTCCTTCGGATGCTTGGAGGTCTTGAAGATCACGTTGTTGAAGTCGCCGAGGGCCGAGGCGCGCGGGCTGCCGTCCTTCTCGATCGGGAACAGCGCGACCCGCCAGTCGAACTTGGCCTCCTTGGCCATGCGCGGCAGCTCCCACGGGCCGGAGATCGCCATGGCGGCATTGCCGGCGTTGAAGGTACCGGTCGAATCATACTGGCTGCGGATCAGCGTGTCCGGCGAGGCCAGCTTCTCGTCCAGCAGCTTCTGCCAGAACTCCAGCGCCCGCACCGCGCCGTCCGAGCCGACGCTGTCGTAATCGGCGCCGGCGCTCTGGATGAAGGGCAGAAACTGGAAGGTGCCCTCTTCCGTGCCGATGGCGGAGAAGGCGAGGCCGTACACGTTCTTGGCCGGGTCGGTGAGCTTCTTCGCCGCCTGATAGAGATCATCCCAGGTCTGCGGCGGCTTGTCGGGGTCGAGCCCCGCCGCCTTGAACATGTCGGCGTTGTAGTAGAGGGCGAGGGTGTTGGAGGCACGCGGGATGGCGAAGAGCTTGCCATCCCAGGTCGAGGAGTTGCGCGGCCCGGGATAGAAGGCGTCGGCCTTGATGACCTGCGACTGCTCGACATAGGGCGACAGGTCCAGCAGCACGTTGCGCGCCGCGAACATCGCCGTTTCCGGGTTGTCGATGCCGATGACGTCGGGGGCCGAGCCGGCGGCGTAGGCGCGCATGGCGTCGTTCACCACGTCGGCGAAGTTGACGTGCTTGAGATTGACCGTGATGTCGGGGTGCTGGGCCTGGAATTCCTTCACGAAGACGTAGGTGAACTTGGTCTCGTCCTCGTCATGGGTCCAGACCTCCAGCGTCACCGGCTCGGCTTGGGCCAGGGTGGCGGAGGCCAGAAGGGCGGCGGTTCCCAACAGAAGTCGCAAGGTCCTGGTCATAAGCTTCCTCCACTGTTTTGGTTGATTGTCCGCGCGACGCCTCACCCCGGATTGGCGACGAACCCCCCGCCGCGGCAGCGCTGGAGATAGCGCAGGCCTTCGACCTGGCCGGTCATCTCCAGGTCGCCGCGATAGACCGGGTCGTGCCAGCCCTCGATGTCGATCGATCCCCGGAAGCCGCCCAGCCGCAGCTCGGTGATCACCCGGGTCCAGTCGGTGTCGCCGAAGCCGGGGGTGCGGTGGAAGGCGAAGGGGACGCGGCCGTGCACGCCGTGCTCCTTGACCACGTCCCAGCGCACCGTGGCGTCCTTGCCGTGGACATGGAAGATCTTCGGCGCCCAGCGGCGGATCTGCGGCACCGGGTCGATCAGGTAGTACAGCTGGTGGCAGGGCTCCCACTCCAGGCCCAGATTGTCGTCCGGCAGGGCGTCGAACATCAGCTCCCAGGCCGCCGGGTTGTGGGCGATGTTCCAGTCGCCGGTCTTCCAGCTGCCCTCCATCGGGCAGTTCTCGAAGGCCAGCCGCACACCCTTGTCGGCGGCGCGTTTCGCCAGCCGGCCGAACACTTGCCTGAAGCGCGGCAGGCTGTCCTCCAGCGGCTTGCCGCGCACCCGGCCGGTGAAGCCGGAGACGATGTCGGTGCCGAACAGGTGGGCGTGGTCGATCAGCGCCTCCCACCCGGCCAGGGTCTCGCGGTCCTGCGCCTGGTCCTCCAGCGGGTTGCCGAAGATGCCGAGCGCGCCGATGGTGACGCCGCTGTCGCCGATCGCCTCGCGGATCTGGCCGGCCAGGCGCGGAATATCCTTGCCGCCCAGCGTCTGCCAGAAGAACGGCTCGATGCTCTCGAAGCCGTGGGCGATGATCGCCTTGATATAGCCGGCGGGGTCGTCGGCATTGGCCCGGACCATGGTGCCGATGCGGATGTCCTGGTGCCCGGTTCGCGCGGGCGGGGTCTGGTTGGGGCTCATGATTCCTCGGTGGTCGGGATGGCCACGCGGCGGCCCTGGCGCGCGCTGTCGATCGCGGCGAAGACCATGGCGAGGCTGTGGATGTTCTGGTGGCCGACGGTTTCGGGCTCGGTGCCGGCGCGGATGGCGTCGACGAAGTCGCGCATCACGCCGAGATGGCCGCCGACCCGGTCGGCCGGGTCCAGCGGCGGCACCGCGATCGCCTCGGGGGCGAAGAACAGGCCGTCGCGCTTGTCCGTGGCGACCTCGGCCCGGAACTCCTCGGCGCCGTCCCAGCTCAGGCTGCCGCGGGTGCCGGTCAGGCGCCAGGCGCTCTCCCAGCTGGTGCGCAGGCCCTCGGCGCACCAGCTGCCGCGATAGGTCAGGACGCCGCCGCCCTCCAGTTCGAAGATGGCATGGGCGCTGGCGCCATGGGCGTACCAGGACCCGGCCGGGTTGCTCTCATGGCAATAGACCGCGACCGGGCGCCGGCCGGCGACCAGGCGGGCCGCATCGAAGGTGTGGATCGCCATGTCCAGCAGCAGCACATGCTCCATCTCCTCGCGGAAGCCGCCGAAATGCGGCCCGACGAAGAAGTCGCAATGCACTCCGGTCAGGGTGCCGATCGCGCCGCTCTCGACCAGCCGGCGGATCCGCCGGATGCCGGCGAGATAGCGGCGGTTCTGGATGATGGCGTGCACCCGGCCGGCCGCCTTCGCCGCGGCGGCCATGTCGCGCGCCGCGGCCATGCTGTCGGCCATCGGCTTCTCGCTCAGCACGTGGCAGCCATGGGCGAAGCCGGCCAGCGCCACGTCGCGGCGGGCGCCCGGCACCACCACGTCGAACAGCAGGTCGGGCTTCAGCCGCTCCAGCAGGGCGGGCAGGTCGGTGCCGATCTCGGCCTGGGCCAGCCCGAACTCCGCCGCGCGGGACCGCGCCCGCTCCAGGTCCAGGTCGACCAGGCCGACGATCTCGAGACCGTCGATCTCGGCCGCCGCGCTGAACCAGGCGCGGCTCATGGCACCGCATCCCACGAGGATGGCTCGCACTGGTTTCGCTCCCTTCGTCTCGGCCACCGGTTTCTTGGCCAAACGTATGATTGTGTCGCCGTAAACGTTTACGGTAGTTGATGTGATAGTGGTGTAGGACAATTCGGGCTGTCAATCGGCTTGTGGCGTCACCCGGTGGTTCGGTTGCACTCTGTCGCCGCCGGAGGGAGAGAATCGCTTGGGAATCCGCGAGCTTGCGAAGCACCTGAACATTTCGATCGGGACCGTCTCCCGCGCCCTCAACGGCCGCGGCGACGTGAACCCGGAGACGCGGCGCCGGGTGCTGGCAGCGGCGGCGGAACTCGGCTACTCCCCGAACCAGTCCGGCCGCAGCCTGCGCCAGGGGTCGACCAGCGCCATCGCCTTCATGCTGCAGACCTACAGCGGCGCCGAGCTGTACGGCGAGCCGTTCTTTATCGGTCTGTTCAGCGGGGTGCAGGAGGTGCTGGCCCGCCATGGGCTGGACCTGATCGTGCTGCTGAACACGCCGGACGGCGACCACGAGGCGCAGTTGCGCCGGGTGGTCGAACGCCGCCTGGCCGACGGCATCCTGATCCCCTGGACCCGGCGGATCGACCCGCGGCTGGACTACCTGATCCAACGTGGCTTTCCCTTCGCCGCCCTCGGCCGCAGCGAATCCGGCGGCGACCATCCCTGGCTGGACCTCGATTTCGAACAGGCGGCGGATGTGGCGATCGACCGGCTGGCCGGCTTCGGCCATCGCCGCATCGGGCTGGTCAACAACGGGCACGACCTGATGCACGGCCATATCCTGCTGGCCGGCTATCGCCGCGCCCTGGCCCGGCACGGCATCGGCTTCGACGAATCCCTGGTGCGGACCGAGGAGATGACCGAGGCCGGCGGCTATCGCCTGGCTGAGGGGCTGTTGCGGGACGGACCACTGCCGACCGCGCTGCTGGTGGGCAGCGAGCGGGTGGCGGTCGGCGTCTACCGCCGGCTGAACGAGGCGGGGATCCGGCCGGGCCGGGACATCGCCATCATCGGCGGCATGATCGACAGCCCGGCCAGCCGCTTCCTGTCGCCGGCCCTGACCTGCTTCCGGCTGTCGCTGCACGACCTCGGGGTGCGCCTGGCCGAGGCGCTGCTGGCGACCATGCCCGACCATGCCGAGGCCTATGGCGGCGGCACGGTCCAGGCGCTGTGGCCGCTGGAGCTGGTGCCGCGCGAGAGCGACCTGATGCGCCTGGGAGGGTAGGACCGGGACTGCTCAGGACGAGGGTGGGAAGGGTGGGTGGGTTGCGGAAACTCACCATTCGGCCGGCGCAGGGTATAGGGGGGTATGAGAAATGCGGGCCAGATGAACAAATCGTAAGTAGCCAGCATAGGATCCTTCAGTGTTACTGGTAAGGGCGCATTGACAATTCTTAAGCCGGACTTCGCGGCTTACGCAGATTTTTATAGTACAATAAAGTATAGTTATTATTGTTTCAGAAATGGGATTATTAAAATACTTTAATGATTAAAATATGAAGATATGACATTTTTTTGCAACAAATGTAGATTAAAGACAAATCCGCATAAGGTGATCTCACGTCGACTGTGCCACTCATCTCGGCACCGAGGTTATTTCTCCTGATTTGCCATAGAAGACCCAGGAATACCCAGGAACACCCGCCCAATACTTTGGGTGACAAGCTCTTGTTCGGAGAACCCCTCATGACGTCTGAAAGCAGGCGCGATTTCCTGAAGACCGCCGGCTCGGTCGCCGGCGCCGCCGCAGCGATGACCGCTTTTCCGCCGGTCATCCGCCAGGCCCTCGCGATCCCGGCCAATAACGCCACACGCTCGATCAAGGATGTCGAGCACATCGTCGTGCTGATGCAGGAGAACCGCTCCTTCGACAGCTATTTCGGGACGATGGCCGGGGTCCGCGGCTTCGGTGACCGATTCACCATCCCGCTGCCAGGCGGCGCCAGCGTGTTCCAGCAGTCCAACGGCAGCCGCGTGGTGATGCCCTATCACCTCGACGAGAAGCGCGGCAATGCCCAGCGCGTCAAGGGCACCCCGCATACCTGGAGCGACACCCAGGCGGCCTGGGCCAGCGGCCTGATGACCAACTGGCCGGAGTTCAAGCAGAACCAGTCGATGGGCTACTACCGGGCAGAGGAACTCCCCTTCCAGTTCGCCCTCGCCAATGCCTTCACCCTTTGCGACAACTACCATTGCTCGCTGCTGGGCGGCACGATCCCGAACCGGCTGTTCCTGTGGACCGGCACCAACGGCCCGAGCGGGCAGGGTGTCGCCATGGTCGTCAATGAATGGGACACCTGCGGTCCGTCGACCGAGGGCTTCACCTATACGACCTACCCGGAGCGGTTGCAGCAGGCCGGCATCTCCTGGAAGGTCTATCAGAACATGCCGGAGAATTACGACGACAACATGCTGATCTCGTTCCGGCAGTATCGCGCGGCGAGCGAAGCGATCGGCAACCGCCCGGACGGTTCTCCCTTCATCCCCTGGGACCCGTCGCAGGACAAGGCCCAGCCCCTGTACAAGGGCGCCGGCAACACCATGCCAGCCGGCGGACTGCTGGAGGAGTTCAGGGCCGATGTCATGGCCGGGCGGCTGCCGCAGATCTCCTGGATCGTCCAACCCGAGATCTACTCCGAGCATCCCGGCCCGTCCAGCCCGGTCCAGGGCGGCTGGTACACCCAGGAGGTGCTCGCCGCCCTGGTCGCCAATCCGGAGGTCTGGAGCAAGACCGTCCTGGTCGTCAATTTCGACGAGAATGACGGCTTCTTCGATCACGCCCCGCCGCCGGCCTTGCACTCCCTCAACCCCGATGGCTCTCACGCCGGCGCCTCCACCGTGTCGGACGAGGATCTTGCCTTCGAACGCTTCACCTGGCCGGTTCCCCCGGGCACCAAGAAGCAGCCGGGGCCGGACGGCAATGTGTTCGGGCCGGGCAACCGCGTGCCCTGCTATGTGGTGTCGCCGTGGAGCCGGGGCGGCTGGGTCAACTCCCAGCTCTTCGACCACACCTCCGTCCTGCAGTTCATGGAACAGCGCTTCGGCGTGCGTGAGCCGAACATCAGCGCATACCGCCGCGCCATCTGCGGCGACCTGACCACCGCCTTCAATTTCAAGGACCCCAACACCGAGCGCCTGCCCAGCCTGCCCTCGATCACCCGGGCCCAGGCCGACGCCCGGCGGACGCAGCAGGAGGCCCTGCCTCAGGTTCCCCTGCCGGACCCCAGCGCCCAGAGCGCTCCAGTCCAGGCCCGCGGCACCAAGCCCTCCCGCGCCCTGCCCTATGAGCTCAACGTCAATGGCGACGCCGATGGCCCAGCCAAGCGGATGCGGCTGCACTTCCTCAATACCGGCGATGCCGGCGCCGTCTTCCACGTCTATGACAAGCTGCATCTCGACCGCATCCCCCGCCGCTATTCGGTCGAGGCCGGCAAGCAGCTGACCGGGGAGTGGGACACGGCCGCCGATCTCGGCGCATACGATCTGTGGGTGCTGGGACCCAACGGCTTCCACCGCCACTTCATCGGCACCGTCATCCCAGGCGACCCCAACCCTGGCCCGGAGCCGGAGGTGACCGTCGCCTATGACACCCAGGCCTCCAGCCTGGCCGTGACGCTCGTCAACAACGGCGATTCGCCGTGCGCCTTCACCGTCTGGGCCAATGCCTACAAGCTGCCCGGCCTCGATATGCCGGCTCCGCAGCCCGTCCCGGCCCACACCCAGTCGACCATCCATCTGCCTCTGGATCGTCAGGGCCGGTGGTACGACTTCTCGGTCACGGTCGAAGGCGATGACCTGTTCTCCCGCCGCTTCGCCGGCCGCATGGAGGATGGCACCCCCAGCGTCTCCGACCCCGCCATGGGCGAGCCCAACATCGCCTGAGCCTGGATGAAACGCATCGGCGCGGCGGAGCCGCCACGCCGATGCTTCGGCGTGTTGCCGTTGCTCCCGGGAGGGGGTGATGGGCCTACCGCCCGCTTGCCGATCTCGATGCCGAGGAATACGCCGCGCCGGCACCCGGGCTCTGGACCCGCGGCCTGTTGATCCGTCGCGGCATCGACGACGGCGAACTCACCTATGTCACCACCTGGTGCCCAAAGCGCGGTCGATGGCTTCGATATCGCGGGTGCCCGCTGTCGCCAGCACATGTCCGCTTGGGGGTCGAAAGCCGACCCGGGTGATCGGTCCCAAGCCCCTGTCGCGGTCGACCGCTTCGTCGGCTTCGGCCACCGCCGCATCGGGCTGGCCAGCAACGGGCACGACCTGATGCGCGGCCATATCCTGCTGGCCGGCTATCGCCGCGCTTTGGCCCGGCACGGACTCGAGTTCGACCCGACGCTGGTGCGGTCGGAGGAGATGGCCGAGGCCGGCGGCTACCGCCTGGCCGGGGCGCTGCTGGGGCAGGGGCCGCTGCCACGGCGCTGCTGGTCAGCAACGAGCGGATGGCGGTCGGCGTCTACCGCCGGCTGAACGAGGCCGGGATCCGGCCGGGCCGGGACATCGCCATCATCGGCGGCATGATCGACAGCCCGGCCAGCCGCTTCCTGTCGCCGGCGCTGACCTGCTTCCGGCTGTCGCTGCACGATCTCGGGGTGCGGCCGGGCGGGGTGGGGTGACGGCCGGCGCGGACCTCAGCCCGCTCCATGTCAATCGACGGCTTCCGCCTCCATGCCGTCGTCGCCTTGCCCCCGGCCGGAATCAGGGCGCCGGGCGGCGCGGAAGCGGCCGGGCGACAGGCCGTGGTGACGATGGAACAGCTTCGAGAATGCTGCCGCGGTCTCGTAGCCGACCCGGGTGGCAATCTGCGCGATCCCTTCGTCGCTGGATTCGAGCAGGAATGCCGCGTCGGCCATGCGGCGTGCGATCAGATAGCGCTGCATCGGCTGGCCGACGAGCCGGGTGAAGCGCGCCGAGAACGTCGAGCGGCCCAGCCCGACATGCTGCCCGAGCTCGTGAAGCGTCCAGGGCCGGTCCGGTCGTTCATGGATCAGCTGAAGCGCCTGCCCGATCTGCGGGTCCGCCATCGCGCCGATCCATCCGCCCTCCCCCGGGCGGAGAGACCTGATCCAGCTGCGCAGCACCTCGACGAACAGCAGCTCCGTCAGCCGGGACAGCGCGACGCGTTGCCCGGGACGCTCGAGCGCCGACTCGCTGACCATGCGCTGCAGGATCGCCTCGAGCCAGTCGCCATCCGCCGCCGGCTTCAGGAGAAGCACGGGCGGAAGCAGCTCCATCACGCTGCCGCGCGAGGGGCGCGACATGGTGAAGTTGCCGCAGATCATCGTCGAGGACGGTTGTCCGTCGCCGCCGTGACGGATGACGCCGGAATACGGGCGCGATCGATCGAGGTCCACAACCGAAAGCGGTGTCGTCAGGCGATCCGTATAGAAGATGTGCGGAGCGCCGCGCGTCACGACCACGAGGTCGCCCTCGGTCATGGGCCGTTCCTGTCCCGGTCCGAGCGCGAAGGTCGCCGAGCCACGGCTGAGATAGTGGAACAGGGCGTAGGGGCGCTCCGGCAGCGCCACGCCCCAGGGATGGCCGAGCTCGAAGTGGTACAGCAGGGTCCCGCCAAGGCGAACGCGATCGAGCACTTCGGCGAGGATGTCCATACAGTCGAGCTTAGGCCCGCGGACGATCGAACACAATATTCGGACGATGGCAGCCTATCGTCCGAAACGCCTCCATGCCATCTGATGCCCGGGCAGACCAATGCGTCCGCCCGGGCGGACCAACGCGTGGCGCGGCAGGCCATTTCGCCGAACGGGACATGGCAGAGCCGCGGCTTTACAGAAACGCCCGCCCATTCCCCCCAAATTCCGTCGTCCGATATCCCGAACAGGACCAATCCATGCGAAATCTTCTACTCTCGGCCGCCACCATCGTCATGGCCGGAACACTTGCCGCGCCCGCCCAGTCGGCGGGCCTGCCCCCAGGGTCGGCTCACAACATCGTGCTGGTCCACGGCGCCTTCGTCGACCAGACCAGCTGGCAGCCGGTTGCCGATATCCTCACGAAGAAGGGCTACACCGTCACCCTCGTCGAAAACCCCCTCACATCCCTCGCCGCGGATGTCGAGGCCACCAGGCAGGCGCTGGCGAAGCAGGACGGCAAGACCGTTCTGGTCGGCCACTCCTGGGGCGGCGTGGTGATCACGGAGGCGGGCAACGATCCCAAGGTCTCGGCGCTGGTCTACGTCTCCGCCTTCGCGCCCGATCGGGGGGAATCCCTGAAGTCCCTGGCCGATGCCGGCCCGGCCACCGAAGGCGGCAAGGCCATCCATCCCGACGCCAAGGGCAACCTCACCATCGATCCCAAGGTGTTTCCGGCGGCGGTCGCGGCCGACCTTCCCCCGAAGATCGCCGAATCCCTGGCGAACTCCCAGCTTCCGCTGAGCTACGCCGCGTTTGCGGCTCCGGTCGACACGGTCGCCTGGCGCGACAAGCCGACCTTCTTCGTGATCAGCACGAAGGACAAGCTGCTCGCGCCCGAGGCCCAGAAGATGTTTGCCGCCCGGATGAAGGCCCAGACGACGGAGGTCGCGGGGAGCCATGCCTCCCTCGTCGTCCATGCCGGCGAAGTCGCTGCGGTGATTGAGAAGGCCGCGCTCGCGAAGTGACGATACCGCTCCCGGCGCCCTGGCGCCGGGAGCGCCCACGCTTCGGTGCTCCCTCCGGCTGATATGTTGATGGAATTTTGATCGTCGATGCGCGCGCCTTGTGGCGATTTCGGATTTCATTGAAGCTTTGAGACGCGAATGAAACCGCCGGATGAAGGGTACGAAGTCCGCAAGGTCGAGGTGGCCGGGCCTCGGCATCGCCATCATCGGCGGCAGGGTCGACAACCCAGACCGGGGCATGGCGCTTCCGGTTCGGGCTTGTGTATAGTGGGTCTGAAATCGAGCCGGATAAGGGCTTGATATTACAGTTTTGTTGCGATCGATGAAGGTTCGGAGGCGACCCGTGAGCATGTTGCAGACCACCGCCGAGGCCCTTCCCGCCGAGGCGCCGGACACCGTGCGCGCCCCCGTCCCGCCTGCGATCGCCGTGGATTCGCCCGAACGCTTCATCAATCGCGAGCTGTCCTGGCTGGCCTTCAACCAGCGTGTGCTGGAGGAGGCCTACAACACCCGCTACCCCCTACTGGAGCGGCTGCGCTTCCTGTCGATCTCGGCCAGCAACCTCGACGAGTTCTACATGGTCCGCGTCGCCGGGCTGAAGGCGCAGGTCGCCCTCGGCGTCGCCTCGCCGAGCCAGGAGGGGCTGAGCCCGGCGCAGCAGCTGGGCGAGATCGCGACCCGGGTGCAGGAGCTGATGCGCGACCAGCAGCATTGCTGGCGGGCGCTGAGCGAGGAGCTGCGCGCGGCCGGCATCGCCGTGGTCTCCCGCGACGAGCTGACCAAGACCGAGAAGGCCTGGCTGGAGGAACGCTTCCTGGGCCAGATGTTCCCGGTGCTGACCCCGCTGGCGATCGATCCGGCCCATCCCTTCCCCTTCATCCCCAATCTCGGCCTCTGCCTGGCGCTGGCGCTGACCAACGACGAGGACGCGCATGAGGAGATGGAGGCGATCGTCCCGCTGCCGCCGCAGCTCGACCGCTTCACCCGCCTGCCGGGCCTGCCGATCCGCTTCGTGCTGCTCGAGGACGTGGTCAAGCTGTTCCTCGACCGTCTCTTCCCCGGCTACACGCCGCATGCCAGCGGCGTGTTCCGGGTGATCCGCGACAGCGAGATGGAGATCGACGAAGAGGCGGAGGACCTGGTCAAGACCTTCGAAAGCGCGCTGAAGCGCCGGCGCAAGGGCATCGTCATCCGCCTCGCCGTCTCGGCCGAGGTACCGGAATCGCTGCGCCGCTTCGTCTGCGAGAAGCTGAAGGTGAAGGACGAGGACGTCTTCGCCATGGACCGGCTGCTCGGCCTGGTCGACACCAAGAAGCTGATCGTCGACGAGCGGCCGGAGCTGCTGTTCCCGCCCTACAACGCCCGCTTCCCCGAGCGGGTGCGCGACTTCGGCGGCGACTGCTTCGCCGCGATCCGGGCCAAGGACATCGTCGTCCACCACCCGTATGAGAGCTTCGACATCGTCGTGCAGTTCCTGCGCCAGGCGGCGCGCGACCCCGACGTGGTGGCGATCAAGCAGACCCTGTACCGGACCTCGAAGGACTCGCCGATCGTCCAGGCCCTGGTCGAGGCGGCGGAGGCCGGCAAGTCGGTCACCGCGATGGTCGAGCTGAAGGCCCGCTTCGACGAGGAGGCCAACATCCGCTGGGCCCGGGACCTCGAGCGGGCAGGCGCCCAGGTGGTCTACGGCATCATCCACCTCAAGACCCACGCCAAGGTCTCGATGGTGGTGCGGCGCGAACAGGGCGGCCTGCGCACCTACACCCATTTCGGGACCGGCAACTACCACCCGATCACCGCCAAGGTATACACCGACCTCAGCTTCTTCACCTGCGACCCGGTGCTGGGCCGCGACGCGGCGGCGATGTTCAACTACATGACCGGCTACGCCAAGCCGGCGCAGATGGAGAAGCTGGCGATCGCGCCGCTGTATCTGCGCAACCGGATCATGGATCTGATCCAGGCCGAGATCGCCAACGCCAAGGCCGGCAAGCCGGCGCAGATCTGGGTCAAGCTGAATTCGCTGGTCGACGCCGACATCATCGACAAGCTCTACGCCGCCTCCCAGGCCGGGGTGGAGATCGACCTGGTGATCCGCGGCATCTGCTGCCTGCGCCCCGGCGTGCCGGGCCTGTCCGACAACATCCGGGTGCATTCGATCGTCGGCCGCTTCCTCGAACACGCCCGCATCCTGTGCTTCGGCAACGGCCAGAAGCTGCCGTCGCGCCAGGCCAAGGTGTTCCTGTCCTCGGCCGACTGGATGCCGCGCAACCTCGACGGCCGGATCGAGACCCTGGTGCCGCTCGAGAACGCCACCGTCCGCCAGCAGGTGATGGAGCAGATCATGCTGGCCAACCTGAAGGACGAAACGAACACCTGGATGCTCGATGCCGATGGCCGCTATCATCGGCTCGACGCGCCGGAGGCGGATGACTTCAGCGCCCACACCTACTTCATGACCAACCCCAGCCTGTCGGGCCGGGGCAGCGCGCTGAAGGATGCGAAACGGGCTCCACGCCGTCTGGTCAAGCCCACGGAATGAGGATCTGAGGTCAGGTGTTTCGTATCGGACCGATCGTGCCGTCCAGGCCCGGGCGGGTGGGTGTCATCGACATCGGCTCGAACTCCATCCGTCTCGTGGTCTATGACCGGGTGACCCGGTCACCGGTGCCGATCTTCAACGAGAAGGTCATGTGCGGGCTGGGGCGCGGCCTGGGCCAGTCCCGCCGCATGGCGCCGGACGCGGTGGCCCTGGCGGTGGACAACCTCGCCCGCTTCACCCGGCTGCTCGAAGGCATGGGCGTCGACCGGGTCGACGTGCTGGCCACCGCGGCGGTGCGCGAGGCCGAGGACGGCGCCGACTTCGTCGCCGAGGTCGAGCGCCGCTGCGGCCTGCCGATCACCATCATCAGCGGGGTGGAGGAGGCGCGGCTGTCGGCGCTGGGCGTCATCTCCGGCATCCGCGACGTCGACGGCGTGATGGGCGACCTCGGCGGCGGCTCGCTCGAGCTGGTCGGGCTCGACCATGGCGACATCGGCGAGCAGGTGACCCTGCCGCTCGGCCCGTTCCGGCTGATGGACGAGACCGGCGCGCGCAAGGAGGCGCGCAGCGTGGTGCAGGACACGCTGGCGCAGCAGGGCTGGCTGTCGCGCTATTCCGGCCGCAGCTTCTATCCGGTCGGCGGCGCCTGGCGCGCCATCGCCAAGCTGTACATGGAGCGCGAGAACCACCCGCTGCACATCATCCACCAGTACACGGTGCCGACCGCGGCGATGACCGATTTCGTCGGGCTGGTGGCGAAGCAGAGCAAGGGGGCGCTGTCCGGCGCCTCGATCTCGCGCCGCCGGGTCGAGATGCTCCCGATGGCGGCGCTGGTGCTGGAGGGCGTGCTCAAGGCGCTGCGCCCGGCCCGCATCGTGTTCTCCGCCCTCGGCCTCCGCGAAGGCCACCTGTTCGACCTGCTGTCGCCGGAGGACCAGGCGCGCGACCCGCTGATCTTCGCCGCCGCCGAGATCGCCCACCGGCTCGACCGCTTCGGCCATGCCGAGGTGGTGGCGGAATGGACCCGCTCGGCCTTCCCCGACGAGACCGCGGACGAGGCCCGGCTGCGCCAGGCCGCCAGCCTGCTCTCCGACATCGGCTGGTTCGAGCATCCCGACTACCGCGCCGAGCACGCCTGGCTGCGGGTGCTGCGCATGCCGGTGGCCGGGCTCGACCATGCCGAGCGCGTGTTCCTGGCCGCCGCGGTCTATGTCCGCTACGGCGCCGATCTCGGCGACGCGCTGACCCGGCCGGTGCTGGAGCTGCTGACCGACGCCGCCCGGACCCGCGCCCTGATCCTGGGCCAGACCCTGCGCCTCGCCCACACCCTGACCGGCGGCGCCACCTCGCTCTTGGAGCGCACCAGCCTCGCCTTCTCTGGCGATGCGGTGGTGCTGACCCTGCCGGCCGACGAGGAGGCGCTGACCGGCTTCGCGGTCGACCGCCGCCTCGACGCCGTGGCCAAGGCGCTGGGCCGCCCCGGCCGGGTGGCGGTCGAGGAATCCCGGCGGGCGGCGGGGTAGGAGCGGATTATTTCCGGATCGACACGCCCCAGAACCGGGCGGCGTCGGCCGGCCAGACGGTGAAGCCGGCGACGCGCCTAGCCACGGCGTAGTCGGAGCTGTGGAGGTACAGGCTGGCGGCCGGCGCCTCCTCGGTGAACAGCCGGCCGATTTGGTCCAGCACGGACTGCATCTTCGCCGGGTCAGTGGCGGCGTTGGCCTGGGCCAGCAGGGCGATGGCGCGCGGGTCCTTCCAGATCTTGCGCGGCTGGGTGCCGATGATCCGCTCCCACTGGCCCAGCGGGTCGAGCCGCGGCGAATAGGAGAAGGACTGGGTCTGGAACTTGCCGGTCTGGTAGGCGTCGAGCTGGGCGGTCCATTCCAGCACCTCCAGCTCGACGTTCAGCCCGGCGCTGCGCAGCATGTCCTGGGCCAGCACGCCGCAATCGTACATCTCGGTGTAGCGCTTGTTGGCGGTCAGCACGATGCGCTGGCCGCTGTAGCCGGCCTCGGCCAGCAGGGCCTTGGCCCGCTCCAGATCGAAGGGCAGGGCGTCGGTCTGGGCCTGGGAGTGGTAGGGGCTGAAGGCCGGCACCGGCGTCGCCGAGAAGGTCGAGCCGCCGAAGGTCACGGCGTTGGCGATGGTGGCGCGGTCCAGCGCCATGACGATGGCCTGGCGTACCCGCTTGTCCTGCAGGATCGGGTCCTCCGAATGCAGGATCAGCGCCTCCCAGCCCGGGGTGACGGCGGACTGGATCTCGAAGGCCGGGTCGCCCTGCAGCTGCATCCGGCCCTGCGACTCCAGCGGCGCGACGTCCAGCGCGCCGGCCTGCAGCGCGGTCAGCATGGCTGCCGGGTCGGGCATGATGTTGAAGCGGACCTTGTCGACATACACCTCCTTGCGGCCGACATAGCCGCTCATGGCGTCGTCGCGCGGGGTGTAGCCGTCGAAGCGGGTCAGCTCGATGTACTGGCCGGGCCGCCAGTCCGACAGGATGAAGGGTCCGGTGCCGACCGGCTTGTCCCAGCTGCCGTCGGGCTTGACCGAGGACGGGTGCAAGACCGGGGTGCCGCCGCAATCCATCCGCGCCAGGTTGTACAGGAAGCCGGCGCTGGGCCGGTCCAGCGCATAGACCACGGTGTCGGCGTCGGGGGCGGTGACGCTCTCGACCTTCAGGTCGTTGTCGCCGGTGTAGACGTCGCGGCAGCGCCATTTGGTGGCGGGGTCCATCAGCCGGTCCCACGACCATTTGACCTCGGCCGAGGTCATGGTCGCGCCGTTCTGGAACTTTACGCCGTGGCGCAGGTGGAAGGTGTAGGTCTTGCCGTCGGGCGAGACGTCCCAGCTGTCGGCCAGCATCGGCCCGATGCCGAGATCCTCGCGGAAGCCGACCAGGCCTTCGACGATGTGCTGGTGCACGATGTCGGTGGCGCCGTCGCGGTCGACGCCGGGATTGGTGCTGCGCATGTCGGCCGACAGCACGGTGCGGATGGTGCCGCCGCGCTGCGGCGTCTCGGCCGCGGCGGCGGGCAGGGCCGCCGCCAGCGCCGCCATGGCCAGGATCGTGAGCCGGTTCATGTCTGCCCCCTGTTTTCTTATCCGCCGAACACGGGCGCCCGGCCGGGGCCGAGCACGTCGTGGAAGAAGTCCTTGGCCCGGTCCGCCACCGCCGCCAGGTCGTGGGCGGCGCCGGGGACGATGTCGTGCCGCACCGCCACGCCATGCGCCTGCAGGTTGCGGCGCAGGCTGGTCAGCCGGGCGATGCGGTTCGCCCCGGCGCGGTTGGCGTCGTCCATCCAATGCGCGCTGCCCGGCCGGTGGATGATCGACGCCGTCTCCAGGTCGCTGTCGCCGACCGCCAGATGCACCGGCACCCGGCGGATCGCGGCGATGTCGGGGGCGCGGCCGAAGATCCGCTCCATGTCGCGGGTGCCGACCCACCAGTCGCGCTTCGGGTCGATCAGGGTGACCGATCCGGGGGCGCCGATCGACACGGCGCGCAGCCGCTCCGGATGCAGATAGAGGAAACGATGGGCGAAATGGCCGCCGCCGGAAAAGCCGAACAGGCAGAAGCGGTCGAAGTCGAAGCCATAGCGGGCCTCGACCTCCGCCACCATCGCCAGCAGCAGCCGGTCGTAGCGGATGTCGCCCTCGGCCAGGTATTTGTAGCCGTCCTCGTTGCCGTCGCCGCGGATATCGACCGGGAACAGCGGCGCCAGCACCACGGCGTCGTGCCAGCGGGCGAAATCCGCGAACAGGTCGCGGCTGCCCTCCATGGTCCGGAAGCTGCCATGCACCGACACCAGCAGCGGCACCCGCGCCGGCGATGATTCGCGCAGCCGCGGCGGAACGTAGAGGCAGTAGGAAAAGCGCGGATCGGCGCGGCAGGCGATGACCGGCGTGGCGCCGTAATGGCGCTTCGGCGCCGGCCTCGCCACGGCCGCGTCCGCCTCGATCTTCGCCGCCCCGCCATCCGCCATGTCGGTCTGCTCCAAAATTGGCGCCAATTTTTCCGTGACGATATCCGTGAAAATCGCATCCCGCAACCCGGCATGCTAGAAGGAGGGACGGGCGCGGCGGGAGGGCGGCGGTCCGGGGGCAGTCGAGACCGGGGCGGAATGAAGCGTCAGGACACGGATCAGGGGCGGATCGAAACGCTGGTCGCGGCGATCCGGGACGACATTCTCTACGGCGTCTACCGGGCCGGGGAATGGCTGAAGCAGATCGACCTGCAGGAGCGTTATGCCGCCAACCGCTTCGAGGTGCGGCAGGCGCTGGTCGAGCTGAAGAACCGCCATCTGGTCGAGCACAAGGTCAACAGCGGCTTCCGCGTCGCCTCGCCCGATCCCGACGAGCTGCTGCAGATGAAGGCGGTGCGGACAATCCTGGAGGCCGGGGCGGCGGCGATGGTGGTCGACCGGGCGACGGCGGCGGACCTCGCGGCGCTCGACGACCTCGCCACGCGGTTCGAGCAGGCGATCGAGACCGGCGACCCGCCGACCCGGACCGAGCTGAACTTCGCCTTCCACCGGCGGCTCTACGACATCGCCGGCAACCCGGTGCTGGCCGGGATGATCCGGGAGATGCGCGAGCGCGGCCAGGACGGCACCACCGGCCGTTGGTACACGCTGGCGGGGGTGCGCCTCAGCGCTCGGGAGCACCACGACATGATCGCCGCGATCCGCGGGCGGGATGCGAAGACGCTGCGCCGGCTGATCGACCAGCACATCAACCGGCGCTGAAGCCATGGGGTGAAGCCGCCCTGGCGTCACCCCATGAATGGGGCCGTCAGGCGCCCGCCGTGGCGAAGGCCGGCAGCCCGTAGGCCTCAATCGCGGAGCGGCCGAAGATCTGCGCCCGCTCGGCCTCGCTCAGATGGCCCAGGCAGGTCTTCAGCGCGCCGACGACGTCGTCATAGCTGCCGGCGACCAGGCAGACCGGCCAGTCGGTGCCGAACATGCAGCGGTCGACGCCGAAGATGCGCAGCACCTCGGCGACATAGGGCTTCAGGTGCTCCGGCGTCCAGTCGCGCCAGTCGGCCTCGGTGACCATGCCGGACAGCTTGCACCAGACATGGTCGCGATGGGCCGCGAAGCCGCGCATCAGCGCCGCCCAGGGCGCGAAGCCGCCGCCCTTGATGTCCGGCTTGGCGATGTGGTCGAGCACAAAGCGCAGCTCCGGGAAATCCTCGACCGTGCGCAGCGCCGCCGGCAGATGCGGCAGCTTGGGCACCAGGTCGTAGACCAGCCCGGCATCCGACACCGCGCGCAGGCCGCGGCGCACATCGTCGCGCAGCAGCCAGTTGGGGTCCGCCTCCTCATGGATCAGGTGGCGGATGCCGACCAGCCAGCGCCCCTCCGGCGCCGCCTGCAGCTCGGCCAGGGTCTGCCCGACCTTGGGATCGGTCAGGTCGACCCAGCCGACCACCCCGGCGACGAAGTCGGTCGCCGCGGCGGTGCGAATGAAGTCCCAGGTCTCGCCGAGGTCGTTCCAGGTCTGCACCAGCACCGTGCCCGACACGCCGTTGGCCTGCAGCGACGGCCGCAGGTCCTCCGGCGCGAACACCCGCCGGATCGGCGCGAACGGGCCGCTCAGCCAGCCATAGTCGCCCCGCTCGGGGTCCCAGAAATGGTGATGCGAATCGATGATCGGGGAGGTCATGGGCCGGTCTCCGCAGGCCGGGGAAGGGAAGGGCGCTTACCAGCGCTGGTGGACGAAGGGCTTGATGTCCTGGTCGTAGATCGCCCGCAGCTCGGCCATCACATCGGGCGGCAGGGCGGCGAGATCGGCGGCCTCGGAGTTCGACTTGGCCTGCGCCGCGTTGCGGGCTCCGGGGATGACGACGGTGACGGCGTCGAACATCAGGATCCAGCGCAGCGCGAACTTCGCCATGGTGGTGTCGCCGCCGACCAGCGGTCGGATCCGCTCCACCGCCTCCAGCCCCTTCTCATAGGGCACGCCGGAGAAGGTCTCGCCCACGTCGAAGGCCTCGCCGTTGCGGTTGAACAGGCGGTGGTCGGTGGCCTCGAACTTGGTGTCGGCGCGGAACTTGCCGGACAGCAGGCCGCTGGCCAGCGGCACCCGGGCGATGATCGCGACCTTCTTCTCCTCGGCCAGGGCGAACAGCCGCTCCGCCGGGCGCTGGCGGAAGATGTTGAAGATGATCTGGATGCTCTGGACGCCGGGATATTCCAGCGCCTTCAGCGCCTCCTCGACCCGCTCGACGCTGACGCCGTAGTGGCGGATCTTGCCCTGCTCGACCAGGCGGTCGAGGGCACCGAACACCTCCGGGTGGTAGTACAGGTCGGTCGGCGGGCAGTGCAGCTGCACCAGGTCCAGCGTCTCGACGCCGAGATTGGCCAGGCTGCGGTCGATGAAGCCGGACATGGTCTCGAGATTGTAGCCCGCCACCGTCTGCTGCGGCAGGCGACGCCCGGTCTTGGTGGCGACATAGGACTTGTCGCCGCCGCGCTCCTTCAGCGCGCGGGCGATCAGCTGCTCCGACCGGCCGTCGCCATAGACGTCGGCGGTGTCGATGAAGGTGACGCCGCTGTCCAGCGCCTCATGCAGCGCCGCGAGCGCGTCTCCGTCGTCGACATGGCCCCAGGCCGACCCGATCGCCCAGCTGCCGAAGCCGACCTCGCTCACCGTGCGGCCGGTCCGGCCGAATTCCCTCGCTCGCATCTCTTCCTCCATCTCACGCCGGCATGACGCGGCGCCGGCTTGATTCGACCAGGTCACAGGGTTATCATACAACTGGTGATCCTCTGACAAGACCTATATCGGGCGGGCGAGGAGAGTTTTGCCGTTGGCCGGGTTGGACGGCGGGGCCCCGGCTTCTGGACGGAAGGCTGCGGCCCGATCGCAAGTGCGATCCCGGGACGATCTTCGGGGCCGGGGCGACAGGTGGCTTGACAGACCTGTTGTCCGACATATCAGATGATAGGGTTGTATGATAACAGTGCAATAATCGATGCTGCTCGGGAGGCAACGCACATGATGGCATTATCGACTAGGACCGCCCTTCTGGCCCTGGGGCTCGGCGCGCTGGCCCTGCCGGCGGCCGCGGCCGACGACACCGTCAAGATCGGCGTCGTCGCGGCGGAATCGGGGGCCTTCGTCTCGGCCGGCCACACCCTGCCGGCCGGCGTCAGCCTGGCGGTCAAGGAGATCAACGACGCCGGCGGCGTCAAGGTCGGCGACAAGACCTACAAGATCGAGCTGGTGCGCCGCGACGACCGCACCGACATCGGCACCGCGGTCGCGGCGACCCAGGAGCTGGTGCGCGACGTCGGGGTGAAGGCGATCTTCGGGTCGGAATCGCACGACTTCACCCTGGCCATGGCCAAGATCACCCAGCCGGCCAAGATCCTGCACTTCGCCGGCAACAGCACGCTCGACACCATCCTGACCGACGCGGCGGTTGCCCCGGGCGGCGAGAACCACTACCTGTTCCAGTCCGAACCGCGCGAATTCCAGCGCAGCGGCAGCACCGCGCGCGGCGTGCTCAGCCTGCTGCAGCCGCTGGTCGACCACCCGATCAAGAAGTCGGTGATCATCGCCGGCAACGACGCCACCGGCCAGTTCCTGTCCTCCTACTACATCAAGGCGCTGAAGGCCGAAGGGCAGGAGGTGCCGGACATCATCTTCTACCCGCCCGACACCACCGACTTCTCGCCGATCCTGACCCGGGCGAAGAGCCTCAATCCTGACGTCGTGCACTTCTGGTACAACGGCGACTCCACGCTGACGGCGCTGCCGCAGGCGCTGGAGCTGGCGGTGGCGCCCAGCTACTTCCTGTTCGGCGTCGATCCCGGCATCTGGAAGGAGCGGGGGCTGTCGGCCGACGTGCCGGTGGCGATGAGCTGCGTGCCGGTGTGCTGGGGCGAATCCTCGAACGCCAAGGCGAAGTCCTATTTCGACGCCTATTTCGCCGCGGGCGCGCCGAAGGGCGTCACCTCCTCGGTCTCGCTGCTCTACTACGACTATGTCCACATGCTGGCCGAGGCCTGGACCAAGGCCGGCAGCTTCGATCCGGACAAGGTGGTCGACGCGCTGCTGGTGCTGCACCACCAGGGCGTGGTGTCGGACGACCTCAGCTTCAACGCCCATCACCAGGTCACCCACGCGACCGAGGTCTGCGTCGCCGACCCCGCCGGCAAGCTCAGCTGCGCCATGCAGCAGCCGCCGGCCGATGCGCCGATGTGAGCCGGCGGAACTGACCTGACCGGTAGCCGGCGGCGCCTTTTCGCCTCGCCGGTCCCGGCCTGCCGGAGGGCAACCCCCACCCCCTCCGGCAGGCCGGCCCATCTCGCCCCGCCGATCCGTTTCTTCCGGGACCCCGCCTTGGACATCCTCCTGCAGCAGATCCTGAACGGGCTGTCGATCGCCAGCGTGATCACGCTGATCGCGGTCGGGGTCACCCTGATCTTCGGCCTGACCGGCATCATCAACTTCGCCCATGGCGAATTCCTGATGGTCGGCAGCATCGTCACCTGGCTGGCGGTCGGCGCTGGCTGGGGCTTCCCGCTGGCACTGGTCGCCGGCGTCGCCTCGGTGGCGCTGTTGGGGCTGGTGCTGGAACGCGGGCTGTTCCGCTTCACCCTGAACCGGCCGACCAACGGGTTCATCGTCTCGCTCGGCCTGATCGTGGTGCTCCAGCACATCGTCATCCTGTTCTGGAACGCCAACCAGAAGAGCATCCCGCGGCCGCTGAACACCATCTGGGACGTCGGCGGCGTGCGCATCGCGGCGGTTCGGGTGATGGTGATCGTGGTGACCACGGCGGTGGTCGCCCTGACCTTCTTCATGATCACCCGCAGCCGCTACGGCCGGGCGCTGCGCGCCAGCGTCGAGGACCGTGACACCGCGGCGCTGATGGGCATCCCGGTGCGGCGCTACATCACCGGCGTCTTCGTCTTCGGCAGCGCCCTGGCCGGCCTCGGCGGCGCCCTGCTGATCGCCCTGTTCCCGATCACCCCCTTCACCGGCGGCACCATCGTGATGAAGGGCTTCGCGGTGGCGCTGATCGGCGGCCTGGGCAACCTTACCGGCGCCGTGGTGGCCGGGCTGATCCTCGGCCTGGTCGAAGGCTTCAGCGCCGGCTACGGCCTGTCGGAGTGGACCGACGCCTATTCCTTCGCCCTGATGATCATCGTGCTCCTGGTCCGGCCCAACGGCCTGTTCGGCGGCACCAGCGGCCCGCGCGTCACGTGAACGTTCCCCCGGGCCCTCCGCAATCCAAGGCTTCCGCGATGCAGTCCCGCTCTCCCGCCGGCCGCCTGGTCCTGGCGCTCGCCTTGTTCGCCGCGCTGGCGCTGGTGCCGCTGCTGGGGCCCAGCAACCGGCTCTTGTCCCTGGCCATCACCGCCGGCATCAATGTGGTGGCGCTGTACGGGCTGTCGGTGCTGTTCGGCCAGACCGGCATTCTGTCGATGGGCCATGCCGCGCTGGTCGGGGTCGGCGCCTACACCGCCGCCATCCTGGCGCGCGACTTCGGCTTCGACTTCTGGACCGCGATCCCTTTCGCCGCCGGGACCACGGCGCTGCTGGCGGCGGTGGTCGGCTTCCCCTCGCTCAGGGTCAGCGGCCACCATTTCGTGATCCTGACCTTCGCCTTCGGCCAGCTGCTGACCATCGTCCTGACCAATGGCGGCGACTTCACCGGCCGCGCCACCGGGCTCGACCTGGGGCAGCCGGTATCGCTGTTCGGCCTGGGGCTCGACCCGCTGCCGCAATTCTACTTGCTGACCCTCGGCTTCGTGGCGCTCAGCGCCGTGGCCAGCTGGGCCATCGTCAACTCCTCCTACGGCCGCACGCTGCGCGCGATCCGCGAGAACGAGAAGCTGGCGGCGTCGCTCGGCATCAATGTCGGGCGGCACAAGATCGGCGCCTTCGTGGTCAGCGGCGTCTTCGCCGGTGTGTCCGGCGTGCTGCTGGCCTATTTCCTGCGCCACATCTCGCCCAACCAGTTCTCGTCCTTCCCCAGCATCTACCTCGCCTTGATGGTGATGATCGGCGGCGCCCGGCTGCTGCTGGGGCCGCTGGCCGGCGGCATCCTGGTCGCCTTCCTGCCCGAGATGTTCGCGCTCGACCCGGTGCAGTCCCGCATCCTCTACGGCGTCTGCCTGATCGCGGTGATCCTGCTGCTGCCGAACGGGCTGATCGCCGGCGCCATCGACGGCTGGCGCAAGCTGTTCGCCCAGCGTGGCCGGCTGTCGGATGGGGCCCAGGCCGAGCGGCTGCCCGCCGCCAAGGCACCCGCTTCGAAGGCAGGAGGCTGACTATGGGCGCGCTCGAAATCCGCGGCCTCCGCAAGCAGTTCGGCGGCGTCGCGGCCCTGGCCGGGGTCGACCTGACCATCGTCGAGGGCGAGATCCTCGGCATCGTCGGCCCCAACGGGTCGGGCAAGACCACGCTGTTCAACGTCATCACCGGCGTGCACAAGCCGACCGCGGGCACGGTGACCTGGCGCGGCCGCGACATGACCGGCACCCCCGCCCATGCCGTGTCGCATGCCGGCATCGCCCACACCTTCCAGCAGGCCATGGCCTTCCCCGGCCTCAGCGTGCTGGAGAATGTGCAGATCGCCACCGAGCATTGCCGCACCGACGGCGAGCGGCCATTCCCCTGGCCGACGCCGGACGACCTGATCGGCTTCGTCGGGCTGCAGGCGCTGCGCCACGAGATCGCCGGCGTGCTGCCCTTCGGCAACCTGCGCCTGCTCGGCATCGCCCTGGCGCTGGCGACGCGGCCGTCGCTGCTGCTGCTGGACGAGCCGGCGGCGGGACTGAACGACAAGGAGACGACGACGCTGGTCGAGCTGGTGCAGCAGCTGCCCGGCCACGGCATCAGCGTCTGCGTCATCGACCATGACATGAGCCTGATGCAGCGCCTGTGCCGCCGCCTGGTGGTGCTGGATTTCGGCAGCAAGATCGCCGACGGCCCGACCGCCGAGGTGCTGGCCGACCCCAAGGTGCTCGAAGTCTATCTCGGAGGCGCGCTGTGACCTTATTGCAGGTGTCCGGCGTCTCCACCGGCTATGGCCCGACCACGGTCAACCGCAACGTGTCCCTGACCCTGGGCCAGGGCGAGATCGCCACCATCCTCGGGCCCAACGGCGCCGGCAAGACCACGCTGCTGCGCACCATCGCCGGGCTGGTGAAGCCGCGCGGCGGCAGCGTCGTCTTCGACGGCCGCGACATGACCGGCCAGCCGCCCGACGTCATGGCCAAAAGCGGGGTCGTGCTGGTGCCGGAAGGCCGGCGCATCTTCGCCGACATGACGGTCGAGGAGAACCTGCGGCTGGGCGCCTATGCAAGGCGGGACCAGGGTGCGGTCGATGCCGACGTCACGCTGATGGAAGGGTTCTTCCCGATCCTCGCCACCAAGCGCCGCGACAAGGGCGGGTCGCTCAGCGGCGGGCAGCAGCAGATGCTGGCGATCGCCCGCGGGCTGATGGCGCGGCCGCGCGTGCTGCTGCTCGACGAACCCTCGCTAGGCCTGTCGCCATTGATGGTGAAGGAAATCAAGGCCATCATCCTGGCCATCGGCGAGCGGTTCGGCGCCTCGATCCTGCTGGTCGAACAGAATGCGGGGCTTGCCTTGGGCGTGGCCACGCATGGATATCTGATGCAGCAGGGCCGCGTCGTCGCCTCCGGGCCGATCGACGAGCTGAAGAGCGCGGACCTGATGCGGGACCTCTACCTCGGCGGCGCGCCTGCGGCGGCCACTGCCTGAGGTTTGCGAAGCGGAGCAGGGCTGTGACGACGGATCTCACCATCTCCTATGGCCGCGGCCATCTGCCCATCCGCCTGCCGGCGGGGGCGCAGGTGACGGTGGTGCGCAAGCAGCCGCTGCCGGCCATCGCCGACCCGCATGCGGCGATCGCCCGAGCGCTGGCGCAGCCGATCGGCGCACCGTCGCTGGCCGAACTGGCGCGCGGCCGGCGCAGCGCCTGCATCCTGATCTGCGACATCACCCGGCCGGTGCCGAACCGGCTGTTCCTGCGGCCGATGATCGAGACCATGGTCGCCTCGGGCATCCCGCTCGACCGCATCAGCGTGCTGGTCGCCACCGGCCTGCACCGGCCCAATCTGGGCGAGGAGCTGGCCGAGCTGGTCGGCGACCCCTGGGTCCTGGAGCATGTCCGGGTCGACAACCACGACGCCCGCGATGATGCCGCCCATGTCGATTTCGGCCGGACCGCGACGCGGGGTACCCCGGTCAAGATCGACCGCCAGTTCGTCGAGGCCGACCTGCGCATCGCCACCGGGCTGGTCGAGCCGCATTTCATGGCCGGCTGGTCGGGCGGGCGGAAGGTGATCGCCCCCGGCGTCGCCCATCACGAGACCATCCGCACCTTCCACTCCGCCCGCTTCATGGAAGATCCGCTCGCGGTCCAGTGCAACCTGGTCGGCAACCCGCTGCATGAGGAACAGCTGCAGATCGTCGGCATGCTGGGCGAGGTCTACGGGCTGAACACGGTGCTGGACGAGGACCGCAACCTGGTCTGCGTCACCTTCGGCGAGATCATCGCCAGCCATGCCGCGGCGGTTGACTTCGTCAGCGGCGCCACCCGGGTGCCGGTGCCGCGCAAGTTCAAGACGGTGGTGACCTCGTCGGCCGGCTATCCGCTCGACAAGACCTACTACCAGACCATCAAGGGCATGGTGACGCCGCTCGACATCCTCGAGCCGGGCGGCACGCTGATCATCGCCTCGGAATGCTCGGAAGGCTTCGGCTCGCCGGAGTTCCGCGACGCCCAGACCCGGCTGGTCGAGCTGGGGCCGGAGCGGTTCCTGGCGACGCTGACGGCGAAGACCCTGGCCGAGGTCGACGAATGGCAGACCGAGATGCAGCTGAAGACCCTGCGCCTCGGCCGGATCGAGCTCTTCACCTCGGGCCTGAGCGAGGCCGAGCGCGGCATCACCGGCACGGCGCTGGTCGGCGACCTCGACGCGGCGATCGCCGCCAGCGTGGCGCGGTCGAACGACCCGGCGGTGGCGGTGATCCCCGAGGGACCGTACGTCATCCCGTACCATGCAAACGGTCTCTGATACCGGCGAGCTTGCGATCAGCCTGAAAGAACCGTCATTGCGAGGAGGCGAAGCCGACGAAGCAATCCGGGGGCCACGCCAAGCGGCCCTGGATTGCTTCGCTGCGCTCGCAATGACGATCTTTTCTTGGGCTCGCTTGTCTGAGAGCCCCTCAGCCCGCCTTCACCTCGGACCGCAGGGCGGCGTAGCGGTCGCGGGCGCGGGTCAAGTGCACCCGCATCGCCCGGCGGGCGGCGGTGGCATCGCCGGCGCGGATCGCGGCGAGGATCGCCTCGTGCTCCTGCCCGACCCGGCGCAGATGGCGCTCGCGCTCCGTCTGCGACAGGGCCGCGACCGGGATGCGCTGGCGCGGGATGACCACGTTGAAGACATCGAACACCCGGGCGAAATAGGCGTTGCCGGTGGCGGCCAGGATGGCGCGGTGGACGGCCAGGTCCTCGCCCAGCCCGACGGTCTCGGCATCGGCCCCGGGCGCCGAGATCGCCGCCAGGAACGCCGCCTGCGCCGCCTCGATGCGCTCCAGCCCGGCCGGGTCGCGCCGCTCTGCGGCCAGCCCCGCGGCCTCGACCTCGATGCTCAGCCGCAGCTCCAGCACCTGCAGCACGTCGGCGATCGATTCCAGCTTGTCCGGCTCGATCGAGAAGGACCGGGGCAGGGCGGTCTCGGCGACGAAGGCGCCCAGCCCCTGGCGCGTGGTGATCATGCCGCGGGCGCGCAGCGAGGCCAGGGCCTCGCGCACCACCGTCCGGCTGACGCCGGTGGCGGAGACGATGGCCTGTTCCGTCGGCAGGCGCTGGCCCGGGGCCAGATCCCCGGATTCGATCTGCGCCACCAGGGTCTCGATCAGCCCGGCCGTCAGATTGGGGGCCTTTCGAATCGCGCCGAAAGCCGCCGGATCCCTGCTCATCCTGTCCTTCAAACCCATTGCTCAGCGGCGGCCAGGATCGCAGCGCCCGCCGGGCCGCGCAAGTGCGCGCGGCCCGGCCGTTGATGCCGCGTTGTGGCCGCCGGGACAATCTGGAACAGTCCGCCCATGGAATTGCATCTCGATCCGGTCGGCGGCCTCGCGGGCGACATGTTCATCGCCGCTCTGCTCGACCTGTTCCCGCAGCACGAGGCCGGGCTGCAGGACAGCCTGGCCCGCACCGGGCTGCTGGCCGGCGTCGCCTGCCGGCTGCTGCCGCACAATGACGGAATCCTGGTGGGCCGGCGCTTCCGGGTCGAATGGACGGACGGGCACCACCATCACGGCGCGGACCACCACCACACCGCCTGGCGCACGATCCGCGAGGCGCTGGAGCGGTCGGACCTCGACCCCGCGGTCCGGGGCCACGCCATCGCCATCTTCCGGCACCTCGCCGAGGCCGAGGCGCGGGTGCATGGCGTCGATGTCGAGGCGGTCAGCTTCCACGAGGTCGGGGCCTGGGATTCGATCGCGGACATCGTCGGCGCGGCGCATCTGATCGCGGCGGTGGATGCCGACCGCTGGACCGTCGGCGACATCCCGCTGGGGTCCGGCCGGGTGCGCACCGCGCATGGTTTCCTGCCGGTGCCGGCGCCGGCGACCGTGCTGCTGCTGCAGGGCTTCGCCACCATCGACGACGGCGTCGCAGGGGAACGGGTGACGCCGACCGGCGCCGCCATCCTGCGCCATCTCTGCGGCGACAACGCCCGGTCGACGCAGCGGCGGACGCTGTCGGGCTCGGGCATCGGCTTCGGCACCCGCATCCTGCCGGGCCTGAGCAATTGCGTGCGGGTGCTGCGTTTCGACGGGGCGGCGGGGCCGGAGATCGACGGCGATGCGGTGCTGGTGGTGGAATGCGAGATCGACGACCAGTCGGGCGAGGACCTGGCGCTGGCGCTGGACCGGCTGCGCGCCCACCCCGCGGTGCATGACGTGATCCAGGCCCCGGTGTTCGGCAAGAAGGGGCGGATGATGGCGCAGATCCGGGTGCTGGCCCGGCCGGAGGCGCAGGACGAGGTGCTGCGGCTGTGCTTCGAGGAAACCACGACGATCGGCCTGCGCCACCAGGTGCAGCGCCGCGCCGTGCTGGCGCGGAGCATGGTCGAGGTCGAGGCCGGCGGGCAGCGGCTGCGGGTCAAGGCGGTCGACCGCCCCGGCGGCCGCACGGCGAAGGCGGAGGCCGACGACGTGGCCGGCCTGTCCGGCCACGCGGCGCGCCAGGCGCGGCGCCGGGCGGCGGAGGATGCGGTGGAGCCGAAGAAGCCATGAGCAGCGAGCGCAAACGGCTGGAGGCGATCATCGACGGCTTCGGCCCGATCGCCGTGGCGGTCAGCGGCGGCGTCGACAGCATGACGCTGGCGGTGCTGGCGCACCGGCGTCGGGGCGGGGACGGCGCCATGATGGTCCATGCCGTGTCGCCGGCGGTGCCGCCCGCGGCCACGGCGCGGGTGCGCGACTGGGCCGGGCGCGAGGGCTGGGCCCTGACCGTGCTCGACGCCGGGGAGTTCGCCGACCCGCGCTACCGCGAGAACCCGGTCAATCGCTGCTACTTCTGCAAGACCAATCTGTACGGCGCGATCGCCGGGCGCATCGACCGGCCGATCGCCTCGGGCGCCAATCTCGACGATCTCGGCGAATATCGCCCGGGCCTCGACGCCGCGCGCGAGCACGGCGTGCGCCACCCCTATGTCGAGGCCGGGATCGGCAAGGCGGCGGTGCGCGCTTTGGCCCGCGACCTCGGCCTCGGCGACCTGGCCGAGCTGCCGTCGTCGCCCTGCCTGTCGAGCCGGGTCGAGACCCTGATCCCGATCGAGCCGGAGACCCTGCGCGCCATCGACGCGGTCGAGCGGCTGGTGGCGGGGCGCCTGCGGCCGCAGACGGTGCGCTGCCGCATCCGCGCCACCGGCGTGGTGGTCGAACTCGACGGCCACAGCCTCGCCGGGCTGGTCGGCGGCGACGCATCGGAGCTGGAGGCGTCGATCCGCGCCCTGCTGCCGGCCGGGGCCGCGGCGGGGCCGCTGGCCTTCGCGCCCTACCGCGTGGGCAGCGCCTTCGTCGGGGTGCCGCGATGACCGCGAAGGAAGAGATCACCCTCGATTTCGACCGTGGCGGGCGCATCGGCCTGGACGAGGCGATCTACTGCGCCGGCAAGTCGGCGGTGCAGATCGGCGCCATCCTGGACCAGGCGGCGGCGCGCGGCGCCGGGCTGCTGCTGACCCGGCTGGATGGTGCCGGGTTCGAGGCCCTGCCGGCCGCCCATCGCGAGCGGATCGACTATTGCGCGGTGTCGCGCACCGGCTTCTTCGGGCCGCTGCGGCCGGTGGCGGCGACCGGGCTGGTCGCCATCGTATCGGCCGGCACCTCCGACATCCCGGTCGCCCGCGAGGCGGAGCGGACGCTGCGCCACCAAGGCCAGCAGGCCAGTCTGATCGGCGATGTCGGGGTGGCGGGGCTGTGGCGCCTGACCGACCGGCTGGAGGAGATCCGCGCCCATCCGGTGGTCATCGTCGTCGCCGGCATGGACGCGGCGCTGGCCAGCGTGCTCGGCGGGCTGGTGGCGGGGCCGGTGGTCTGCGTGCCGACCTCGGTCGGCTACGGCGTCGCCACCGGCGGCCGCACCGCGCTGGACGCCATGCTGGCCAGCTGCGCGCCGGGGATCACGGTGTGCAACATCGACAACGGCTACGGCGCCGCCTGCGCCGCCCTGCGGCTGATCCACGGCGCCCGGCAGCTGGCCGGGCGGCTATAGCCACCTATGCCGGGGCGACGTCGCGCTTTCGCCGGCCCGTCGCCGGGGGCAGTGCCGGCGGCGGCGCGGGCCGGTCCTGGGACAGGCCGACGCGCTGCGCCGCGCCGTTCAGATGGCTCTGCATCGTCTGCTGCGCCGCGGCCTCGTCCCGCGCCTCGATCGCCGCCAGGATCAGGTCGTGCTCGCTCAGCGTGGCCTGGGCCATGTCCTCGGACGGGTGCTGGTCGCCGGCCGCCAGGATGCTCTCGCGGACGCGTTCGGCGACGAAGCCGATGAACTGGACCAGATAGTCGTTGCGGGTCGCCGCCGCGATCGCGCGGTGGAACTCCAGGTCGGCCTGCAGCCAGGCGACGCTGCCATAGGGGGCGGCGGCCATCGTCGTCAGCGCCAGGCGCATCGCGGCGAGGTCCGTCGGCGTCCGGCGGTCGGCTGCCAGGGCGGCGGCGCAGACCTCCAGCGCGCCGCGCAGCTCGAACAGGCTGCTGAACGCGTCGCCGTGCTGCATGGCGTCGTGGTCGATCTTCAGCACCGTCGACTTGCTGTCCTCGGAGACGAAGGCGCCGCGGCCCTGCTGCGACCAGACCAGCCCTTCGGAGGCCAGCCGGGCGATCGCCTCGCGCACCACGTTGCGGCTGACGCCGAAGGTCTCGGCCAGAGCCTGCACGGTCGGCAGCTGGTCGCCCGGCTTCAGCCGACCGCGGGCGATCTCACGCGAGATCGAGCTGGCGACCAGGGTCGGCAGATGCGGTCCGCGGCTGACCTTGTCGAGCTTCAGCGCCATGGCCTCACCTGTTCTTGATTATCGAATCGTCCCGCAGGATACGCCCGTTGCTCAGAATATGCTTCGGATCCAACGCATCCTTCAGCCGGGTCACCAGGTCCAGCGCCACCGGGTCGATGCGGGCCAGGAAGGCGTCCTGCTTGACCCGGCCGATGCCATGCTCGGCGCTGATGCTGCCGCCCAGGCGGTCGACCACGTCGAAGATCAGCTCCTCGGCGCCGTGGAACAGCGGGTCCAGCGCCTCGACCGCCAGGCCGGCCGGCGGGATCACGTTGAAATGCACGTTGCCGTCGCCGACATGGCCGTAGGCCAGCGGCATCGCCTCGGGATAGCGGCCGCGCACCGCGGCCAGCGCCGCGGCGATGAAGTCGGCGATGCGCGAGATCGGCACCGACACGTCGGTGCGCAGGTAGCGCCCGCCGCGGCCCTGCGATTCGACCATGGTCTCGCGATACAGCCACAGCCGGTCCGCCTGGGCCCGGCTGGTCGCGATCACGCCGTCGCGGATGATGTCGTCGGCGCCGCCGAGGAAGGTCTCGATCAGGCCGCGCAGGTCGACCGCGCCGCCGGCCGACGCCTCGATCAGGACATAGGCCGGATAGGCCTCGGCCAACGGGTCGGGAAAGTCCGGCCGGGTGCGCAGCGTCACCTCGATGCCGTCGCGCAGGATCAGCTCGAAGGCGGTTAGCAGGTCGCTGCAGGCCCGGCGGGCGCGGGCGTACAGCTCCATCGCATCCTCGACCGAGGCCAGCCCGACCAGCGCCGTCTCGACCTGGGTCGGCTTGGGGAACAGCTTGAACGCGACGGCGGTGACGATGCCCAGCGTGCCCTCGCTGCCGATGAACAGCTGCTTCAGGTCATAGCCGCGGTTGTCCTTGCGCAGCACCTTCAGCCCGTTCCACACCCGGCCATCCGCCAGCACCACCTCCAGGCCCAGCACCAGGTCCCGGGTCATGCCGTAGCGCAGCACGTTGAAGCCGCCGGCATTGGTCGCGACATTGCCGCCGATGCGGCAGGTGCCCTGCGCCCCGAAGGTGATCGGCAGCAGGCAGTCGGCGTCGTCCGCCGCGGTCTTGGCGTCCTCCAGGATGCAGCCGGCCTCGACCACCATGGCGAAGTCGATCGGGCTGACCTGGCGGACCGCGTTCATCCGCTCCAGGCTGACCACGATCTCGCCCTCCGGCGCCGCCACCGCGGCCCCGACCAGCCCGGTCAGCCCGCCTTGCGGCACGACGCGCAGGCCGGTGTCCCAGCAATGCCGCATCAGGGCCGAGACCTGCTCGACCGACCGCGGCCGCGCCACCGCCAGCGGCCGGCCGAAATGGTCGCCTGACCAGTCGCGGCTGTAACGCTCCACATCCTCGTCCGCGGTCAGCAGCGCGTCGCCGGGCAGAATCTCCGCCAGCGCGGCGATCGCCGCGGCGCGGGAGGAAGCAGCTGTCATCAACGAGGGTCCCGAGGCATGATGTGGCCGGACAGCAAACACTGTTATCCTGTTATCATACAACTATGATGTTAGGCATCAAGTCATGTTTGCGTTCCGGCGCGGACAATCGGTCGCCGGGCCCTGGTCAGCCGGCCTCCTGCGCCAGAAGCCGGCGGATGATCGGCCGCACCTCGCCGACCAGGTGCAGCGACCCGGTGACCAGGATCCAGCCTCCCGGCGCCGCGGCCGCCTCGGCGCGGGCCAGCGCCTCCCCGGGGTTCGCGATCGCCTCGGCGGCCAGCCCGGCGGCGGCGGCCAGATGGCGCAGCTCGTCCGGTTCATAGGCTGGCGGGCCGCCGGCCGCCCGGGTGCAGATCACGATGGCCGCCCGCCGCTTCAGCACGGCCAGCATCTCGGCCGCCTGCTTGTCGCGGCCCAGCCCCAGCACCACGGCGCAGGGGCCGGCCAGGTCGGGCATCGCCTCCAGGTCGGCCAGCACCGCCTCCAGGTTGAACGGCACATGGGCGCCGTCGAGGATCACCGGCACCGGCAGGTCGAACCGCTCCATGCGGCCGGGCAGCCTGGCGGCGTCGCGGGTCGGGCCGTCCAGCAGCCAGCCGGCGACCGGGCCGGGCGGCAGGCCCGGCCGCCGGAGGACGACGCCGCGGCGGCCGATCTCGTCCAGCACCGCCCGCGCCAGCCCGGCATTGCTGTCGGCGATCGTCAGCCCGGGCCCGGGCGCCGGGCGGAACAGGACCGGGCAGCCCAGCGCCTCCGCCTCGGCCCGGACCACCGCCCCGGCCTCGCTGTCCAGCGCCACGCCGGTGACCAGCGTCGCGCCGGGCTTGAGGATCCCGACCTTCTGGCCGGCGATGGCGGCGTGGCTGGTGCCCAGCACGGCGGTGTGCTCCAGCCCGACATTGGTCAGCACCGCCACCTCGCCGTCGACGACATTGGTCGAATCGGTGCGGCCGCCCAGGCCGCATTCCAGCACCGCCCAGTCGACGCCCGCGGCGGCGAAGGCCAGGATCGCCGCCAGGGTCTCCAGGTCGAAGCGGGTGGCAGCCTGGCCCGGGCTGCCGCGCCGCACCGCGTCCTGCCGCGCCGCCCAGGCCTGGTCCAGCGCCGTCGCGAAGGCGGCCTCGTCGATCTCCCGCCCGCCGAAGGTCACCCGTTCGGTGATGCGCTCGATATGCGGCGACGAGAAGCGGCCGACGGCGAAGCCCGCCCGATGCAGCCCGGCCTCGACCAGCGCGGACACCGATCCCTTGCCCTTGGTGCCGGCGACATGGACCGTGCGGAACCGTCGCTGCGGCTGCCCGAGGTGGTCGAGCAGGTCGCGCAGCGGGTCGAGCCCGACCGGCATGCCGGCGCGGCGGTCGCGGCGTTCCCAGTCGACCACGCCGTCGAGCTGCGAGAGCGCGGCGGCAAGCGCGCCGGTGGAGGCATCATGGGTCATCGCGGATGGTCCGGTGTCGACGGGACGGGAAGGGGAGGAGCCCTCACCAATAGGGGGCCCAGGGTCCCCAGGGGCCGTAACTCCAGTTCAGGGCGGCATTCTGGTTCAGCTGCGCCGCCTGTTCCTGCTCGTCCGCGATCCGCTTATCGAACACCAGCTTCTGGTAGCGGCCATAGGCGGCCTGGTCGCCGACATAGAGGCAACCGCAGATCGTCGGGTCGGCATAGACATAGGAGACGGTGCCGTTGTGCAGGCTGGAGACGAATTTGTGCGGCGGCAGCCCCTTCAGCGACGCGATCCGATCGGGCGTGTCGGCCGGCCGCAGGCTGAAGCCGGCGGCGGCCAGCATGTCCTCGCGCTGCCCGATCGCGGCCGGCGAGTTGGCGCAGGCGCCGAGCAGCAGGGCGGTGCCGACCAGGGTCGTCAGGTGAATGGGCTTGAGCATGTCCGGTTCCTCTCCTGCTGGGCGGGGGCGCCTGTCACCCCGCGCCCCGACACTGTCTGAGGATATCCCCGAGATGGGCGTCCGGCGATGCCCTTCCCAGCGGCCGGAATGCCGCATGGCCGTGAAGATCTCCCAGGATTCCTGCCGGCTGCGCGGGACATAGACGAACGTCGACTACGTCCTTGCCCGGTCCGCTTGGTAGGATTCGTCAACCCTGGCGCCGGGCCTTGTGCGGAATTCTGCCCGCGACCGGCACCAAGGACCGAACGATCAGGGAGGACCGGTCCATGACCGCCACATCGGACGTCGCCTACAGCGGCGCCGCCAGCGACCCTCTCACCAAGGGGGAAATACGCAAAGTCATCTTCGCATCGTCGCTGGGGACGGTGTTCGAGTGGTATGACTTCTACCTCTACGGCGCCCTGACCGCGGCGATCGCCAAGAACTTCTTCTCCGGCGTCAACCCGACCGCGGGCTTCATCTTCGCCCTGCTGGCTTTCGCCGCCGGCTTCTTCGTCCGGCCATTCGGCGCGCTGGTGTTCGGCCGCCTCGGCGACCTGGTCGGCCGCAAATACACCTTCCTGGTCACCATCGTGATCATGGGCGTGTCGACCTCGGCGGTCGGCTTCCTGCCGGGCTATGCGTCGATCGGTATCGCAGCACCTGCGATCCTGATCCTGCTGCGCCTGCTGCAGGGCCTGGCGCTGGGCGGCGAATACGGCGGCGCCGCGACCTATGTCGCGGAGCATGCGCCGCAGGGCAAGCGCGGCTTCTACACCGCCTGGATCCAGACCACCGCGACGCTGGGCCTGTTCCTGTCGCTGATCGTCATCCTGGCCTGCCGCATGTCGATGGACGCCGCGGCCTTCGACGCCTGGGGCTGGCGCATCCCGTTCATGGTCTCGATCGTCCTGCTGATCGTCTCGATCTGGATCCGGATGCAGCTGAGCGAATCGCCGCTGTTCCAGAAGATGAAGGCCGAGGGCAAGACGTCCAAGGCGCCGCTGACCGAGGCCTTCGCCAACCGGGGCAACCTGAAGATCGTGGCGCTGGCCCTGTTCGGCCTGACCATGGGCCAGGCCGTGGTCTGGTACTGCGGCCAGTTCTATTCGATGCTGTTCCTGACCAACACGCTGAAGGTCGACGCCCAGACCGCCAACCTGCTGGTGGCCGCAGCGCTGCTGGTCGCCACGCCGTTCTTCCTGGTGTTCGGCGCCTTGTCCGACAAGATCGGGCGCAAGCCGATCATCATGGCCGGCTGCCTGCTGGCGGTCCTGACCTACTTCCCGCTGTTCCAGGGTCTGACCCACTACGCCAACCCGGCGCTGGAGGCGGCGCAGGCGTCGTCGCCGGTGACCGTCATCGCTGACCCGGCCGAATGCAGCGTGCAGTTCAACCCGGCCGGCACATCGAAGTTCACCAGCTCCTGCGACATCGCCAAGGCCTCTCTGGTCAAGGCCGGCGTGCCGTACAGCAACCAGGCAGGCCCGGCAGGATCGAAGGCCGAGATCGATGTCGGCAGCACCCGCATCGCCGCCTATGACGCGACCGCGGCGGATGCGGCGACTGTCGGTCCCGTCTTCAACAAGGGCCTGGCCGACGCGCTGAAGACTGCGGGCTATCCCGAGAAGGCCGATCCGGCGCAGATCAACCACTTCATGGTGTGGCTGATCCTCTTCGTGCTGGTGCTGTACGTCACCATGGTCTACGGCCCGATCGCGGCGATGCTGGTCGAGATGTTCCCGACCCGGATCCGCTACACCTCGATGTCGCTGCCCTACCACATCGGCAATGGCTGGTTCGGCGGCACCCTGCCGGCGATCGCCGTCGCCATCGTGGCCGGCACCGGCAACATCTACAGCGGGCTGTGGTACCCGATCATCATCGCCGGCGTCGCACTGGTGATCGGCACGCTGTTCATCAAGGACACCCGGCACGTCGACATCCGCAACAACTGATACCAGGCCCCGCCGATCCCGGTTCGTCGGGATCGACGGGCCCCGGCCGGCGCTTGTGTCTTCCCTGAGGCCGCGCCCACAATGGGCGCGGCCTTTTGCTTGGGGGAAGATGACCGACGCCACCGTTGTCCTGATCGCAGACGACCATCCCATGGTCCGGCGCGCCCTCGCCGAGACGCTGGCCGAGGTGATGCCGGTCCCGGTCCGCGTCATCGAGGTCGGCAGCTTCGCCGAGATCGCGCCGGTGCTGGAGCGGCAGGCGGTCGACCTCATGCTGCTCGACCTGTCGATGCCGGGGATGAACGGCTATGGCGGCCTGGCCTCGCTGCGCGCGTCCTTCCCCACGGTGCCGGTGGTGATGGTTTCGGCCAATGAGGATCCCGGCGTGATCCGCCAGGCCATGGAGTTCGGGGCCTCGGGCTACCTGCCGAAATCGACGCCGCTGGCCGGGATCGGCGAGGCGATCGAGACCGTGCTCGGCGGCGGGCTGTGGTTCCCCGATGCCTTGGATGCGCCGCCGTCGCCGGGGGAGCTGAGCCGCCGCGTGGCCGAGTTCACGCCGCAGCAGCTGCGGGTCGTGCTGCTGCTGGCCGAAGGCAAGCTGAGCAAGCAGATCGCCTTCGAGATGTCGATCACCGAGGCCACGGTGAAGGCCCATCTGTCGCATGTCTTCCGCAAGCTCGGGGTCCAGAGCCGGACCCAGGCGGTGATCGCGATCAGGCAACTCGGTCTGTTCGGGCCGCTGCCCGATTAGACTGATCGCTCGGTCAGCGATTTCGCCGCGATCTGCACCAGCAGGGCCCGCAGCGCCGCCGGCTTCAGCGGCTTGTGCAGCAGCGGCAGCTTTCGGGCGGCGGCGGTGGCCTTCAGCGCGTCCGTGCGGTCGGCCGTGACCAGGGCGGCCGCCAGCGGAGCCCCGAACATAGCCTCCAGGGCATCGAGCACGTCCAGCCCGGTTTCCGTGCCGGCGAGGTGATGGTCCAGCAGCACGGCGTCCGGCGGCCGACCCTGGCCGGCCATGGCGTCCAGCGCGCCGGCGGCATCCGTCGCCGTGACCACGGCGCAGCCCCATTGCTCCAGCAGCGCCCGGGTCGCCGTCAGGATGCCGCGGTCGTTGTCGACGCACAGGACCAGCCGGCCGTCCAGGCTGGTCGCCGGCGACCGCCGCCGGGGCTGGGGTGACGGCCGGGCCGCCAGGGCGCCGTCCGCGGCCGGCAGGGCGATCTCGAACACGCTGCCGCGGCCCGGCCAGGACCGCACCGAGACCTTGTGTCCGAGCATCGCCGCGATGCGGTCGACGATGGCCAGGCCCAGGCCCAGCCCCGCCGGTTCGTCGTCGGCGGCGCCGTCGAGACGGCGGAACTCCTCGAAGATGGTGCCGATCTGCTCCGGCGCGATGCCGGGCCCGCTGTCCCAGACCTGGATCATCACCTGGCCGGCACGGCGGCGGCACCCGACCAGGACAGTGCCCTGGCGGGTGTAGCGCACCGCGTTGGACACCAGGTTCTGGACGATCCTTCGGATCAGCGCCGGATCGGTGACCGCCAGCGCCGTCGACGGCACCACCCGCAGGCGCAGGCCGCGGCGGCGTGCCACCGGCTCGAATGGCAACGCCGCACCGCGCAGGATCTCCTCGACCGCCACCGGCCGCGGCTGGGGCTGCAAGGCGCCGGCATCCAGCTTCGACATCTCCAGCAGTGCCTGCAGCAGCTCCTCGACCGCGCCGAGCGAGCCGTCGATGTGCCGCACCAGCGGCGCCTCGGGCCGTCGCGCCAGCCGTTCCGCCAGGGTCGCGGTCAGCAGCCGGGCGGCGTGGAAGGGCTGCAGCAGGTCGTGGCTGGCGGCGGCCAGGAATCGGGTCTTGCCCAGGTTGGCGGCCTCGGCGGCGGCCTTGGCCGCGGTCAGCTCCTGGTTCAGCGCGGTCAGCTCGCGGGTCCGCCCGGCCACCCGACGCTCCAGCGTTTCGGCGGTCTCGCGCAGGGCGGCCTCGGCCCGGCGCTGCTCGGTGATGTCCTGGTACAGGGTGAAGAAGCCGACGATGCGGCCGGTCTCGTCGCGATGCGGGATGTAGGTCCCGTGCGCCAGTTCGACCCCGGCGGACGTGAAGTCGATCTCGAACTCCTGGCGCCGCCCGGCCAGCACCGCGTCGACCCGCGGCTTCAGCCGGGCATAGCGTTCCTCGCCCAGCGCGGTGCGGATTGGCAGGCCGTTGGCCTGGCCGCGCTCCAGCCCCAGCGCTTCCTCATAGGGACGGTTGGTGAAGCGGTAGTGTTCGTCGCGGTCGACATAGGCGATCAGCACCGGGACGTTGTCGGTGTAGATGCGGATCCGGCGCTCGCTCTCGCGGAGCGCGTCCAGCGTCGTCACCCGCTCGGTGACGTCGGTGCAGACCAGCACGAAGCCGCCATCGGGCATCGGATTGGTCTGCAGCTCCAGCACCCGTCCGTCGGCGCTGCGCCGCTCATGGCTGTGGGTCTGGTGGCGCAGCGCCGGGTCGCGCTGTTCGTGCAGCAGCACCGACAGATCGAACAGGGCGTCCCTGCCATGGCCGGGCTCGACCAGGGCCTCCAGCGGCATGCCGGTCCGCACCAGCGGCTCCATCAGCTCCAAGAGCGCCACGAAGCGGCCGTTCCAGGCGGCCAGGCGCAGGTCGCGATCGAACACGCCGATGCCCTGGCCGATGTTCTCCAGCGTCGCGCTCAGCAGGTCGCGGTTGAACAGGATGGCTTCGGACGCCTGGCGCAGCAGGGTCTGCGACCGGCCGATCGAGGTCCGCTGCCGGCGGATGGTGGCGGCCACCATGATCCGGGCCGAGGCGGCGCCGATCGCGCCGCTGAGCAGGCGTTCGGTGTAGTCGGCCAGGTCGCGGTCGCGCAGCATGGCGGCCGGGCCGCCGAAGGCCAGGGCCGCCTTCTCCGCCCCGACGAAGCGGCCGACCAGCCGCTTCAGGTCGTCGAAGGCGGCGGCGCGGTGCGGGGTGCCGGGGCCGCGCCGGGCCTCGATCGCCGGCGCGACGAAGGCGTCGGCCTGCTGGCGGTCGCGCTCGCCGGCCCGCACCAGCAGCGACACGCCGACCAGCAGGGCGGTGTTGAGCGACAGGCTCCAGAAGGCGCCGCGGGTCAGCGCGTCGAAGCCGTCGACCATGCCCCACAGCAGCCCCTCGGTGCCCAGCAGCGAGGCCCCGTCGGCATCGGACACGGACGGCACCAGGAAGACCGCGACCCAGACCAGGAAGCCGCCGGCCATGCCGGCGAAGGCGCCGTGGCGATGCGCCCCCCGCCAGTACAGCCCGGCGATCAGGGCGGGGCCGAGCTGGGCCACGGCGCAGAAGGCGATCAGGCCGATCGCGGCCAGCGGCAGCCGCCCGCCGATCACGGCGTAATAGCCATAGGCCAGCAGCAGGATGGCGAGGATGGCGATGCGGCGGACGCGCAGCAGCAGCAGGCCCAGCGCGCCGTCGCTGCGCGAGGCGGCGCCGCTGCGCAGCAGCAGCGGCATCACCAGCTCGTTGCTGATCATGGTGCTGAGCGCGACGGTCTCGACGATCACCATGCCGGTCGATGCCGACAGCCCGCCCAGGAACACGGCCAGCGACAGCAGCGGCTGGTCCGCCGCCACCGGCAGCGCCAGCACGAACAGGTCGGGGTCGGCGGCGGCGCCGAGGGTCAGCATCCCGGCGACGGCGATCGCCGGCACGAACAGGTTGATGGCGCCGAGATAGGCCGGGAACAGCCAGCTGGCGGTGCGCAGGTCGGCCGGCCGGCCGGCCTCGACCACGGCGACATGGAACTGGCGCGGCAGGCAGATGAAGGCCAGCGCCGACATCACCGGGATCGACACCCATTCCGGTCCGATCGAGAACCCGTCCACCCGCGCCCGCAGGTCGGCATGGGCCATCAGCCGCGCGGCCAAGTCGCCCGGCCCATCGAACATGACGAAGGTGACGAACACCCCGGCCGCCAGCAGCGCGCCCAGCTTGACCAGGGATTCGAAGGCGATCGCCAGGATCATGCCCTGGTGCCGCTCATTGGCCTGGACGTGGCGGACGCCGAACAGGATGGCGAACACCGCCATGGTCAGGGCGACGTAGAGCGCGGTGTCGGCCCAGAAGGGTGGCGGCGCACCCAGCTGCCGGGCGGCCTCCGGCCCCGCCGCCAGGGCGCCGAAGCTGAGCGACACCGCCTGCAGCTGGAGTGCGATGTAGGGCAGCACCCCGACCAGGGCGATCACCGTCGCCATGGCGGCGACCACGCGGCTCTTGCCGTAGCGGGCGGCGATGAAGTCGGCCACCGAGGTGATGTTCTGGATCCGGGCGACGCGGATGATCTTCCGCATCATGGGATAGCCCAGCACGATCACCAGGATCGGCCCGACATAGATCAGGGTGAAGTCCAGCCCGTGCGACACCGACCGGCCGACGCCGCCATAGAAGGTCCAGGAGGTGCAGTAGACCGCCAGGGACAGGGCGTAGACCAGCGGCTCGCGCAGGCCGGACCGCCAATAGGGGGCGTTGCGGTCGCCGAGGAAGGCGACCGTGAACAGCAGCCCGAGATAGCCCAGGGCGATCGCCCAAAGCAGCCAGTCCGCCACCGCGCCCCCGTCCCTGACCCCGCCGGCTCCCGCGGCGTCCGCCCAGGCTAGCAGAATGCGCGGGCGGCCGAAGCCCGGACGTGGCCGGGCCGCTCAGGCCTGGCCGGCGAAGCGTTCGATCAGCCAGCGCGCCGCCGGCCCCGGCGGGGTGTCGGTGCGGTAGGTCATCTGGAAGGTGTAGACGCCCGGCCGCCAGTCCGGCAGGTCCAGCGCCACCAGCCGGCCGGCGTCGATGTCGCCGCGCACGATCGGCTCGGGCATGCCGCCCCAGCCGACCCCGGCCAGCAGCAGCGCGTGCTTGGCGCCGAGGTCGGCCAGCCGCCACGTCTTCACGCTGGCGACGGCGAAATCATGCCCCCGGGTCAGGGGCGAACGGTCGGTCAGCACCAGCTGGATATGGTCGCGCACCTCCCCCGGCAGGCGGGACCCCGGGCGGGCCAGCGGATGGAAGGGGGCGGCGACCGCCAGCATCCGGACCGCGCCGATCTGCAGCCGCTCGGTGCCCTCGGTGCGGATGTTCAGCGGCCCGGTGATGCCGATCGTGGCCGTGCCGTCGAGCACCAGCTGGGTGACCGCGCCCAGCGCCTCGACATGCAGGCGCAGCGGCACGGTCGGGAACTCCACCTGGAAGGCCTGCAGGGCGTCGACCAGCCGGGCGGTCGGCAGCATCACGTCGACGGCCAGCGAGACTTCCGGCTCCAGCCCCTCCAGCAGCCCCTTCACCCGCGCCCGCAGCTTGTCGACGCCATCGGCCACCGCCCGCGCCTCGGCCAGCACGGCCTGGCCCGCCTGGGTCAGTTCCGGCCTGCGGGTCGTCACCCGGTCGAACAGCGGCACGCCGAGCTGGGCCTCGAGATGGTCGATCGCGTAGGTGATGGCCGAGGTCGCGCGGTTCAGCCCGCGGGCGGCGGCCGCGAAGCTGCCGGCCTCGGCGACGGCGAGCAGCACCCGGATCTGGTCGAAGGTCGGGAGTCCGGGCTCTGGCATTTCTAATCTCTTGAAAAGATCATTCGATATTATACGGATTTTTCGAATATGCGAATGCCCCTAGGGTCCTCTGCCGCCGAACCCTCCGGTCCCTCAGAGCGAAACCCAGGACATATCGACATGAACCCCTCGACATCCCTCGTCCCGGCCGTCGGCCGGCTGCTGCTCGCCCTCCTCTTCCTGCTCAGCGGCTTCGGCAAGCTCGCCGCGCCCGAGGCGACCATGGGCTACATCAGCATGGTCGGCCTACCCCTGCCGCAGATCGCCTACGCCGTCGCCCTGCTGATCGAACTCGGCGGCGGGATCCTGCTGCTGGTGGGCTTCCAGACCCGCGCCGTCGCCCTGGTCCTGGCCGTGTTCTCGGTGGTCACGGCCCTGTCGTTCCACTTCGACTTCGGCGACCAGAACCAGATGATCCACTTCCTGAAGAACATCGCCATCGCCGGCGGCTTCCTGCAGGTCGTCGCCTTCGGGGCCGGCAGCTTCAGCCTGGATGCCCGCCTGGCCGCCGACAAGACGGCCGCCGCGGCCCGGGCTTGATCGGCTTCTGGTCCGGCCCGTCCCCGAACGCGTGGTTCGCGGACGGGCCGCCAGGGTTCAGACCGCCGCTTCCAGCGGCCGGATCTCGCCGGTGGTGCCGTCGGTGAGGCCGAGATCGGTGACATGCGGCCCCGGATTGCAGGCCAGGCTGGCGCCGGTCACGGCCTTGAAGGTGCGGTAGGGCGGCTGCCAGTCGGCAATCCCGCCCGCCGCCGCCTTCAGCGCGGCGAAATCGCTGGCCACCTCGGTCGCCGGCGCGTCCGACAGCAGGCCGCAGACCGGCAGCGCCACCAGCGCCGTCACCGCGCCACCCTCGGCCACCGCCATGCCGCCGCCCGCCGCGATCACCGCATTGGCCGCCGCCGCCATATCGGCCGGATCGCGGCCGAACACGGTCAGGTTGTGGCTGTCATGCGAAATGGTGGTGGCCAGCGCGCCGCGCCAATGGCCCCAATCGTCCAGGATGCCGATCTGCGGCACCGCCGGGCGCCGGCCATGGCGGTGGATCACCGCCATCAGGATCTTGTCGTCCGGCAGCACCACCGTGCCGTCCTGAACCGCCACCTCCAGCGCGCGCCATTCGGTGAAGCGCGGCCGGAAGATCGAATTCACCACGGCGGCGTCCCGGCCGGGCAGCCGCAGGACGAAGTCGTCGGCGGTCAGCGGCGCGACCTTGACGCTGTCGTGGAAGGCGTCCGCCGGCCGGCCGAGCGGCCCGGTGGTCAGCCGACCATCGACCGCGACCTCGCGGCCGGAGGCGAAGACCCGCTCGACGCCGAGCGTCTCCAGCCCATCAAGGATGACAAGATCGGCGCGGCGGCCGGGCGCGACCAGCCCGAGGTCGCGGCGCCCCAGCCGCATCGCCGCATTCAGCGTCGCCGCCCGGATCGCATCGATCGGTTTCATGCCGTAGCGGATCAGCCGCCGCAGCACATCGGCGATGCCGCCGACCGCGACCAGATCGTCCGGAAAGATGTCGTCGGTGCAGATGGTCAGGGTCTGCGGCAGGTGGGGCAGGGTGGCCAGCGCCGCCACCGCGCCGGGCAGCACATAGTCGTGCGACCCGCGCAGCTCGATGGCGAAGCCGGCGCGCAGCTTGGCCAGCAGATCGTCGCCGGAGGTGACCTCGTGGTCGGACTGGATGCCGGCGGCGGCGAAGCCCTGCAGCGCCGCGCCCTCCAGCCCGCGGGCATGGCCGCAGACCAGCTTGCCGCTGGCCAGGCCGGCGCCGACCACGCCCTGCATCGGCTCGCTGCGGTCCAGCACGCCGCGCATGTTCATCACCTCGGCGACGCCGGTGATCTCGGGCCAGCGCAGCATCTCCGCCATCTCGCCGCCGCCGAAATCGGCGCCGCCGACCTCCAGCCCGGGGGCGGAGGGCACGCAGGACGGTGCCAAAGTGAGGATGCGCAGCGGCAGGTCGCGCCCGGCATCGATCGCCCAGCGCACCCCCGCCAGCCCGGCGACGTTGCCGACCTCATGCGGGTCCCAGCAGATCGTGGTCGTGCCCTGCGGCACCACCACCTCGGCATAGCGCCGCGGCGTCACCATCGAGCTTTCGACATGCATATGCGTGTCGATCAGCCCGGGGGCGACGAAACGGCCGGTGGCGTCGATGGTGCGTGCCGCGTCGCTGCGGCTGCCCGGCGCATGCACGCTGGCGACCAGGGCGCCGACCAGGCCGATATCGGCGGCGCGGATCTCCGACGTCGCGACATCGACCACTTGGCCGCCGGTGATCAGGACATCGAAGGGCTCCAGCCCCTGGGCGGCGCGCACCGCACGGTCGCGCAGGTTGGAGTCGTCGAGGTCATGGGGTTCACGGGTCATGACGGCAGCCTCGGTTGGGCGGAAGACGCGGCGCGGTCGAGCGCGCCGAGCACCAGGGCGCGGATCCGCTCGACATCCGGCACGGTAGCGATATCGGCATTGGCCGGCGCCTTGCGCGGCACCCGCCATTCCACGACAGTCATGCCGCGGGTCAGGCGGCCGGACAGTTCGGCATCCAGCCGGGCCGGGCGGAAGGCGACCGTCTCCGGCTCCAGATAGGCGGCCGCGGCCACCGGGTCGTACAGCGTGTGCGGCGCCGATCCGTCGGGCTGGATGATGCGGGCATAGCCGTCCAGCAGGTCGCCCAGCACCGCGGCCTTGTCGCCGCCCACGGCGCGCAGGCGGTCGGCATCGGCCACCGACACCTGCACCGGCCGGCAGGCATCGAGCCCGACCATCGCGATCCGGACGCCGGCATCGATTACCAGCTGGATCGCCTCGGGGTCGACGGCAGCATTGAATTCGGCGGTCGCGGTGTGGTTGCCCGGTCCGGCACTGCCGCCCATCCAGACCAGGCGGCCGATGCGGGGCGCCAGATCCGGCCGCGCGGCCAGCAGCGCGGCGATGTTGGTCAGCGGCCCCAGCGTGAGGATGTCGCCGCCGCCGCTTTCGAGATAGCGCGCCAGGGCCGGCAGCGCGGGCTCGGCGGACAAGGCGGTGTCTGCTTCGGGGAAGCGGCGGCCGGTGCTGGGCATGCCGCTGTCGCCCAGCGCATAGGCGGCGGTCATCAGCGCGCCGACCAGCGGCCGGTCGCGGCCGGGATGGATCGGCATGGTCCAGCCGAAGAAGCCGGCGGCGTCGCTGGCGTTGCGCGTCACCCGCTCCAGCGGCGCGTTGCCGGCGACCAGCGACAGGCCGGCGATGGCCACGTCGGCCGCATCGGCGACCATGGCGATGGCGACGATGTCGTCGAAGCCCATGTCAGTGTCGATCCAGACCTGGCGCATGGCGGTCACTCCCGTTCCATCACGGCGGCGGCGGCGAGCGGCAGATCGAAGGCGATGTCCACCCCCGCCGCATGTCGGGGCGCCGCCGCCGGCACCTCGGCCTTCACCGGCCCGGCCGGCGTCTCCAGCAGGTATTCGACGGTCTGGCCGAGATAGGACACGCCGCGCACCCGGCCCTGGTGCGGCCCGGTGCCCAGCGCCACCGCCTGCGGCCGCCAGCCCAGCGCCTTCGCCGCCCCCGGCAGCGCGAAGCCGGGCGCCAGGCTGCCGCCCAAAGCGGCCAACCGGCCGTGCTCGACCGCGAAGGTGTTCTCGAAGCCCATGAAGCGGGCGACGAAGGGGGAACAGGGGGCTTCGTAGATCGCGTCGGGCGTGCCCATCTGTTCGATCCGGCCGGCGCGCATGACGATGATGCGGTCGGCCAGCGCCAGGGCTTCCGACTGGTCATGGGTGACATAGACCATGGTGATGCCGAGCTCGCGCTGCAGGCGGCTCAGCTCGCTGCGCATCTCCAGCCGCAGCCGGGCGTCGAGGTTGGACAGCGGCTCGTCCAGCAGCAGCAATTGCGGCTCGACCACGATCGACCGGGCCAGGGCGACGCGCTGCTGCTGCCCGCCGGACAGGGCCTTGGGCAGACGCTGGCCGAAATCGGCCAGGCCGACATTGGCCAGGGCCGCGGTGACGCGGCGGCCGATCTCCTCGCCCGGCAGGCGCTTCAGCCGCAGGCCGAAGGCGACGTTCTCGAGCACCGAGAGATGCGGGAACAGCGCGTAGGATTGGAACACCAGCCCGACGCCGCGCTTGTTGGCCGGCACGCGGGTGATGTCGCGCCCGGCCAGCGTGATCCGCCCGGCCGCAGGCGCCATCAGCCCGGCGATCGCCCGCATGGTCGTGGTCTTGCCGCAGCCGGAGGGGCCTAGCAGCGCGACCAACTCGCCCTGGCCGAGCGAGACGCTCAGGCTATCGACCGCGACCTGGCCGCGATAGGCGAGGGTCAGACCGTCGAGACGCAGGAAATCCTCAGACATAGCGCGACAGCCCCAGCAGGCGTTCGGCGACCAGCACGATCGCCAGCGACATCAGCGCCAGCAGACCGGACAGGGCGGCGACCGACGGGTCGTAGTTGAATTCCATGTAGAACATCATGTCGATCGGCAGGGTCGACACCCCCGGGCCGGACAGGAACAGCGACACCGGCACCTGGTTGAATGAGGTGACGAAGCCGATGACGAAGGCGGCCATCACGGCGCTGCGCACATTGGGCAGCACCACCCGGAAGAAGGCGCCGGCCCGGCTGGCGCCCAGCAGAACCGCCGCCTCCTCCATGTCGACGCGGAGATTGCGCAGGCTGGCCGACACGATGCGCACGGCATAGGGCACCAGGAGCGCGGTGTGGGCGACGAACAGCGCCGCGATCACGGGGATACCGGCCGGGATCACCAGATGCCGCAGCAGGGCCAGGCCGACGATGATGCCGGGCACGATGATCGGCGCGGTCACCACGGTGCGGATGATCTCGCGCCCCGGCACCTCATAGCGTTCCAGCGCATAGGCGGCGGGGATGCCGAGCAGCAGCGCCGCGCCGGTGGCGCCGAGCCCGAGCGCCAGCGACAGGGCGAAGCTGGACCGGAAGCTCTCGACCTCGAACACCTTGGCGACCCAACGCAGCGACAGCCCCTGCGGCGGGAAGGACAGGGTCTCGCCGCCCGACAGCCCGGCGACGCAGATCAGCAGGAACGGCCCGATCAGGAACACCATCACGGCAAGCAGCAGGGTGCGGCCGGCGATGCGCATCAGCCGACCCTCCGCCGCGCCGTGGCCAGCCGCTTCAGCACCACATTCGTCAGGATGCTCATGCCGATCAGGATCACCGCGATCACGCCGGCCGCGGCATAGTCGTTGGCGACCGAGACGCGCTGGTACATCAGTGTCTCCAGCATCAGCACCTTGGACCCGCCGAGGATCGCCGGGGTGACATAGGCGGTGAGCGAGCCGACGAAGACCAGCGTGCCGCCGACCACCAGCCCCTCGCGGGTCAGCGGCAGCAGGATGCGCCGGAACACGGTCCACCAGGATGCGCCCAGCACCCGGGCCGCCGGCACCACGTCCGGCGGCAGGTTCTCCAGCGCGCTGACCAGCGGCAGCACCATCAGCGGGAAGAACAGCTGGATCAGGCCGATGAAGATCGCGGTTTCCGAGAACAGGAAGCGGATCGGCTCGTCGGTCAGGCCGATCCCAGTCAGCGCCACATTGACGATGCCGGTGCGGCCCAGGATCACCAGCCAGGCATAGGTCCGCGCCACCGGCGAGATCATCAGCGGCAGCACCAGCAGGCCGACCAGCTTGCCCTTGGCACCGGGCGAGGCGTCGACGATCACCAGCGCCACGGCATAACCGACCACCGCCGACACCGCGGTGACCGCCAGGCCCAGGCGGAAGGTGCGGAAGAACACGTCGCGGTTCAGCGGCTGGGCGAAGAAGTTGGTGAAGTTCTCCAGCCCCCAGCCGGCGGCCGACTGGAAGCTGCCGGCCAGCAGGATCGCGACCGGCAGCAGGAAGCCGACCGCGACGAACAGCGCCGCGGGCGCCATCAGGGCCAGGCCGATGCCTCGTCGTTCGAACATGGCGCCCGTCCTCCGCGTCCTTCCGGGGCCTACTGGGTGACCTTGGCGTTCCAGCCGGCGACCCAGGCATCCCGGTTCTCCAGCATGTCCGCCGGCTTGATGAAGTGCAGGCTGGCGGCGGTCTCGGCGCCATAGGTCAGCGATTCCGCGGTCTCGGCCGGCACCTCGACATTCTTGTTCGCCGGGCTGTCGACCAGGTCGGTGGCCAGCCGAGTCTGCACTTCCTTGGACAGCCAGTAGTCGATGAACTTCAGCGCCAGCGCCTCGTTCTTCGTGCCCTTGACCAGGGTCAGCACATTCATGCCGCCGGTCTGGCCTTCGCTCGGCGTCGCCCATTTGATCGGCAGGTCCAGCTTGCGGATGTTGGCCCAGCCGAAGCGGCCGACCACCGCCGCCAGGATCTCCTCCTGCTCGAACAGCTGCGGGATCTGCGACCCGCGCTCATAGAAGGTGACGACGCCCTCGCGGTTGGCGGCGATCGCGTCGATCCCGGCCTTCAGGTCGGGCGTGGTGCCGCCCTCGGCCTTGTCGATCATGTAGATGGCGGACGGGCCCTGGGTGGTGGTGATGTTCGGCAGGGCGATGCGGCCGGCCAGCTCCGGCTTGAACAGATCCTTCCAGCTGGTGATCGACACCTTGTCCGAGCGGTAGACGATGCTGGTGGAATAGAAGGTGTAGCCGACCGCCACATGCCCGCCGAGCGGGTCCTGGGCGATGTCGTACAGCGTGTTGTAGTTGGCCAGCTTCGAGACGTCGATCGGCTGGACCAGGTCCTTGCGCACCGCCTCCAGCGCGTTGAAGTCGGCAATGGCGGCGACGTCGATCACCGGCGCCGCCTTGTTGGCCTCCAGCTTCGCCAGCCGCTCGCTGCTGTTGCCGGTCTCGACCACCAGGGTGCAGCCGCAGGTCGCCTCGAACGGGTCGTACAGGTCCTTCTTATAGGCGTCCTGCGCGATGCCGTAGACCGAGATGGTCAGGGTCGGGGTCTCGGCGAAGGCGGGCAAGGCCATGCCGAGAAAAGCCAGCGCAGCGCCGGCGGCAATCCGTGTCGTCCTCATGATGCACCCCCTGTCAGGTGTTGGTTCTTGTGGCGTGGCTTTGCCGTCGACGCCCGCAGCACGAGGTCGACGGGGAAGAGGCGGCTACCCTGGCGTTCGCCGGTGGCGACGGCCAGGGCATGGTCGGCGATGGCGGCGAGGTCCTGCCGCACCGTGGTCAGCGGCGGCGACACGATCCGGGCCCAGACCAGGTCGTCGAAGCCGGTGACCGAGATGTCCTGCGGCACCCGCACGCCCCGCGCGGTCAAGGCGGTGACGAAGCCGATCGCCAGCGCGTCATAAGCGGCGGCGCAGGCGGTGAAGCCGGCGGGGTCGACCGCCGCACCGATCTCGGCGCCGGCCTCGAAGCTGGTGGTGGAGTGCCGGACCTGCGGCGCGACGCCCGCGGCCGTGAAGACCTCGACCATGCCGGCGGTGCGTTCCCGCGCCACCTTCGAATCCGTCGGCCCCGCCAGCAGCAGGACGTCGCGGTGGCCGAGGTCGGCGAGGTGGTGGGCGACCTGCCGGCCACCGTCGCGGTGGTCGCTCGACGCGGTGTTGCCGCGGGTGGCGGCGCTGTCGATCACCGCGACCGGCACCGGCTGGCTGCCGGCTTCGACCGTCGTGCCGCGGGTCGGAATGATCACCAGCGCGTCGATGCCGCGGCCGATCAGGTTGTCGATCTCCGCCGCCTGGCCCTCCGCCGTGCCCAGGCTGTCGCCGACCAGCACGGCGAAGCCGCGGCGCTTGGCGGCGCGCTCGATCGCCTGGGCGAAGATCGGGAACAGCGGCTGGCCGAAATCCGGCACGATCAGGCCGATGGTGGCGCTGCGCCCGGTGCGCAGGGCGCGGCCGGCATGGGCGGGGATGTAGTGCAGCTCCGCCGCCAGCGCCCGGATCCGGCCGGCCAGCTCCGGCGACAGCCGGCCCTTGCCGCGCAGCGCGTTCGACACGGTCGCCCTGGACACGCCGAGGCGGCGCGCGAGGTCGAGCATGGAGGGCGGGCGGCCGGGCATCGGCTGGCCTGTCACAGCGGGTTGATTACACGATTAATCAACCATTTGGGCCGGATCGGCGCAAGCCGGAATCACAACCCCCTTGCCAGGTGCCACCGGATTCGGGATGATACGTATCAGTAATACGTATCACTAGGCCGAGATGGACAGCCCCAAAGCCCGGCGCATCACCCAGCGCGACGTCGCTCGCCTTGCCGGCGTGTCGCAGACGACCGTCTCGATGGTGTTGAACGGCACGCCCTCGCCCTCGATCCCGGCCGAGACCTGGGAGCGGGTGCAGAAGGCGGTGCGGGACCTCGGCTATGTCCCCAATCGCTGGGCCCAGGCGCTGAAGACCAGCCGGACCATGACCATCGCCTGCGTCGTGCCCGACATCTCGAACCCGTTCTACCCGGCGCTGCTGCGCGGGCTGCAGGCGGTGGCCGACGATGCCGGCTACGACGTCATCACCATCAACACCGACGGCACGGCCGAGCGGGAGCAGCGCTTCATCAACTGGAGCCTGGAGGGCCGCGTCGACGGCATCGTTGGCGTGTTCTTCACGCTGCGCGCCACCGAGTTCAAGCCGCTCACCGATGCCGATATCGGCGTCGTCCGCATCGAATCCCGGCCCAAGACGGGCGGGCCGCTGCCGGTCGACAACCTCTATGTCGACAATGAGGCCGCCGCCGCCGAGGTCACGCGCTATCTCGTCGGGCGCGGCTGCCGCCGCATCGCCATGGTCGCCGGCATCGGCGGGCCGCAGGACGGCCGCCGCCACGGCTACGAATCGGCGCTGGTCGCGGCGGGCGGCACCCCGATGATCGTCGCCGACCAGGAGTTCACCGAGGAGGGCGGCCATCGCGCCGCCCGGGCGCTGCTGGCGCTGTCGGACCGGCCGGACGCCATCTTCGCGGCCAACGACCTGATGGCGATCGGCGCCATGGCGGCGGCGCGAGAGGCGGGGCTGTCGGTTCCCGGCGACGTCGCCATCGCCGGCTTCGACGACATCTTCGCGGCCCGGCTGGTCACGCCGTCGCTGACCACCGTCTCGCAGTTCCAGTACGACCTCGGCAAGGCGGCCGCCGAAGTGCTGCTCGATCGCCTGCAGCGCGGGAATGCGGCCCCCGGCACGAGCCAATCGATGCCTTTTCGCCTGATCGAACGGGATTCGACCTGAAACGGGCCTGAACGCGCCCGGAGCACACAAGGGAGGAGCAAGCCATGTCGAGCCTGAAACACCTTGCCGCCGCGGCCGGTCTCGCCGCCGTGGCCCTGGCCGCCGCGACCGCATCGGCCCAGGACAAGAAGCCGATCACCTGGTGGTACGAGACCGCCGCACCGGAGAACCAGGAGAACCTGCAGACCATCCTGGTCGACCCGTTCAACGCCGCCCATCCCGACCAGAGCCTGTCGATCGACTTCCGCGGCGCGGAGCTCGACAAGCAGCTGCGCATCGCCATGCTGTCCGGGTCCGGCCCCGACGTCGTCTACACCGCCGGCCCCAGCTACGTCGCCGCGATGGCCCAGGCAGGGCAGCTGCTGCCGCTCGACGACTATGCCGCCAAGCTCGGCTGGAACGACCGGCTGCTGCCGATCTTCCTGGAGATCGGCAAATACGACGGCAAGCTGTACGCCCTGCCGAAGACCTATGAGACGCTGGGGCTGTTCTACAACAAGACGCTGTTCGACAAGAATGGCTGGCAGCCGCCGAAGACCATCGCCGAGTTCGAGACGCTGGCCGACGCCATGCTGGCGAAGGGCATCGTGCCCTTTGCCGCCGGCAATGCCGACTGGCGGCCGGCCAATGAACACTACGTCTCGATCGTCCTGAACTCGATCGCCGGGCCGGACAATGTCTACAAGGCGCTGACCGGCCAGATCCCCTGGACGGCGGAGCCCTTCGTCAAGGCGATCGACACGCTGAACAAGTGGTGGCAGGCCGGCTATTTCGGCCCGAACTACTTCTCGCTGACCGGCGAGCAGGCCTTCGCCCAGGTCGCCACCGGCCAGGCCGGCATGGCGCCGACCGGGACCTGGAACTTCACCAACGTCCCGCGCTACTTCCCGGCCAACAATGCCGAGCCGGCCTTTGTCGGCTTCCCCAGCGCCGAGGGCGTGCCCTATCCGATCTACGCGCTCGGCGTCGGCTCGACCTTTTCGATCGCTGCGACCTCGCAGAACCCTGATGGGGCGGCCGCCGTCATCGACATGGTGTTCAGCGACAAGTTCTACGGCGACATGAACTCGGCCTGGCAGGGCGAATGGAACACGCCGCTGAAGGACCTGTCCAAGGTGACGATGGCCGACAGCGTGCTGCCGCTCTACGGCCAGACCATGAAGAACCTGGCAGGGGCGGTTTCGGCCGGCCAGTACGGCTACACCACCTGGACGTTCCTGCCGCCGGCGACCGACACCTATGTGGTCAGCGGCATCGAGGAGGTGTGGCTGGGCAAGATCACCACCGCCCAGTTCCTCGAGACGCTCGACGCGACCTTCAAGCAGGACCGGGAGCAGGGCAAGGCTCCGGCGATTCCGAAGCGGTGAGCACTATCCGCCGCGCCCGACAGCCGGAGGCCGCCATGTGGCTGTACCTGGTCCCGACCTTGGCGATCAACCTCGCGGTCATCCTGATCCCGGCGCTGCTGACGGTGGCGCTGGCCTTCTTCCGCTGGGACGGGATCTCGACCCCGGTGTTCATCGGCCTCGGCAATTTCTCGGCCCTGCTGAACGACGGGGTGTTCTGGACAGCGCTGCAGAACAACCTGATCTGGACTGCGATCTTCCTGGTGGTGCCTATCGCGATGGGGCTGCTGGCCGCCGCCATGCTGCTGGTGGCCCGGCGCGGCAGCACCTTTTTCCAGGTGATCTACTTCCTGCCGGTGATCATCGCCACGGCGATCACCGCCCGGGTGTGGCAGGGCATGATCTACAGCCCGGTCACCGGCGTGTTCGGGCTGCTGCAGAAGACCGGGCTGCCGCTGACCAACCCGCTGTCGCAGCCATCGCGGGCGCTGTTCGGCGTGGCGACGGTCGATCTCTGGCACTGGTGGGGCTTCCTGTGCGTGATCTTCTTCGCGGCGCTGCGCCAGGTGCCGCAGGAGCAGATCGAGGCGGCCCGCCTCGAAGGCGCGAAGTTCTTCCAGATGATGCGCTACGTGCTGCTGCCGGCGATCCGCCCGACCATCACGCTGATGATGATCATGACGGTGATCTGGTCCTTCCTGGTGTTCGACTTCGTCTACATCCTGACCCAGGGCGGGCCGGCCTTCTCCAGCGAGGTGCTGTCGACGCTGGCCTACCGCAAGGCGTTCTACGACCTGAATGTCGGGCAGGCGGCGGCCGCGGCCCTGGTGATCAGCCTGTTCGGTCTGGTCGCGACCTTCTTCTACATCCGCCTGCAGTCGAAGGAGGGCGCGTCATGAGGCTGGTCGAAAGCCGGGCGACCCTTGCGGTCAGCTATGTCGTGCTCGGCATCGGCGCCTTCACCGCCCTGTTCCCGATCGCGCTCCTGGTCCTCAACGCGCTGAAATCGGCGCCGGAGATCCTGCTGAACCCGCTGGCGCTGCCGCAGACGATCCGCTGGGACAACTTCGCCCGGGCCTGGAAGGATGCGCGGTTCAGCCAGACCTTCGTCAATTCGGCGGTGCTGACCGCGCTCACCATCTTCCTGGTCTGCACCACCGGCTCGGCCTCGGCCTATGTGTTGGCGCGCAAGAAGATCAAGCGATGGAAGATCGTCACCTTCTACCTGCTGGCCACCACCACGGCGCCGATCCAGCTGTTCCTGTTCCCGCTGTATTTCGGCTTCGCCAAGCTGGGGCTGATCAACAACGTCTTCGCGGTGTCGCTGGTCTACACCGCGATCTACAGCCCCTTCGCGATCATGCTGCTGCACACCTATTTCCAGGCGGTCCCGCGCGAGATCGAGGAGGCGGCGCTGGTCGACGGCGCCACACATTGGCAGGTCTTCGTGCGGGTGATGCTGCCGATGGTCTCGCCCGGCATCCTGACCGTGGCGCTGATCATCGGCCTCTACTCCTGGAACGAGTTCCTGATCGCCACGACCTTCCTCCAGCGCCAGGACAAGCTGACGGCCGTGGTCTCCTTCTTCCTGCTGTCAGGCCAGTACAGCTCCGACTGGGGCGAGATCATGGCCGCGGCGCTGATCGTCGTGCTGCCCATCGTCGTCCTGTTCGTCGCGCTGCAACGCCGCTTCATCGAAGGCATGGCCGGCGGCTCGGTCAAAGGCTGAGCCCCTCTCCACCCCAAACCGGAAGAGCATCTCATGAGCACCGCCGCCCTCCCGAACGACTATCTCGAGCGCGTCTATGCCGGCGTGCTGGGCAAGCTGGTCGGGGTCTATCTCGGCCGTCCGTTCGAAGGCTGGACCTACCAGCGGATCATGCAGGAGCTCGGCCCGATCGAGTACTACGTGCATGACCGGCTGGGCGTGCCGCTGGTGGTCACCGACGACGACGTCGCCGGCACCTTCACCTTCGTCCGCGCGCTGGAGGATTACGGCATCACGCCGGACCTCTCCGCCGAAGACATCGGCAAGTCCTGGCTCAACTACCTGGTCGAGCACCGCTCGGTGCTGTGGTGGGGCGGCAACGGCAACTCCACCGAACACACCGCCTGGCTGAACCTGAAGCGCGGCGTCGCGGCGCCGGCCAGCGGATCGATCGAGGTCAACGGCGTGACCGTGGCCGAGCAGATCGGTGCGCAGATCTTCATCGACGGCTGGGCCATGGTGGCGCCCGGCCAGCCGGACCTCGCGGCCAAACTGGCGGAACAGGCCGGCAAGGTCAGCCATGACGGCGAATCCGTCCACGCCGCCGTGCTGTGGGCGGCGATGGAGGCGGAGGCTTTCGTGTCGTCCGACATCGACCACCTGATCGACACCGGCCTCGCCCGGATTCCCGGGGACAGCCGTATCGCCGCGCTGATCGCCGACATCCGCGCCTGGCACCGGCAGCATCCGGACTGGCGCGAGACCCGGCAGAAGATCGAGGACCATTACGGCTACGACAAATACCCCGGCAACTGCCATGTGGTGCCGAACCACGCGCTGATGATCATGGCAGTGCTGTATGCGCCGGACGACTTCCAACGCGCGCAGATGATCGTCAACACCTCGGGTTGGGACACCGATTGCAACGCCGGCAATGTCGGCTGCCTCCTCGGCATCATGCACGGCCTTGACGGCATCGAGGCCGGGCCGGACTGGCGCGGCCCCCTGGCCGACCGGCTGCTGATCTCGTCGGCCGACGGCGGCAACTCGATCAACGACGCGGTGCGGGTCGCCTACCAGCTCGCGGGGCTCGGCTCCCGGCTCGCTGGCGGCCCCGGCATCGCCGCGCCCAAGAATGGCGCGCAGTTCCACTTCTCGCTGCCGGGCAGTGTCCAAGGCTTCCGGGCAGAGCACGGCCACGGCCTGATCGACCATCTCGCCGTCGAGAACGTGCCGGTGCCGGGCGGCCGCGCCCTGGCGCTGCGCTATCGCGGCCTGGGGCCGGCCCAGGCCGCGGCGGTGACGACGCCAACCTTCAGCCCGCCGGAAGTCGTCAATATGCGCACCTACGACCTGATGGCGACGCCGCTGCTGTATCCCGGCCAGACCTTGTCGGCCAAGGTTGCGGCCGAACCGGGCAACCGCGGCGACGTCACGGTCGCGCTGCGGCTCAAGGTCTACACTGCCGAGGATGCGCTGCGCACCGTGGACGGCACGCCGATGACGCTGAAGCCGGGCCGGACGGAAACCCTGTCCTGGGTCCTGCCCGATCTCGGTGGCCAGCCGATCGCCGAGATCGGCCTGGTCGTCACCGCCGCCGGCCCGCGTGCCGACGGCGCGGTCATCCTCGACCACATGCGCTACGACGGCGCCCCCGACCTGCATCTCCGCCGCCCGGCCGAGACCGGCGATTTCTGGCGCCAGGCCTGGGTCAACGGCGTCAGCTTCTTCTCCAAGCGCTTCCCGCCCTCGTTCCGCATCTCGCAGGACCGCGGCGAGGGCATCATTATCCACGGCACAAGGCAATGGACCGACTACAGGGTCGCCGCCGACGTCATGATCCATCTCGGCAGCGAGGCCGGCATCGCCGTCCGCGTCCAGGGCCTGCGCCGGTACTACGCCGCCCTGCTGTCGCGCGACGGCATGCTGCGGCTGGTGCGCCAGCGCGACGAGGAGCGGACGGTGCTGGCCGAGACGCCCTTGGCCTGGTCGCTCGAGACGGCCTACGAGATCGTGGTCGAGGCGGCCGGCGGCCGGATCGCCTGCACCATCGGCGACACGGTGCTGTCGGCGCAGGACGGCTCGCCGGAGGCCTTCAGCGACGGCGGCATCGGCCTCCTGGTCCATGAGGGGGCGCTGTCCAGCAACGATGTCCGCGTCACCGGCGTCCCACCGCGCCCCGGAGTCTGACCAAGGCTGTCCGGTTGAGGCGGGTCTCAATTTCTAGTGTCATTGCCCGGCTCGACCGGGCCATCGAGAGCGGCTCTTGCCACCCTGGATGCCACGGTCAAGCCGTGGCATGACATCTGGAAATTGTGAGTGCCCTCAGCCGATGACATCCGCCCCTGTCGATGCGATGCCGGAGCCGCGGACGGCCCGGATCGTCCTGGTGACGCCGGCCGATGCCGTGGTCGGCAGCCTGGCGCCGGTCCCGGTGTCGACGCCCTGGTGGCAGGAGGCCGGGCCGGTTGGTCCGCGCGGTTCGCGACCACCATCGCGTCGAGGTCACGATCCTGCCGCTGCTGGAGACGCAGCGCGACCGGCGCGGGGCGGGGCCTGGCGCCTGGGGCGATGGGTGAACAACGGATTTTCCTTGCCACGCTTTTCGCTTCGGAGGTCACATCCGCCGATCCGGTCGAGACGGCCTGCCAGCGACGGTCCGAGAATGCCCAGAGAGCTTGCCCCGCACCACAGCCCCATGGAGGCGGATTGAACGCGGACATCCGCGACGGTCGCCACCGGCACGGCCGCGTCCTGCCGCTTCTCACCATCGCCCTCGCGCTGGCGATCTTCCTGTTCGACACCTTCAGCCCGATGAAGATCGCGGTGGCCGTGCTCTACGCCATCGTCATCTTCATGGCGGTCGGCTTCGTCGACCGGCGGGGCATCGTCACCGTCGCGCTGGCCTGCGTCGCGCTGACCATCGTCGGTTTCGCCGCCGGGGCGGAACGTCCCGGCTTCGAGGCCCATCTGCTGCGCGGCCTGGTCAGCCTGTCGGCCATCGCCATCGCCACCCTGCTTGCCATCCGCAACCAGGCGGCGGCGGCCGTGCTGGGCGAGAGCGAGCGGCGCTGGCGCACCATCTTCCAGTCGGTCGGCGTGTCGATCTGGGAGGAGGATTTCTCGCGCGTCCGCCGCGCCTTCGACGATCTCGCGCGGCAGGGCGTGTCCGACTTCCGGCGCCATCTGGAGGATGATCCGCATTTCGTCGAACGCTGCATCTCGCTGGTCGAGATCGTCGACATCAACGACGCGGTCATCCGCCTGCTGGGCGCCAGCGACAAGGCCGAGGTCCTGACCCAGCGGCGCCGCTTCTTCCTGCCCGAAACCGTGGTGGCGTATCGCGAGCTGCTGATCGCCCTGGCGGAAGGCCGGCCCTCCTATGCCGGGGAGAGCGCGCTGCAGACCATCGCCGGCGAGCGGCGGTCGATCCTGATCACGGCGACCTTCCCGGCCGACGGCACGCGCATCAGCGGCCTGATCAGCGCCGTCGACATCACCGAGCGCAACCGGGTGGAGCGGGCGCTGGCCCAGGCGCGGGCGGAGCTGGCGCATGTCTCGCGCTTCATCACGCTGGGCGAGCTGGCGGCCTCGATCGCCCATGAGGTGAAGCAGCCGCTCGCCGCGATCGTCACCAACGGCCAGGCCTGCCTGCGCTGGCTCGACCGCCCGGTGCCCGACCTGGCGGAGGCCCGGGCCTGCGCCGAACGCATCGTCGGGGAAGGCGGGCGCGCCGACCATGTCATCCAGCGGCTGCGCGGCCTGGCCCGCAAGGCGGATCCCGAGCGGCTGGCGGTCGATGTCAACGCGGTCGTCGACGAGGTCGTCGAACTGATGCAGCGGGACATCGCCGACCATCAGGTGGCCCTGCGGCTGGACCTGTCGCCCGACCTGCCGCCGGTGCCGGCCGACCGCGTCCAGCTGCAGCAGGTGCTGATCAACCTCGTGATCAACGCCCTCCAGGCCATGGCGGCGGTGTCGGGCCGCGAACTCACCGTCGAAACCCGAGAGGATCAGGCGGGGGATGTGCTGGTGTCGGTCGGCGACAGCGGCGTCGGCCTGGACGAGGAAGCGATGGCGCATCTCTTCGCGCCGTTCTACACCACCAAATCCGACGGCATGGGCATGGGGCTGTCGATCTGCCGGTCGATCATCGAATCCCATGGCGGGCGGATCTGGGCCACGCGCAACGCCGGCGCCGGGGCCGCCTTCCACTTCGTGCTGCCCGTGACGCGGAGGAGGGCCGCTTGACCCAGGATCCCGCCGCGGCGCCGCTGGTGCTGGTCGTCGACGACGAGGCGGCGGTGCGCGACGCGCTGGACAGCCTGCTGCGGTCGGTCGGCTTCCGCGTCGCCACCTACGCCTCGCCCCAGGAGTTCCTGCGCAGCGACCTGCTGCAGGCCGCCAGCTGCCTGATCCTCGACATCCGGCTGCCGATCGTCAGCGGGCTCGACTTCCAGGTGCAGCTGGCCCAGTCGGGCATCCATGTCCCGGTCATCTTCATGACCGGCCATGGTGACATCCCGATGAGTGTGCGGGCGATGAAGGCCGGGGCGGTCGATTTCCTGACCAAGCCGTTCCGCGACCAGGACCTGCTCGACGCCGTCGCGGCGGCGATCGAGCGCGACCGCCAGCGGCGCGCGGCCGAGCACCAGTTCTCCGGCATCGAGAGCCGGTACGAGACGCTGACGCCGCGCGAACGGCAGATCATGGCGCTGGTCACTTCCGGCCTGATGAACAAGGAGATCGCCGGCCGGCTGGGCCTCAGCGAGATCACGGTGAAGATCCATCGCGGCCATGTCATGAAGAAGATGATGGCGCGGTCGATCACCGACCTCGTGCGCATCGCCGATGCGCTCGAGGCCCGGCATCGCAACCGGTCGGTCGACTAAAACCTCCGTATGATTTTCGGGGCCGCCCGGCCGGCGCATCATCGCCTGGATCGGTCGCTCTCTGTCCGCCGCGCGGCCGCCGGTCGCGCCCAGTGTGGAGACGGGCCCATGCCGCGGTCCCCCGTGGTTGCGATTGTCGATGACGACGCCTCGGTCGGCCGGGCGACCGGCAGCCTGGTGCGGTCGTTCGGCTTCGCCGTCCGGACCTTCCCGTCGGCGGAGCAGTTCTTGGCCGCGCCAGACCGGGACGAGGTCGCCTGCGTCATCACCGACGTGCAGATGCCGGGCATGAGCGGGATCGACCTCTATTGCGAGATGCACGGGCGCGGATCGGCGGTGCCGTTCATCTTCATCACCGCCTATTCCGAGGCGCGGGTGCGGCAGCATGCCGGGCCGGCCGCCCGCATCCTGCGCAAGCCCTTCGACGGCCAGGTCCTGGCCGACTGGATCGAGGCGGCGTGCGGGCGTGCCGGAGTGGCGCCGGTGGGGTCGGGGCGGTGATCGGGGATGGCGCGGGTGAAATCGTTGTCTCTGGGCGGAAAGCGGTCACTGTCGGACGTCACGGCCGCGTCTGCCTCGCACCATTGGCGGACATCGCCCGTGGCTCTCCAAAGAGAACCTGACCAGTCAAGCCGGGTTCGGCCTAACGCGGCCGAGCTTGGCGGAGTCTACCTTGACCTTGCGTAGGCGAAACAGTCACGCGGCTCGCTGCTGACATTCGGATGCATGATCCATCGGCGAAGCAGCCCTTCGCGCTCCAGGCCGACCTTCTCCATCACCCGGGCGGAGCCGATATTCTCGCAGTCGCAGACGTCTCCGATGCGCCAGATATCGCGCTGATCCAGCGCCCACTGCGTCGCATGTGACAGCACTTCGGTCATCAGCCCCATCCCCCAGAACGGGCGCGCAAGGACATATCCGTATCCGAGACGATGCGGGGCGGGGTGCCGCAGGGCGAATGAGCCAATGATCTTCCCGTCACGCTTGCCAACCAGCACATAGGTCTTCGACTGCGCCTCAACCTGGCAGCGAGCGATGTGCGCCTCTGTCTCCGTGATCGCGACGTGAGGTCGCCATGTCAGAAAGCGGGTCACCTCCGGATCCTGAGCATATCCGTCGAAGATGGCCGCGGCATCGCCCGGCGCGATCGGCCGAAGCATCAGTCTGGCGGTCTCGAGGCGCTCCGGGAACATGCATGCCACCCTGCCACGAAGCTGACGATCTGTCAGCCGATCGGGATTGCGTTGACAGTGCACTTTTAGCGATCTTCTTGTCTTCCCTCGCGGTCGCAATGGCGTTCGAGAAATCGCATGTGCCGGCCGGTCCCACCAGACCCGCCGATGCCCCAATTGAAAACGTTGCCCCGCAGGCCGGCGAAAACCAGTAGGAAAAGGCCGACATTCACCTCGACATAGCGGGCAAGTCTTCCAGCTTTGATCGAGCCTCGACCTAGGCGGCCCGGCGGATCGTCACCGGGATCGACTTGTAGGCCGGGGTGCCGCTGCGCTCGTCATACTGGCCCAGCGCCACCAGCCCGTTGGCCTCCGGATAATACGCCGCGGCCGACCCGGCGGCGATGTCGTGCGCCACGGCGGTCATGCCGTGCAGCACGCGGGGCCGGTCCTCGCCTTCGGCCACGGTCTCGATGTCGATGCGGTCGCCGTGGCTGAGGCCCAGCGCCGCGAGGTCCTGCTGGTTCAGGAAGATCACGTCGCGCCGGCCGGTGATGCCGCGGTAGCGGTCGTTCAGCCCGTAGATCGTGGTGTTGTACTGGTCGTGGCTGCGGATGGTGGTCAGGCGCAGCGCGCCGGCGCCGCTGGCCCGCGGATCCTCCTCGACCCCGGCGCAGACCAGGAAGTTCGCCTTGCCCGATGGCGTCAGCCACTTGCGGTCCGACGCCGCGACGGTCAGTCGGAAGCCGCCGGGGGTGGCGATGCGGGCGTTGAAATCGTGGAAGTCGGGGTAGACCGCCTCGATCTTGTCGCGGATGCGGGCATAGTCGGCGACCAGGCCGGCCCAGTCGACCTTGGTGCCCGGCAGCGTCGCCAGCGCCAGCCCGGCGACGATCGCCGGCTCCGACCGCAGCTGGTCCGAGGCCGGGGGCAGGGTGCCGCGCGAGGCGTGCACCATCGACATCGAATCCTCGACCGTGACGGATTGCGCGCCGGTCTCCTGGATGTCGATCTCGGTGCGGCCGAGGCAGGGCAGGATGATCGACTCCCGCGCCAGCAGCAGGTGCGAGCGGTTCAGCTTGGTGGCGATGTGCACAGCGAGGTCCAGCTTGCGCATGCCGGCGAACACCGCCTCCGGGTCGGACATCGCGACGGCCAGGTTGCCGCCCAGGCAGATGATCGCCTTAGACCGGCCCTCGCAGATCGCCTGGATCGATTCCACCGCGTTGTGGCCCTTCCCGCGCGGCGGGTCGAAGCCGAAGATCTGCTGGATCGCGTTCAGCAGCCCGTCCGACGGGATCTCGGTGATGCCGACGGTGCGGTCGCCCTGGACGTTGGAATGGCCGCGCAGCGGGCAGATGCCGGCGCCCGGCCGGCCGATGTTGCCGCGCAGCAGCAGCAGGTTGGCGAGCTGCTGCACGTTCGAGGTGCCGTGCAGGTGCTGGGTCAGCCCCATGCCGTAGCAGATGATGACGTTCTTGGCGGCGGCATAGACCTGCGCCGCGGATTCGATGGCCGCGCGCGGCAGGCCGGACTGGGCCTCGATCACCTCCCAGGACACGGTCTCCAGATCCGCCGCCAGCGCCTTGAAGCCGGTGGTGTGCTCGGCGATGAAGGCCCGGTCGAGCAGGCTGTCGCCGCCGGCGGCGATGGCCGCAGCGTCTGCGGCCAGCAGGGCCTTCATCATGCCCTTGAACACCGCGACGTCGCCGCCGACCTTGACCTGGTGGTAGGCCGAGGCGATCGGGGTCGAGCCGAGGGTCAGCATCTCCAGCGGGCTCTGCGGCGCGGCGAAGCGCTCCAGCCCCCGTTCGCGCAGCGGGTTGAACACCACGATGGGCACGCCGCGCTTCGCCGCCTCGCGCAGGGTGGTCAGCATGCGCGGGTGGTTGGTGCCGGGGTTGTGGCCGATGCAGAAGATCGCGTCGCAGAGGTCGAAATCCTCCAGCGTCACGGTGCCCTTGCCGACGCCGATCGACACCGGCAGGCCGACGCTGGTCGCCTCATGGCACATGTTCGAGCAGTCGGGGAAGTTGTTGGTGCCGTATTCCCGGACGAAGATCTGGTACAGGAACGCGGCCTCGTTCGAGGTCCGGCCCGAGGTATAGAACTCGACCACGTCGGGGTCGTCATAGCCCTGCAGCGTCTCGCCGATGCGCCGGAACGCGTCGTCCCACGAGACCGGCAGGTAGCGGTCGGTGGCCCGGTCATAGGCCATCGGATGGGTCAGCCGGCCCTCATCCTCCAGCGCGTAGTCCGACCAGGTCCACAGCTCGGCAACGGTGTGCGCGACGAAGAACTCCGGCGTGGTGCGCTTGCTCGTGGTCTCCCACGACACCGCCTTGGCGCCGTTCTCGCAGAACTCGAAGGACGAGGTGTGCTTCGGGTCGGGCCAGGCGCAGCCGGGGCAGTCGAACCCCGCCGGCTGGTTCATCCGCAGCAGCGCCCGGGTGTCCTCGGCGATCGCCATCTGGTCCTTGATCGCCCGGGCCACCGCGCCCAGCGCGCCCCAGCCGCCGGCCGGCCCGTCATAGGCTTTGACGCCGGGAACGTCCTGATCCTTGGTCTTGGCCATGGCACTGCTCCTTGAACAAGATCGACTACCGCCGACGGAACCCCGTCACGCCCGGGGCATGGCATTCGACGGCCGGGATGCCGCCGGGGCTGCAACACCGGCTTCGGCCTCGCGGCCGCTGCCGCGCTCCTGCGCCCAGTATCCCAGCCCGACCATCAGGCCGCCGCCGACCAGGTTGCCGAGCGTCACCCACAGCAGATTGTGGACCGCGCCGCCGAAGGTGACAGTGTCGGGATGTTCGCCCAGCAGCGCCAGCGCGAACACGAACATGTTGGCGACCGAATGCTCGAAGCCGCAGGCGACGAAGATGGCGATCGGCCAGAAGATCAGCGCGATCTTGGCCGCGTCGTTCTCGGTGCGGCCGCACATCCAGATGGCGAGGCAGACCAGCCAGTTGCACAGCAGGCCGCGGGCGAACAGCTCATAGCCCGGCGCGGCCATCTTGGCCGCGACCACGCCGAAGAACTCGCTGCTGCCGTCGGTCAGCAGGGTACCGCCGCCGGCCATGTGCAGCAGCGCCGCCAGCACCACGGCGCCGACCAGGTTGCCGACCCAGCAGGAGATCCACACCAGCACCATGTCCAGCGTGGTGCTCGCGCCGCGCAGCACGGCGAAGGGCATGTACATCGCGGTGCCGGTGAACAGCTCCGACCCCGCGAAGATCACAATGGTCAGGGCCGAGGCGAACACCGCCCCCATGACCAGATGCGCCCAGGCCGGGTCGGCATGGGCGCCCACGGTGAACATGAAAATGTCGCCGAAGCCGATATAGGCGCCGGCCAGGGCCGACCCGATCAGGAAGCTGACCAGGTGCAGCCTGACCATCTCGGCCTTGTGCGCGCCGGCGTCGGCGTATTTGGCAATCGTGTCGCGGTACATCGCCCACTTTCCTCATCTGCGGCATCGGGAACCCGAGCAGGCCCCGCTGGCGGTCTTCCCCCTCCCGATGCCGGCCCTGTCGCATGGGGGACAGGGCCGGGCGCTGTCATGGCGCCGGCGTCAGCTGGGAACCACCGGCGACTTCTGCTTGCGCAGCGCGTCCATGACTGTTTTGTCGAGGTTCAGATGGCCCTGCACCAGCTCCGGCGGCGTCAGGGCCAGCCACTGGTTCAGCGAGACGTCGGCGTAATAGCCGCTCTTGAACATCTCGAGGAAGCGCAGCGTCGTGGTGCCGGTGTTCTCGATATAGTGGCCCATGGCGAAGGGCACGTAGCCGACGTCGCCGGCCACGTAGTCGATGGTGCGGGCGGACCCGACCGCGCCGAACACGCCCATCCGGGCCTGGCCTTCGATGTAGTACTGCCACTCATCGGCGTTCGGGTGCCAGTGCAGTTCCCGCATCCCGCCCGGCTCGATCTCGACCAGCGCCGCCGCGATCGTCTTGGAGGCCGGGAACACCGAGGAATCGGTGATGCGGACCGTGCCGCCCTTGGTCCGGATCGGCTCCTGCGCCATCATCTTGTGGCTGAAGACCTGGGGCACCTGCTTCGCGCCGGCGATCTTGTCGCCGGCCAGCGGGCCCGGCACCGGCAGGTTGAAGATGTAGCGCTCATGCGGGTCCGGCGTGTGGCCGAAATACTTCGGATCGACACCGAAATTCTTGCCCAGCACGTCGGTCGGCACATGCTTGAACCAGTCGCTCAGCAGGAAGGTGCCGTCCTCGTCAAATTCGCCGTCGTCGAAGACGAGCAGGAATTCGCAGCCGTCCTTCCCAAGACCCTGGATCGAATGCGGGATGCCCGAGGGGAAGTACCAGAGGTCGCCGACGCCGACATCGTCGACGAAGTTGTTGCCCGCGGCGTCGACCGCGGAGATCCGCGCCTCGCCATAGAGCATGTAGGCCCACTCCGCCTGCTTGTGCCAATGCAGCTCGCGCGTGCCGCCGGCGTTCAGGCGCATGTTCACGCCCGCGATGTTCTTGGAGACGCTGAGCTCACGGATCGTGACCTGACGGGTCCAGCCGCCCTCTTCCTGGCGCATATGCGAGTCGGAGAACGAGTAGCGCAGGTTCTGGAACGTGCCGCTGTCGGTCCGCGGCGGGTTCAGGAAGCTCGGATTCTCCTGGTCGCGCACCAGATCGCGCGGGCCCGGATCGGTGCCGCCGCGACCGGGGGTCTTCGGCTGCAGGGCGTCCGCGCCTTGGGCATGCGCGGCGGTGGCGGCGACGGCGAGGCCGCCGGCGGCCATCGTCGTGAGCGCGTTGCGGCGGGTGAACATGGTCATGACTTTCCTCCAGTCAGTGTCGTGGTCCCGGCTTTTGAGGAGCCGGACCGCACGCCGTCGCGCCGGCCTGGCGCGGCGGCGTCGTGGGATCCACGCGTCGATCGTCTTCTCGGGGAGGCGGCGAGGCGAGGGCCGGGACATGGGGTGTCCGGGGCTTCTTCCGCGCCGTCGGCCAAGGCCGATTGGCACGCTTGCTCAAGGGTCGGGATCCGGCCGGCGGTGCGATCTGCAATTCAGGGGGAACGTTCAGCTTCCCGGCGCTGGCCATGATGGCGATCCCGACATTGATGCGCCGGAGAAGCAGACGCCTTCGGCGCGATCGCCGCCACTATATTGGCGGTCATTGCGGTAACCATGTGGGGTGCGGCGATCATACTTGTGTATAGGGCGCGGCTCATCGTCCCGGCTGCGCGGCCAGGGGGCCGGGTTCGGCGGCGTATCCAGACGCGCCTGACTTATGGTGTTGTGTGCTCATAAACTCGATTTAATGGGCTATGTGTATTTTTAAGGCTTGCGGATCGTCACTCCGGTATTCATATTGAGGAAACGACAATCGCATCGGTACACGGTGGGCCTCGGGTCCGCCAAGCCTGCGGAGATTGCGCATGGATGCCGCCCAAAGCTGGTCGAAGCTGCCCCTCCGCAAGCAGCGACGCGTCGAACGGATGGCCGCCTTCGCCGACGGCCGGGTGCTGCGGCCGGACCGCATCGTCGCGGCGCTAGAGGCGCTGATCGAGCCGGGCGACCGGGTCGCGCTCGAGGGCGACAACCAGAAGCAGGCGGACTTCCTGTCGCGGTCCCTGGCCGAGGTCGACCCCGGCAAGGTGCACGACCTGCACCTGCTGATCTCGACGCTGGGCCGGCGCGAGCATCTCGACCTGTTCGAGCGCGGCATCGCCCGCAAGGTCGACTTCTCCTTCGCCGGGCCGCAGAGCCTGCGCGTCGCCCAGCTGCTGGAGGACGGCAAGCTCGAGATCGGCGCGATCTACACCTACATCGAGCTCTACGCCCGGATGTTCGTCGACCTGACGCCGCAGGTGGCCCTGGTCTGCGCCGAACAGGCCGACCGGCACGGCAACCTCTACACCGGCGCCAACACCGAGGACACGCCGACCATCGTCGAGGCCACGGCCTTCCGCCACGGCGTGGTGGTGGCCCAGGTCGACCGGATCGTCGACGAGCTGCCGCGGGTCGACATCCCGGCCTCCTGGGTCGATTTCGTGGTCGAGGCCGACCGGCCCTTCGCGGTCGAGCCGCTGTTCACCCGCGACCCCCGCCACATCAACGAGCTGCAGATCCTGATGGGGATGATGATCATCCGCGGGATCTACGAGCGCCATGGGGTCACCGCCTTGAACCATGGCATCGGCTTCGACACCGCGGCGGTGGAACTGCTGCTGCCGACCTATGGCGAGAGCCTGGGGCTGAAGGGCAAGATCTGCCGCAACTGGGCGCTGAACCCGCACCCCACGCTGATCCCAGCGATCGAGAGCGGCTGGGTCGAGAGCATCCACTGCTTCGGCAGCGAGGTCGGCATGGGCGAATACATCCGCGCCCGGCCCGACATCTTCTTCGTCGGCAGCGACGGCAGCCTGCGGTCGAACCGCGTGTTCTGCCAGCTCGCCGGGCAGTACGGCGTCGACCTGTTCATCGGCTCGACCCTGCAGATGGACGCCGACGGCAACTCCTCCACCGTCACCCTCGGCCGGCTGGCCGGGTTCGGCGGCGCCCCCAATATGGGGCATGATCCGCGCGGCCGCCGCCATGCCAGCGAGGCCTGGCTCAGCCTGATGACCTCGAAGGAACCGGTCGCCCGCGGCCGCAAGCTGGTGGTGCAGACGGTCGAGACCTTCAAGGCGGGCGGCGTGCCAGCCTTCGTCGACACCCTCGACGCGGTCGAGGTCGGCCGCAAGAACGGCATGCCGATCGCGCCGGTGATGATCTATGGCGACGACGTCTCGCATGTCGTGACCGAGGAGGGCATCGCCTATCTCTACAAGGCCGAGGGCGGGGAGGAGCGGCGGGCCGCCATCGCCGCGGTGGCCGGCGCCACCGAGATCGGGCGGCGGGCGGAGGCGAAGCGCACCGCCGACCTGCGGGCGCGCGGCATCGTCGCCTTCCCCGAGGACATCGGCGTCAGCCGGCTGCAGGCCAACCGGTCGCTGCTGGCTGCGCGCTCGATCGACGATCTGGTGACCTGGTCCGGCGGCCTCTACGACCCGCCCGCCCGGTTCCGCGGCTGGTGAGCGTCATGGCCGCCGCTGCTCTCGCTCTGGTCGATCGCGCCGAGGCCTGGCCCGGCGTGGACGGCCTCGCCGACCTCGCCGTCTGGGCCCTGATCGAGGAGGCCGAGCTGACCCCCAAGCCGGGGCTGGTCGACCGCCGCGGCTCCGGCGCCCACCACGATCTCGACCTCGCCCTGCTGCACCGCTCCGCGCGGTCGCTGCGGCCGGCCTTCCGGGATATGGCCGAGGCCGCGGCCGGCCGCGTGCCGGACCGGTTCCTGCGCGAGGACCTAGCCGCGATCGGCCGCGACGGCGAGCGCGCCATGATGGCGGCGACCGGCGGCAGCAACGCCCATCGTGGCGCGATCTGGGCCCTCGGCCTGCTGCTGGCCGGCGCGGTGATCGCGGGCGGTGCCTCTCCCCGGCGCATCGGCGGCATCGCCGGCGCCATCGCCCGCAACCCCGACCGTTTCGCGCCCCGGGCCGCCAGCCACGGCACCCACGTGCGGGACCTGCACGGGGTATCCGGCGCCCGCGGCGAGGCCTGGGACGGCTTCCCCCATGCGGTCGCGGTCGGCCTGCCCGCCCTGCGCGCCGCCCGCGGCGCCGGGGCCGGCGAGACGGAAGCGCGGCTCGACGCGCTGCTGGCGATCATGGCGTCGCTCGACGACACCTGCCTGCTGCATCGCGGCGGCCAGGGTGCGCTCGACGCGGCGCAGGCCGGCGCGCGCGCCGTGCTCGCCGCCGGCGGCACCGCGCATCCGGCCGGGCGGGCGCGTCTCGCCGTGCTCGACGCCGACCTGCTGGCGCGCTGGGCCTCGCCCGGCGGGTCGGCCGACCTGCTGGCCGCCACCCTGTTCCTCGACTGCATCGACCGGAGGTTCGCCCCATGGAACGCCTGACCTTCGACTATCCCGCCACCGCCCCGGTGCCGAAGCGCGCCCATGTCGGCGTCGTCGGCTCCGGCAACCTCGAAGTGCTGATCGAGCCCTCGCCGGACGGGCGGGCGCGCGTGGTGGTCAGCACCAGCGTCGACGGCTATGGCGCGGTGTGGAAGGCGGTGCTGGACCGCTTCTTCGAACGCCATGCCGTCGCCGCGGCGGTGGAGATCAACGATTTCGGCGCGACGCCGGGGATGGTGGCGCTGCGCCTCGAACAGGCGGTGGAGGCGACGAGATCATGAACGCCATCGTTTCGCGCGACAGCTTCATCGAGCTGACCGCCCGCGACCGCGCCCGGGCGCTGCTCGACGACGGCAGCTTCCGCGAGATCCTCGGGCCGTTCGACCGGCTGACCTCGCCCTGGCTGCCGTTGCAGGGCATCGTCACCCAGGCGGATGACGGGGTGGTGCTGGCCCGCGGAACCATCGACGGCCAGCCCGCGGTGGTCGCCGCCATCGAAAGCGCCTTCCAGGGCGGCAGCATGGGCGAGGTCGCCGGCGCCAAGATCGCCGGCGCGCTGGAGCGGGCCCTGGCCGACCACCGCAAGGGCGTGCCGACCCGGCCGGTGATCCTGTTCGAGACCGGCGGCGTGCGGCTGCAAGAGGCCAATCTGGGCCTTGCCGCCATCGCCGAGATCCACGCCGCCATCCTGGCGCTGCGCCCGCATGTCCCGGTGGTCGGCGTCATCTCCGGCCTGGTCGGCTGCTTCGGCGGCATGTCGCTGGCGGCCGCGCTGTGCAGCACGCTGATCGTGACCCGGCAGGGCCGGCTCGGCATGAACGGGCCGGAGGTGATCGAGCAGGAGGCCGGAATCGAGGAGCTCGACTCGTCGGACCGCCGGCTGATCTGGAGCCTGATCGGCGGTGAGCAGCGGCACGCCGCGGACCTGGTGGACACGCTGGTCGGGGACGATGTCGCGGCCATTGCCGCCGCCGTCCGCGCCGCCTTCGCCGCGGGCGTTCCGGCCCGGCCCCGCAGCGCGGCGGTCGAGACCTGGCGGGCCCGGCTGGCGGCGATCGACCCGGCCGCACCGCCATCGCCGAACGACCTGCGAACCCTGTGGGGCGAGGACATGCCATGAGCACCAGCGCATCCCTGAGCAGCCGCGGCCGGACCTGGCTGGCGGCCCTGACCGGGCAGGCCCCGGCCACGGTCGCCGGCACCTCCACGGTGCTGACCGCCGACGCCGATCTCGGCGGCGAGACCGCCCGCTTCATCGCGGTGGTGCCGGACCCGGCCAACCGCTTCCCCCGTGCCCGCCAGGGCGAGGTCGGGCTGGAGGAGGGGTGGGGGCTGGCCGCCGCGGTCCAGGCGGTGATCGCCGCGGACCGGGACGGATCCCGCCGCCCGATCGTGGCGCTGGTCGACGTCACCAGCCAGGCCTATGGCCGGTTGGAGGAACTGCTGGGCGTCCACCTCGCCTGCGCCGCGGCGGCGGACGCCTATGCCGCCGCCCGGCTGGCCAGCCATCCGGTGGTGGCGCTGCTGGTCGGCAAGGCCATGTCCGGCGCCTTCCTGGCCCATGGCTACCAGGCCAACCGCCTCCTGGCGCTGGATGATGACGGTGTGCTGGTCCATGCCATGGGCCGCGAGGCCGCCGCCCGCGTCACCCGCCGCACGGTGGCGGAGCTGGACCGGCTGGGCGAGCAGATCCCGCCGATGGCCTATGGCGTGCGCAGCTTCGCCAAGCTCGGCCTGCTGCACCGGCTGATCGAGGGCGTCGCGGCGGATGCGCCAGGGCCTGCGGACGTCGAGCGGGTGCGGACGGAGCTGGCGCAGGCCGTGGCCGACATCCGCGCCCGGGGCGATCGCGATCTGTCCTGCCGGCTGGACTCGCCCGCCGCCCACGACACCCGCGCCGCCTCGATCGCGGTGCGCCAGCGGCTGGCGGAGCAATGGGACGCGGCCTGACCGTGGTGAAGGGCGAGGGGGCCTCGCCTGAGGGGTCTCCCCAGGAGCCCCCACCCCGTCATTGCGAGGAGGCGAAGCCGACGAAGCAATCCATGGCGCCGCTTGGACGGCCCGATGGATTGCTTCGCTACGCTCGCAATGACGATGAAGGGCGTGGGGGAGGGGACGCATCAGTCCTTCCCCATGACCTGCTACGGATCGATCCCGGGCGGCTCGGCGAGTTGCCGAATTGGGCCGTCGCCTCGCTCGACGCCGTCCCCTGGGTCGTGGTCCGGCGCGCCCCGCCGCGCGACGGCCAGCTGCCGGTCGGCATCCGCGGTGCCGGGCGCGGCGAGCGCTGCGCCGCCTGGCTGCCGGCCGATGCGGTCGTGGCCGTCCGCACCCCCGAAGATCTCGCCACCGCCGCCGCGTGGCGCGGCCATGCCCGCCGCGGCGATGTTCCGGCGCTGGCCATCCTCGACCCGGTGGCGGAGCTGCTGGGCGGCCGGGCCTGGGGGCCGGCCGGCAGCGTCGGCTTCGAACTCGCCACCGGCCATCCCGCGGCGCATCGGGACAGCGATCTCGACATCGTCCTGCGCGCGCCCCACCGGATCGGCCGCGACCTGTCGGATCGTCTGGTCTCCGCCCTGGCGCGGCTGCCGGTGCGGGTCGATGTCGTGCTGGAGACGCCGCTGGGCGGCTGCAGCCTGGCGGAGGTCGCGGCCGGCGGCCGGCCCCTGGTGGTGAAGACGCTCCACGGCCCACGGCTGGTCGACGACCCGTGGCCGGCCTCGCCATGAGCATCGCCTTCCTGTGTCCGGGGCAGGGGGCGCAGAGCCCGGGGTTCCTGCACCGCCTGCCCGACCATCCCGCCATCGCCGCGACGCTCGACGAGGCCGGCGGCGTGCTCGGGCGCGACGTGCGCGACCTCGACGGTGAGGTCGCGCTGCGCTCGACCGTGGCGGTGCAGCTCTCCGTGGTGATCGCCGGTGTCGCCACCGCCCGCGCCCTCGCCGCCGAAGGGGTGGTGCCGGACGCGGTCGCCGGGCTGTCGATCGGGTCCTTCACCGCCGCGGTGGTGGCCGGCGCGCTGGCCTTCGCCGATGCCCTGCCGCTGGTCGCCTTGCGTGGGCGGTTGATGGAGCAGGCCTACCCCGCCGGATACGGGCTCGCCGTCCTGGTCGGCCTGCCGCAGCGGCGGGTGGAGCAGATCGTCGCCGCGACCGGCGGGGCGGCCGCGCCGCTCTATCTCGCCAACCTCAACGGGCCGGCCGAATTCGTGCTCAGCGGCGCCGACGCGGCGCTGGATCGCGCGATCGAAACGGCGCGGCAGGCGGGCGCGCGCCGGGCCGAGCGGCTGGCCGTGGCGGTGCCGTCGCATTGCCCGCTGATGGATGGGCCCGCCGCGGCGCTGACCGCCGCGGTCGCCGCCGTGCCGATCGCGGCGCCGCGCCGGCTCTATGTCGGAAACCGCCGGGCCCGGGCGCTGCGCGACGCCGCCGCGGTGCGCGAGGAGCTGGCAACCAACCTGGCGCATCCGGTGCGCTGGGACGACGCCACCACCCTGCTGGCCGAACACGGCGCCACGCTGTTCCTGGAGCTGCCGCCCGGCGACGTGCTGACCCGCCTGGCCGCAGCGACCTTCCCCGACAGGGTCGCGCGATCGGGCGACGGCCTGTCCGTCGCCGGGGCCAGGGCACTGGCGGCACGCTGCAGCAACGCTCGATGATGCCTCACGGCGTTACAGCAGTAGCCGGGTTCCGCAGGGGTGAAATCGTCCGGTAACGGCCCGGGGCAATGCTTTCAGCATGTCCTGAAGCCGAGAAATCCCGATGAATCGACGCGAAGCCCTGATCCTCGGCGGCACTGCCGCCTTCGCCGCCGGGACCGTGCTTTCCCGTCCGGCCGGGGCCGCGGTCACGACCGGCGGCATCCCGCATGCGCTGCCCCGGCCGATCACCATCGGCGACCGCCGCCTCGCCGCGGCGGCGTCGGTCAACGCCCCCGGCCCGTTCGTGCAGCCGAAGCTGCCCTTTGCCGAGAGCGCGCTGGCCCCGACCATCAGCGCCGAGACCGTCGGCCTGCACTACGGCAAGCACCACAAGGCCTATTTCGACACGCTGAACAAGCTGGTGCCCGGCACGCCCTATGAGTCGATGACCCTGGCCGAGGTGGTGGTGAAGGCCGCCACGGCCAAGGACACCGCGATCTTCAACCAGGCCGGCCAGGCCTGGAACCACGATCTGTACTGGGAGCAGTTCACCCCCGGCGGGCCGAAGGCGCCGCAGGGCCAGCTGGCCGCCGCCATCGCCGACGCCTTCGGCGACCAGGCCGGGCTGGTCAAGGCCACCACCGAGGCTGCCGGCAAGGTGTTCGGCAGCGGCTGGGTCTGGCTGGTGGCCGATGCCGGCAAGCTCAGCCTGGTCGGCAGCTCGAACGCAGACTCGCCCTTCGCCCATGGCGGCCAGCCGCTGTTCGGCATCGATGTCTGGGAACACGCCTACTACCTGGACTACCAGAACCGCCGCCCCGACCACGTCAAGGCCGTGCTCGAGACCATCGTCAACTGGTCGGTCGTCTCGGACCGGCTGGGGGCTTGAGTGCTCAAGCGGGCAGGGGCTGCATGTGTTGCAGCTGTAGCATTTTCCCTCGGGTCTGAAATCAAGCCGTAGCCTCAGACCTGGATGGTCTCCGCTCATTGATGTCGTGGTTTTGACCTGTGTGACTGGGTCTGTTTGCGACAACACATTGCCTGGACTGGCCGAGTTTACGGAGATCTGCATGATCAGGTTGGGAGTCGCGGTCGCCCTTGTCGTCCTGCTGGCAGGCTGCGATCAGCGCGGAGCGGGCCTTGGCGCGCGGGAAACGGCCACCTATCAATGCGTGCCGTCGGACCAGGCCCCGGCCAAGGGCGGTGCCGTTGCCTCCGGCCAGAAGGGCCGGCGCCTCACGGTCACCTATGACGACCGCAGCCAGCAGGCGCTGGTCAGCCTCGACGGCGGCAGCATCAACTATCTGAAGCTGGTGCCCGACGTGAAGGACCGCCTCTACGCCAACGAGAAATACGCGTGGAAGACCAGCGGTAACGCCAGTGTCCTGACCGACATCGCGGACGTCCAGGTCTACAGCTGCGCCCGTTCGGCGAATGGGCCGTAACCATGCCGGCCGGAACGGTGCCATGACGCTGACGCTGAGCATCCTGCGCTGCCCCGACGGGGTGCCGCCGGAAACCCGCACCGTGGGCGGCGGCGAGTTCACCATCGGCCGCGGCACCGAATGCGACTGGGTGTTGCCGGATCCGGAGCGGGTGCTGTCCAAGCGGCATTGCGTGGTGGCCTTCGACGGCAACGCCTGGCGGGTCACCGACACCAGCACCAACGGCACCTTCCTGAACCAGCTGACCGACCGGGTGGACGCCGATGCGCCGCGCCTGCTGCGGGACGGCGACCGGCTGGTCTTCGGCGCCTATGAGATCGAGGCGGTGTTCGACCGCCAGCCCTCGGCCCTGCCCCGCGACGCCCCGGCCCGCGACAGCCGGCCCGAATCTCTCAACAGTGACCGGTTCACCAGCGATCCCTTCCCGGTGCTGGGGGCCGATCCGCTGGCCGTCGCGCTGCCGTCCGACGACGTGGCCCTGGATGCGGCCGAGCCGGGCGGATGGTCGGTGGGCAAGTTCCTCGACACGCCCCGGGCGATCTCCGATCACGCGCCGGTGATCCAGGAGAGTTTTCGCGCGCCGCGCACCACCCTAGAGCTGCTGCCCGACGACTGGGACCTGGACGACGCCGCGCCGGCGCCGGCCGGACCGGCCACAGCGGAGCAGATCGCGGCCGTGCCACCGGCCATTGCGGAGGTGGCCGAGGCGGAGCCCGCGGCCACCCAGCCGACTCCCGCCCCGTCGATCCTCCCACCCCCTGTCCAGCAGGCGCCTGTGGCCGCCTATCAGGGCGGATCGCTGGAGGAGGCGCTGGCCGCCTTCATCGCCGGCGCCGGGGTCCAGGGCGTCGCCCAGGGCGATCCGATCGAAACGCTGCGCGGCCTGGGCGGGGCGTTCCGCGCCATGGTCACCGGCCTGCGCCGCATGATGATCGCCCGCGCGGCGGTCAAGGGCGAGTTCCGCATCGAGCAGACCCTGATCCGGCCCGCCGGCAACAACCCGCTGAAGTTCTCCGCCGACGACGAGGACGCGCTGGCGGCGCTGCTGGGGGTCGGCCGCCGCAGCGACATGACGGCGAAGGACGCCGTGGCCGACGCCTTGCGCGACATGCGGCTGCACGAGCTGGCGATGTCGTCGGCGATGCAGCAGGCGGTCCAGCACCTGGTGGCCGAGCTGGCCCCGGCCCGCGTGACGGCCAAGGTCGAGCCCGAGACGCTGGACCTGCTGCCGGGCCGCCGCAAGGCCCGCAGCTGGGACGCCTACGAGGCGCTGTACGGCGGCATCGTGCAGGCCCTGGCCGATGATTTCGACAGCGTGTTCGGCAAATCCTTCGCCCGCGCCTATGAGCTCGCGATGACCGAGATCGCGGAACAGCTCGGCGAATAGCCATGCGCCGCCGGTCGGTGCGCCGCCCGCAGGGTCCGGGGCCGGCCCCGGATGTCCGGCAATGACATCGGCCGCGACTGGCCTCCGCAGGGCGGAGCCGCGCGGCCGCAACGGGCGACGCAGGATGCGTTTCCGAGGAGAACGACGTGACGTGGAGCAGTCGGATCGCGTGGCAGGAAGGAATGTTCCTTCGCGCCCAGCATTTCCAGCAGCAGGACCGCTGGGTCGAGGCCCAGATCCGGGGCAGCTTCATGGCATTGCGGCCCCATCCCTGGGGCCTGATCGAGATGACCCTGTCGCGCGACCTGCTGGCCACCGGACGCTTCGCGATCGCCTCCGCGGTCGGGGTGTTCGAGGACGGCACGCCGTTCGCCACGCCGGGCGAGGCCGACCTGCCGCCGCCGCTGGAGGTGGCCGACACGGCCCGCAACGTGCTCGTCTACCTCGCGGTCCAGGTGCGCCAGCAGGGCTCGGTCGAGATCGGCGCGGTCAATGAGGAGGGGCGTTACCGGTCGCGCCCGTTCGAGGCCTACGACACCCATTCCGGCACGCCGCAGCCGGCCGAACTGCAGATCGGGCAGCTCCGGCTGCGCTACATGCTCGAGACCGACGACCGCGACGGCTACATCTGCCTGCCCCTGGCGCGGATCACCGAGGTGACGCCGGACCGGCGCGTGGTGCTGGACGACCGCTGGATCCCGCCGGCCCTGACCTGTTCCGCGGTGGCGCCGCTGGCCGGGCTGATGGTAGAGCTGGCCGGCATGCTGAGCCAGCGCGGCGAAGCCATCGCCGGGCGCCTGACCGCGGTCGGCACCAAGAGCAACACCGAGGTCGCCGACTTCCTGCTGCTGCAATCGGTCAACCGCTGGCAGGCCCTGGTCAGCCATCTCGCCGATGCCGCGAACATCCATCCGGAGACCCTGTACGGCATCCTGGTCCAGATGGCGGGCGAGCTCGCGACCTTCACCGACGCGCGGCGCCGGCCCAACACCTATCCCGCCTATCGCCATGAAGACCTGCAGCGCAGCTTCACCCCGGTGATGGCGGATGTCCGCCGGTCGCTCTCGGCGGTGCTGGAGCAGACGGCGATCCGGATCCCGCTGCAGGAGCGCCGGCACGGCGTCCGGGTCGGCCCGATCCTGGACCGCACCCTGCTCAACGGGTCGAGCTTCGTGCTGGTGGTGCAGGCCGATATGCCGGCGGAGGCGCTGCGGCGCACCTTCCCGGGCAAGGCCAAGATCGGGGCGGTGGAGCATATCCGCGAACTGGTCAACGTGGCCCTGCCGGGCATCGAGCTGCAGGCCCTGCCCGTGGCCCCGCGGCAGATGCCGTTCATCGCCGGCGCCCAGTATTTCGAACTCGACCGCAACAGCCCGCATTGGCAGCAGATGCAGGCGTCCGGCGGCTTCGCCGTCCATGTCTCGGGTGACTTCCCGAACCTGGCGCTGGACCTCTGGTCGATCCGGGGCTGAGGGACGCGCGCATGAGCGATAATCCCTTCGCCGAGCCGGACGACGACGAACGCACCGTCATCCGCCCGATTCCAGGCGGCCGGCCGGCCCCCGCTGCGGCCCGGCCCGCAGCATCCACAGCCCTCCAGACCGATGCCGGCGAGGCGCCTGCGGAAGCCCCCGGGGCGGGGGTCGAGTTCGCGGAGCTGCCGCCGGTCGGCGTCTCGCCGATCACGGCCGCCGCGGCGCCGCTGCTGTCGCTGCTGGCCCGGCTGCGCAACGTCTTCACAGTGCCGGATCCCGCCGCCCTCCGCGACAGCACGATCCAGGAGATGCGCCGCTTCGAGAAGGCCCTGCGCGACCAGAGCCTGCCGATGGAGCAGATCCGCCTGTCCCATTACGCGCTGTGCGCCAGCATCGACGATGTGGTGCAGAACACGCCCTGGGGCAGCCGCGGCCCCTGGGCGGACGCGTCGCTGGTCTCGACCTTCCACCAGGAGGTGCGCAGCGGCGAGCGCTTCTTCGACCTGCTGGGGCAGCTGCGTCAGAATCTCGGCATATTCCTGCCGGTGGTCGAGCTCATGTACCTCTGCATGTCGCTGGGGATGCAGGGCCGCTACCGGCTGACCGCGCGCGGACCCGCCGAACTCGACCGGGTGCGGGAAGAGACCTATGTCGCGATCATGCGGCAGCGGCAGCCGGTCGAGCGCGGCCTGTCGGTCCATTGGAAGGGCGTCACGGCGCCCTATCGCCCGCTGCGCAGCCTGCTGCCGGTCTGGGTCGCGGCGCTGCTCGGGATCGGCTTCGTGGTGCTGCTCTACGTGCTGCTGTCCTACGGCATCAACGGCGCCTCGGACCGGCTGTTCGACGCCGCGCGCAGCCTGCCGCCGGGGCAGATGCCGACCATCGAGCGCACCGCGCCGCCGAAGCCGCTGCCGCCCGCACCGCGCCCGGTGGCCAGCGAGCTCGACAAGCTGGCCGGCTTCCTGGCGCCCGAGATCAAGCAGGGGCTGGTGACCATCGCCGGCACCGATGCGGTGCCGATCGTGCGGATCCTCAATCTCGGCATGTTCAAGTCCGGCAGCGCCACGGTCGAGGCCCAGTACCTGCCGATCCTGACCCGCATCGGAACCGCGCTGCGGACCGAACCCGGCGCCGTGGACGTGGTCGGCTACACCGACAACCAGCCGATCCACACCGTCCAGTTCCCGTCGAACTTCCAGCTGTCCCTGGCCCGTGCCAAGGCGGCCGCGACGGTGATCTCGGGCGGGATCGACGACCCCTCCCGGCTGACGCCCTCGGGGCGGGCGGATGAAAACCCGATCGCCGCCAACGACACGCCGGACGGGCGCCAGCAGAACCGGCGCATCGAGGTGGTCTTGCATCGGAAAAGTGCCGACTGATGGATAACCTGCAATATCTGGGCGCGTTCTTCGTCAACCGCTGGACCTACAGCTTCGCCGGCGTCGGCATGGCCAGCATGCTGGTCTGGTACCTGGCGCCGCTGGTCCCGGGCTTCGACAGCTACCTCGCCCGCACCATCCTGATCCTGGTGCTGGTGATCCTGTGGGCCGGGATCAACGCGGTGCTGAGCTGGCGGCGGCGGCGGCGCGAGAACACCCTGGCCTCCGCCATGACCGCGGATTCCGGCGTGGACGAACGCGACGTCCGGGCCGCCACGGCCGAAGAGGTCGCCCGGCTGCGCGAGCGGGTCCGCGGCGCGCTGACCCGGCTGCGGGCCGGCCGCCGCCGCGGCTATCTGTACGAACAGCCCTGGTACGTGCTGATCGGGCCGCCGGGGTCGGGCAAGACCACCGCCCTGCTCAATTCCGGGCTGCACTTCCCCCTGGCCCAGCCGGATGGGACGGACATCGCGGTCGGCGGCGTCGGCGGCACCCGCCTGTGCGACTGGTGGTTCGCCGACGAGGCGGTGCTGATCGACACCGCCGGGCGCTACACCACCCAGGATTCCGATGCGGCGGTCGACCGCGCCGGCTGGCAGGGTTTCCTCGACCTGCTGCGGCGCACCCGCCCGCGCCAGCCGGTCAACGGCGCCATCGTCGTCGTCTCGCTGACTGACATCGCGTCGGCCGATCCGGCCATGCGGGCGGCCCATGCCCGGGCGGTGCGCCGGCGCGTCACCGAGATCTCGGACCGGCTGCGCCTGCGCGTGCCGGTCTACATGGTGTTCAGCAAGGCCGACCAGCTGACCGGCTTCAACGAGTATTTCGACGACCTCGACGTCGAAGGCCGCGGCCAGGTCTGGGGCATGACCTTCCCCCTGGCCAAGGGGACCGAGGCGTTCGCGCCCGAATTCCGGCTGCTGCTGGAGCGCCTCGACCAGCGCGTGTTCGAACGGCTGCAGGCCGAGCGCGCCCCCGACCGCCGCGCGCTGCTGGGCGGCTTCTCGCTGCAGCTCGCCAGCCTCGAACGGCCGCTGACCGAATTCCTCGCCCAGGCCTTCGGCGGCACCCGGATCGACCCGGCGCCGTTCCTGCGCGGCGTCTACATCACCTCCGCGACGCAGGAGGGCACGCCGGTCGACCGGCTGACCGGCATGCTGGCGCGGTCCTTCGGGGTCGACCAGAAGCGGACCCCCAGCCTGCGGCCGGTGGCCGGGCGCAGCTATTTCCTGAAGCGCCTGCTGGGCGAGGTCGTCCTGGGCGAGGCGCTGCTGGTCTCCACCGGCTCGGCCCGGATGCGGCGGCGGCGCCTGCTGCGCATCGCCGGCCTGAGCGTGATCGGCCTGGCGACGCTGGCGGTGTCGCTCGGGCTGTGGCGGGCGGAGGTGACCAACCGCGTCGCCGTGGAGCATGCCGACGAGGCGATCGCCGGCTACCGCCAGCAACTGGCCGGCGCCAAGCTGGACCCGGTGACGGATGACGACCTGCAGCATATCGTGCCCCTGCTGGATGCGGCGCAGAGCTTGCCGCGCGAGCAGGAGGACTGGCTGACCGGCATCTCCGGCCTGTCGCAGGGCGAGAAGCTGGAGGCGGTCGAGCGGTCGATCTACCACCGCGCGCTGGAGCAGATCCTGCTGCCGCGCCTGGTGTGGCGAATCGAGCAGCAGATGCGCGGCCAGCTCGACAATCCAGACTTCCTGTACGAAGCGACCCGCGTCTACCTCATGCTCGGCGGCGCTGGGCCGCTGGATCCCGCTTTGGTGCGCGACTGGATGGTGCTGGACTGGCAGGCCCGGTTCCCCGGCGTGCTGAACGCCCAGATGCGCGACCATCTGCTGATGCATCTCAACGCGCTGCTGGCCGACCCGCTGCCCACGGTGACCCTGGACGGGGCGCTGGTGGAAACCGCCCGGGCCGCCTTCAGCCGGGTGCCGCTGGCCGACCGCGTGTACAGCCGGATCCGCCCCGAGGCTTCGGCCAAGAAGATCCCGGACTGGACGCCGGCGGCGGAGCTGGGGTCCGCCGGGGCGCAGCTCTTCACCCGGGTCTCGGGCAAGCCGCTCACCGAAGGGGTTCCCGGCTTCTACACCGCCGCGGGCTTCCAGACCGTGCTGCTGAGCAACCTGGCCGGGGCGACCCGGGCGGTGGCCGATGAAAGCTGGGTGCTTGGGCGCAGCGAGGCGATCCCGACCGACGGCGCCGGCATCGAAGGCCTCGAGCACGATGTCGTCGCGCTCTATGTCGCCGACTTCCAGAAGCAATGGGACACCATGCTCGGCGATCTCACGCTCACCCCCTTCGCCGACCGGGCGGCGGCGATCCAGGGCTTGTACGTGCTGTCGTCGCCGCAATCGCCGATGCGCGACCTGCTGATCTCGATCGCGCATGAGCTGACCCTGGTGCCGGCCCCGCCGCCCGCCGGCGACGCGGCCGCGCCGGCCGCCCCCACCACGCAGCAGAAGTCGCTGGCCGCGGTGATCGGCAGCACGGCCGCGCCCGACGCCGGGGCGATGCCCGCCATCGCGGCGCTGGACCAGCACTACGAGCCGCTGCGCGACTTCGTGGGCAATGACGGCCAGGCGGCGCCGATCACCGGGGTGCTGCGCCTGATCAACGCGCTGCAGCAGGAGCTCGCCCAGCTCGGCCCCGATGCCGCCAACGTGCCGGCGACGCTGCAGGGCAGCGGCGACCCGGTGCAGCTGCTGCTGGCGGAATCGCAGCGCCAACCCCCGCCGGTGGCGCGCTGGCTGCAGCAGATGGCGACCTCGGGCAAGAGCCTGATCGGCGGCAGCGTCCAGCATGCCGCGGCGGCGGCCTTCTCGGCCACCGACGGCCCGGGCAAGCTGTGCCAGACCGTGGTGACCCGGCGATATCCGTTCTCGCCGTCGTCCAGCGACGACGCGCCGCTGGATGATTTCGCCCGGCTGTTTGGGCCGGACGGGATGTTCGACAGCTATTTCCAAAGCCAGATCCGGCCCTTCGTGAACACCAGCGGCACGGTCTGGCAGCTGCAGCCGGTCGGCGGCGTGGCGCCGCCGGTCAGCCCGGCCACCCTGGCCCAGTTCCAGCGCGCCGCGGCGATCCGCGACGCGTTCTTTCCGGCCGGCGGCAACCAGCCGCAGATCCGCTTCGACGTCACCCCGCAATCGGCCGGCGACGGGGCGGCGACGCTGACCCTAGGCGGCGCGACGATCGGCACCACCGGCGACACGGCGCGCCAGACCTCGCTGACCTGGCCGGGCGGGGACGGGCTGAACCCGGCGCGCCTGGTGTTCGGCGAGGCGGGCGAGGGCGGATCGCTCGGCGCCAGCGGCCCCTGGGCGCTGTTCCGCCTGCTGCAGCAGGCGCAGGTCTCGCCATCCGGCCGGCCCGAGGAATTCGTCGTGTCCTTCCGGTCCGGTGCGGATTCGGCCAGCTACACCCTGCGGGCCGGGTCGTCGCGGAACCCGTTCGGCCGGAACCTGCTCAAGGATTTCCGGTGTCCGGTGCTGCAATGAACGGTCGGCAGGCGATGCCGCCCGCGGTCGGCTTCTTCGGCAAGATCCCGGCCCGCGGCGACTTCCTTCAGGCGGGCCTGTCGCTCGGCTTCGTCCGGGCCTGGGACGGCTGGCTGCAGCGCGTCCTCGCCGAGGCGCAGCGGGTGCTGGGCGAGGCCTGGCCGGAGGTGTGGCATGTGGCGCCGGTCTGGCGCTTCGCCCTGCCGCCCGGCCTGTGCGGATCGGGCCCGGTGCTGGGCCTGTGGATGCCCAGCGTCGACCGGGTCGGCCGCCAGTTTCCCCTGACCTTGGCCGCGGAAGGGGCAGGGGGCGGGGATGATTTCCTCGATGCGGCAGAGCAGATCGGCCGCGATGCGATCGCCTTCGACCTGGCGCCCGACGCGATGATGGCGCGGCTGCGCGAGGCCACGCCGCCGGAGCCGGCGTCGCCGGGTCCCGGGCGGCAAGGGCGGTGGTGGAGCGCGGGCGGTCCCTTCGCCGCGGCGGCCGAGCTTGTGCTGGACGCCCTGCCGGACGGCGCCGGCTTCGTGCGGATGCTGCGGCAGTGACCGAGGAGCTTCGCCACTGGGCCGCCTCGCATCCCGGCGCGGTCCGCATCCAGAACCAGGATTCCTACATCTGCCGCCCCAGGCTCGGCCTGTTCTCGGTGGCCGACGGCGTGGGCGGGCACAGCGAGGGGGATGTCGCCTCGAGCCAGGTGGTCACCCTGCTCGGCGAGATCTCGGAGACGGCGCCGCCATCGGAGCGGCTGGCGGAGGTCCGCACGCGCCTGCACGCCGCGCATTGCAAGCTCCTCGCGGAGGGGCAGGCCCGGGCCCCCCAGGTGACGCTGGCGACCACGGTCGTCGTGCTGATGCTGCATGAGGACCATTTCGCATTCCTGTGGGCCGGGGATTCGCGCGGCTACCTGCTGCGCGACGGCACGCTGCACCGTCTGACCTCGGACCACAGCGTGGTGCAGGAGCTGGTGGATTCAGGGGCGATCACGCCCGCGGAGGCCGAGACCCATCCGCAGGGCAATGTGATCACCCGGGCGATCGGCGCGGGCGGTCCCGAGCTGCTGATCGACAAGGCCCTGGGCGCGGTGCAGCCGGCCGACCGGATCCTGCTGTGCAGCGACGGCCTGTACAAGGCGCTGGGGGTGGACGAGATGGTCGAGATCATGGCCCAGGACGGCGATGTCGCCCAGATGCTGGTCGCGGCCGCCCTGGCCCGCCGCGCCCGGGACAACATCACGGCCGTGGTGGTCGCGCTCTGACGGTCGAAGGCGATCCGGATCGGTCCTGCGGGAAGATCCGGGTGCTGATCGGCGCAATGGCAATGCACAGCGGAAAAGGATGGCGGTCGTGACAAAGAACTTCGTCGATGCAGTCAAAGGTCATTTCGACCAGCCGGGGGCGAAGTGGCTCATCCTGGGGGATTCGGGCCACGGGATGAAAAGCCTGATCGATCTTGCGCATGCCGCCGACCAGGGGACGCTGAAGCTGAAGGATCTCGGCATCAAGGCCATCCTCTTCGAGGGCGCTCGGAAGGGGCAGGAGGCGACGGCCGATAGGGGCAAGTACAACGCCGCGGTCACGGTTCTCAGAAAGCACGTGGCGATCGTGGCCGGCTGCGAGGATGACAAGAGCCTCGCCACGGAGGCGGAGTTCACCCAGTTGCTGGAAAATCCGGTGCCGGACATCGGGGTCCGGTCGCAGAATCTGCTCGACCGCCGGGTGGGTGAGGCGAACGACACCTGGACCAGCGCCCTGACGCCTTACACCCGTGCCATCCTATGCTGCGGCAGCTCCCATCTGTCGCATTTCGACAATGGCCAGGGCATGAATGATCTCGGCCTGGTCAAGCGCCTGGGCTTCAAGGGAATGACGGCGGGATATGTCGTCGAAGAGTCCAACAGCGGCGCCGGCGACGGCCTCTACTATCCGGAATGGAGCGGGCAGGGGGCGAAGAAATTCGGCGCCGTCGAGGCGATCCATCCGTATCCCGGCCGGTCCGCGGCCCTCTGAGGATTTCCGCGGCCTCTCGCGGGGCCGCACCATTCTCTCGTCACGTTCCGCCTGCGGCCAGCAGGCGGGACGCCGGACGCCTCTAGTTCAGCATGCTGCTGACGTCCTGGAAGGACCGGGCCTTGGGGATGCCGTATTCCGACACGAACTCGTTCAGCATCACGCTGCGCTCGATCGTGTTCATGCCGTTGGCCATCGGCATCCACCCGAAATTGGGGTCGAACATCCCGTCCTCGGCGACCGCGATGGCGTGCGCGCCGATGGTCCGCATGCGGCCGCCGTCGCAGGTGAAGACCAGCATGAACAGCTTGGGCTGGCAGGGAAGGGGCGCCGTCAACAGGTCCTTGGCCATCATCAGGCGGTCGGCCTGGGGCGACGAGCCGGCGGGATTCAGGAGAACATTCTTGGACGAGGACTGCCTCTTCTCGAGAAGATGGGCGTTGATGTCCTTGAACAGGCCGTTGATGGTTGAGTTGTCCTGCATCTCCACCAGCGAGCCGTCGCTGAATCCGCCATTCTGATATTTTTCATGGGCGGCGATCACATACTGGGTGAACGCGCTGCTTTTCAGATAGAGGATGATATCCGAGGCATCCAGGCCTTCCCGCTTGAGGTGAATGAAGGCGCAGGACAGGGCCAGGCACATGCCACCCATCTGGCTTTTCTTGGCCTGCTTGAGGATGGCCGACTGGTTGAACTTGTTCTGGGGATTCTTGACGAGCAGATCCAGCGGCATGGTCTTCGCCCTTGTGCGTGTGGGTTCGATGCGGCCGATGCGGGAGATCCCGAGCCCCGAAAAGGGCGCCACGGATGCTTCGGGCCAAAATCATGGCTATCGGGGGATCGGACCGCCGACAGCCATGAGACAAGGACGGACGGGCGACCGAGCCGTCAGGTCAGCTCGGCCGTCTCCAGGTCGTAGGTCACGTTGAAGGGCTGGCCCTCGGTGGCGTCGTCCTTCATCTGCTTGGTCTTGAACAGCACCTTGGTGAAGTTCAGCGACAGGGTCTCCATCGGCCGGTCGCCGCCGCCCGAATGGGAATAGCCGCTGATCAGCGTGTTGGTCAGCTCGAGCGACAGGTACACGTCCTGCTTGCTCTTGTCGGTGCGGGTGAAGTCGATCTTCACCGTCTTGCCGTGGCCGCCCAGCGCCTCCTGCATCAGCTTGCCGGTGGCGATGTCGTTCTCCTTGCTGACCACCACTTCGCTGACCGACGGCGCGGAGGATTCACGCTCGGCCGCGGAGCCGACCGAGGTGGTGATGCCACGACCGACGCCCCACTGGAACGAGTGCAACTCGATCCACTTGGTGTGGCCGGTCTCGGTCACGTCGCCGTCGACGCCGTCATACTTCATATAGATCGCCATAATGCACCTCAGCCTTTCATTCTATTGCAGGTGGCACAGGAAGGAGCCGGAGCCATCGATCTCGACCGTGGCCTGTTCCACCGGCTTTCCTTCCGCCATGCGCGCCAGGAACTGTGCGGACAGATCCGGCAGCAGGGTCTTCGTCAGCAGGCTTTCGATGCCGCGGGCGCCGGCGCTGGCATCGGTGCAGCGCGCGACGACCGCATCGGTCAGCTCCGGGCTGTAGCGCAGGGTCGCACCGAACTTCCGTTCGATCCGCCCGGCGATACGTTGGAGTTGCAGGGTGGCGACCTGCCGCAGCGTGTCTTGGCTGAGCGGCAGGTAGGGCACGACCGTGACGCGGCCGAGGAAGGCGGGCTTGAACGACTTGGCCAGCTCCTCCCGCAGCGCCACCGCCAGGCCGTCCGCATCCGGGGCCGTCTCGGGGTCGGCGAACAGCCGCGAGATCAGGTCGGTCCCCGCATTCGACGTCATGATGATGATGGTGTTCTTGAAGTCGATGTCGCGGCCTTCGCTGTCCTTCATCGTCCCCTTGTCGAAGGCCTGGAAGAAGATGTCGTGGACGCTGGGATGCGCCTTCTCCATCTCGTCGAGCAGGATGACGGAGTAGGGACGGCGGCGGACCGCCTCGGTCAGGATGCCGCCCTCGCCATAGCCGACATAGCCGGGAGGGCTGCCCATCAGCAGGCTGACTTTGTGCTCCTCCTTGAACTCGCTCATGTTGATGACGGTGAGGTTCTGCTCGCCGCCATAGAGCTGTTCGGCCAGGGTCAGCGCCGTCTCGGTCTTGCCGACGCCTGACGTGCCGACCATCAGGAACACGCCGATCGGCTTGCGTGGATCGGTCAGGCCGGCGCGGGAGGTGCGGACCGACTGGGCGATCGCCTCCAGCGCATGGGGCTGGCCGATGACCCGGCGCTCCATGGTCTCGCGCAGGGCCAGCACGGTGTTGATCTCGTCCGCCCGCATCCGCCCGGCCGGGATGCCGGTCCAGCTTTCGACGATCTCCGCCACCGCCTGGGCGTCCACCACCGGGAACACCAGCGGCTGTTCGCCCTGCAGCGTCTGCAGTTCACCGGCCAGCCCGGCCAGGTCGCGCTGCAGCGCCGCCGGCTCCTGCTCGGTCTCGACCCGGATCCGGGTCTCGGCGATCGCGGTGGCCAGGCGGCGTTCCTCGCCCCAGCGCGCTTCCAGCTCCTGCAGCCGCAGGGCCAGCTGCTCGGATTCGGCGTCCAGCGCCGCGATGCGCGGGTCGTGGTCGGCGCCGGACAGCAGCTCGCGCCGCAGCACGCGCAGCTCGGTGGCGATCAGGTCGATCCGCCGCCGCACATCCTCCACCGCCGGCGGCGGGGCGGCTTGGCTCATCGCCACCCGGGCGCAGGCGGTGTCGATCAGGCTGACGGCCTTGTCCGGCAGCTGCCGGCTGGGGATGAACCGGGCCGACAGCCGGACCGCGGCCTCGACCGCCTCGTCCAGGATGCGGATGCCGTGATGCTGTTCGAGGGTGGAGAGCAGGCCGCGCACCATGGCGATGGCCATGTCCTCGGACGGCTCCTCGACCTTGACGGTCTGGAAGCGCCGGGTCAGCGCCGCATCCTTCTCGAAGTACTTCTTGTACTCGGCCCAGGTGGTCGCCGCGATCACGCGCAGCTCGCCGCGCGCCAGGGGCGGCTTCAGCAGGTTGGCGGCATCGCCCTGACCGGGCTGGCCGCCGGCGCCGATCATGGTGTGGGCCTCGTCGATGAACAGCACGACGGGGTTGGGGCTGGCCTGGCTCTCCTCGATCACCGACTTCAGGCGGTTCTCGAACTCGCCCTTGATCCCGGCGCCCGCCTGCAGCAGGCCGAGGTCGAGGGTGCGGATGGCGACCTTGGCCAGGGCCGGGGGCACGTCGCCCGCGGCGATGCGCAGGGCCAGGCCTTCCACCACCGCGGTCTTGCCGACGCCGGCTTCGCCGGTGAGGATCGGGTTGTTCTGCCGGCGCCGGGTCAGGATGTCGACGACCTGCCGGATCTCGCCGTCCCGGCCCAGGATCGGATCGATGCGACCGGCCCGCGCCCGGGCGGTGAGGTCGACGGTGTAGCGGTCGAGCGCCGCGCCGCCGGCCGTGGGCGCCGGCGCCCCGGCCGCGGCGGTGCTGTCCTCCTGGGCCGGGGTCTCCGTGCTGTCGGCGACGATGGTCGCGAAGTCGCGGCGCAGGATGTCGGGGACGATGCGCTGGAGATCGCGCGCCGCGTCTTGCAGCCGGCCGCCGACCGCCGTGTCGGTGAGGGCGGCGCAGATCAGGTGGCCGGAGCGCAGATGGCGCGCCCCGTCCTCGATCGAGGCGAGCAGCCAGGCTTCCTTGACGATGCGGACCAGGTCCGGCGACAGGCTGGGGGCGCGGCCGTTCCCGGTCGCCATCCGGTCCAGCGCCGCGGTCAGCTGCGTGGTCAGGCGGTCGGGCGCGATCTCGAAGTGGCGCGCGATCAGCACGACGTCCGATTGCGGGGTGTCGAGCAGCTGAAGCAGCCAGTGCTCGATCTCGACGTTGTAGTGGGTGCGTGACAGCGTCCGTCCGGCTGCCGCCTCCAACGCGTGGCGGCAGACACCGTTCAATCGATCGACCAGCAACCTCAAGTCGATAGCCGGCATCGTGACTCCTTCGGATTCCGCGCAGGTCAAGGTCTGCACGCTCTGGAGATTTATGATTCGCCGGCGGCTTCGTCCAGTTTAGTTGGGTTACGGCCGTAACCCATTTGAGAATTAATGAAATAGTTTTGTAACGCTTATAAGAAATATTGAGAAACGGAATATGGACTCTGTCTAGATGTACTCTAGATATACTGACGAGAATGGACGATGGCTGCAACAGATCCAGAGGAATTGCTCGATCTGGAAAAGGTTCTGGGGGCCATCTCGGAAGATGCCGCGGCTGGAAGCGATCCCCGACTCGATGTAACGCCGCAGTCTCTCTATTTTCGCCTGCGCGATGCGCGCTCCGAAGCGCGCGCCGAGGAGCGCCTTGCCGACAATGACCCGGGCGCCGATACGGGCGTGTCGCGCCATTGGGCCGCGGTCGGTGATCTCGCGGTCGAGGCGCTCTCCACCAAGGCCAAGGACATCGAGATCGCGGCCTGGCTGACCGAAAGCCTGGTCCGCCGGGACGGGCTCGCCGGGCTGACAGCCGGGGCCAAGGTGCTGTCCGGATTGGTGTCGCGATACTGGAATGACGGCCTGTTTCCCATGCCGGACGAGGATGGCCTGGCCGGCCGCGTGGCCCCGGTCGCCGGGCTGAGCGGCGAGGGCGGTAACGGCACCCTGCTGCAGCCGCTGCGCAAGCTGGTGCTGTACGAGCGGGCCGACGGGACGCTGGTCACCTACTGGCAGTTCGAGCAGTCGGAAGAGGTCGAGGCGCTGGAGCCGCAGCGCAAGGCCCAGCGGCTGGCGTCCGGCGTGCTGCCCTTCGCCGATCTGGAGGCCGAGGCCAAGACCATCGGCCGAGAGCCGCTGTCCCGCATCCTGGGGGCGGTCACCCAGGCGATCGAGGCCTGGCGCGGCGTCGACGAGGCACTGACCGCCGCGGCGGCGGACTCCGCCCCGCCGACCGGCCGCGTGCACGACCTGCTGGAGAAGCTGCGGCGCATCGCCGAGCGCTATGCCCCGCTGCCCGAGACGCCGGCGGCGGGGCCCGCCCCGGAGGTCGAGCAGGCCGCCGGCGATAACGGGGCCGCGGCCGCTCCGGCGCCGGCGAACCGCGCGCCGACCCGTGAGGAGATGCTGCAGGAGATAACGCGGATCGCCGCCTATTTCAGGGTCAGCGAGCCGAACTCCCCGCTCAGCTACACCCTGGAAGACGCGGTTCGCCGGGCCCGGCTGGCCTTGCCGGATCTCCTCAAGGAGATGATGCCCGAACTGGCAACCAGATCCGCGGTCCTGTCGGGCCTCGGCATCAAGCCACCGTCCGACTGAGGCGAGTCGTGCCCCCTGTCCCCAACGCCCATGGCGACGCCGCGGCCGGACACCGGTTCGTCGGCCGGTCGCCGGGTTCGTGCCGTCGCCCGGCGCGTCCCATTGTCCGAGGAGAGACCTTATGAGCGCCAGCATCCATGAGAAGCTCGGCCGCGTCCGCCGGCCGCGTGTCCACATCACCTATGAAGTCGAGACCGAGGGCGCGCAGATCGTGCGCGAGCTGCCCTTCGTGGTCGGCGTGCTCGGTGACTTCTCGGGCGACCCCAGCCAGCCGCTGCGTCCGCTGGCCGACCGCAAGTTCATCCAGATCGACCGCGACAATTTCGACGAGGTCATGCAGCGCCTGACGCCCGGCCTGCACCTCAAGGTCGACAACAAGCTGAGCGAGGAGGGCGGCGCCATGGCGGTCGACCTCCGCTTCAACGGCATCGAGGATTTCGAGCCGGGCCGCGTGCTCGACCAGGTCCCGGCGCTGAAGTCGCTGCTCGAGGCCCGCAACCGTCTGCGCGACCTGATGAGCAAGGCGGACCGCTCCGAGGAGCTGGAGACGCTGCTGGAGCAGGTGCTGAAGAACAAGGACGACTTCGAGGCGCTCTCGGGTCAGCTCGGCATCAAGAAGGAGGGCTGAACCATGGCCGACAAAGCCCGCGCCCCGGAGGCCTCGGCCTCCGAGACAACAACCACCACCACCGAGACGCTCGGCCTGCTCGACCAGGTCGTCTCCGCGACCAAGCAGACCGAGCCCGACCGTGCGCAGGACCTCGTCCGCACCCTGGTCGAACAGGCCCGCGTCGGCACGGTCACCTTCGACCGCAACCTGACCCGGACGATCGAACGGGCGATCGCGATCATCGACCGCAAGCTGTCCGACCAGCTGAACGAGATCGTGCACGACCCGAAGTTCCTGAAGCTGGAAGGCAGCTGGCGCGGCCTCCACTACCTCGTCATGAACAGCGAGACCGGCACCAGCCTGAAGATCCGGCTGATGAACATCTCGAAGCGCGAGCTCAACCGCGACCTCACCCGCGCCGTCGAGTTCGACCAGAGCCAGCTATTCCGCAAGATCTACGAGAACGAGTTCGGCACGCCGGGCGGCGAGCCGTACGGCGCCCTGATCGGCGACTACGAGTGGACCAACCATCCCGACGACATCGAGACGCTGCGCCTGGTCTCCAACGTCAGCGCCGCGGCCTTCGCGCCGTTCATCTCGGCGGCCGGCGCCGGGATGATGGGCTTCGACCAGTGGACCGAGCTGTCGCGGCCCCGCGACCTCGCCAAGATCTTCGACACCGTCGAATACCTCAAATGGCGCGGCTTCCGTGACAGCGAGGACAGCCGCTTCGTCTCGCTGGTCATGCCCCGCGTGGTGGCCCGCCTGCCCTATGGCGCCCGCACCAAGCCGATCGAGGAGTTCTCGTATGAGGAGGCCCCGAACGACGCGTCCGGCGCCCCCCTGCCGATGGACCACGAGCATTATTGCTGGATGAACGCGGCCTTCGTGATGGGCACGCGGCTGACCGAGGCCTTCTCGAAATACGGCTTCTGCACCGCGATCCGCGGCGCGGAGGGCGGCGGCAAGGTCGACAACCTGCCGCAGCACATCTTCATGTCCGACGACGGCGACATGGACGCGAAATGCCCCACTGAGATCGGCATCACCGACCGGCGGGAATATGAGCTGTCCAATCTCGGCTTCCTGCCGCTGTGCCACTACAAGAACCACGACTACGCCGTGTTCTTCGGGGCCCAGACCGCGCAGAAGGCCAAGGAGTACGACCGGCCCGACGCCACGGCGAACGCCCGGATCTCCTCGCGCCTGCCCTACATCATGGCCACCGGCCGTTTCGCTCATTACCTCAAGATCATGGCGCGCGACAAGATCGGCAGCTTCATGGAGGCCGAGGACTGCGAGGCCTGGCTGAACCGCTGGATCACCAACTACGTCAACACCAACGAGAATGCGGGCGCCGAAAGCAAGGCGCGCTACCCGCTGCGGGAAGCGCGGGTCCAGGTTCAGCCCATTCCCGGGCGGCCCGGCGCGTACAACGCCGTCGCCTACATGCGTCCCTGGCTGCAGATGGAAGAGCTGACGGCCAGCCTGCGGATGGTGGCGCGCATCCCCGAGCGCGTCTGACATGTCGGAGGCGCTGCAGCTGCAGGGCGAAGTGGAGGTGCCGCGGCCGGGTCCGCGCCCTCTGCGCGCCGAGGTGCTGGCCGGGCGGATCGGCACGGCCGGGGGCGGGTCGACCGCCTCCCGGCTGGCCGTCTTCCTGCGCCAGGACCCCGGTGCGCTGGCGTCGTGGTTCGGCGCCCCGCTCGCCCGGCAGCTGCAGCGCGACCCGGATCGGCTGCGGGCGCTGCTGGACCGGGACATCGTCGCCATCGATGCCCTGATCTCGGCGCAGCTCGACGAGATCCTGCACCATCCGCGCCTGCAGCGGCTGGAGGGATCGTGGCGCGGTCTCGCCTGGATGGTCGAGGGGTTCGACCCGACTTCGCGCCTGAAGACGCGGCTGCTCTCCGCCTCGTGGCAGGAGCTCAACCGCGACATCGCCAAGGCCAGCGAGTTCGACCAGTCCGCGCTGTTCCGGCTGATCTACGAGAACGAGTTCGGCACCGCCGGCGGCGAGCCGTTCGGCCTGATGGTCGTGGACCATGAGCTGCGGCACATGCCGGACCGGCGGCGTCCGGGCGATGCCGCGCCGGTGGACGACGTGTTCGTGCTGTCCGCCCTGGCCTCGATCGCCGCCGCGGCCTTCATGCCGATCGTCACGGCGGCCGCGCCGGCCCTGCTCGGCGTCGACCGGTTCGAGGAGCTGGCCCTGTCCAACGACGTGACCGCGGCGGTGCGGGATGACGACCACGCCCGCTGGCGTGGGCTGGCGATGCGCGAGGACACGCGGTTCCTGTGCGTGACCCTGCCGCGCGTGCTGGCGCGCCCCCGCTGGCGCCCGGACGCGGCACGCGACGGGCTGCGCTACGAGGAGCATGCGCCGGAGGCCCGGCACCGCACCTGGTCGGTCGCCTGCTACGCCTTCGCCGCGACCGTCGGGCGGGCCCAGGCCCTGCACAACTGGCCGGCCGATGTCCGGGGCGTCAGCGCCGACCGGGTCGGCGGCGGGCTGGTGCTCGACCTCCCCACCGAACCCTTCACGCTCGGCCCCGAGACCGTCTGGGACCGCCCGTCGCCCGACATCGCCTGGACCGACCGGCAGGAGCGGGACCTGGTGGCGGCCGGGCTGATGCCGTTGAACACGCTGCCCTATGGCGAAGCGGTCTTCGCCGCGGTGCACAGCCTGCAGACCCGCCCGACCGACCCGCCCGGCCGCGACCCGACGGCCGCGACCGCCAACCGGCGGCTGTCGGCCCAGATCAACGCGATGCTCTGCGTGTCGCGCTTCGCCCATTACATCAAGATCATGGGCCGCGAGATGACCGGCTCGTCCCTCACCGCGAGCGAGGTCGAGCGCCGGCTGCAGACCTGGCTGTCCGGTTACACCAATGCCAGCCTCAATGCCGGGGCGGACAGCCGGGCGCGCCACCCGCTCGTGTCCAGCAGCATCAAGGTGCATGAGCTGGAGGGCAAGCCGGGCTCGTTCGGCTGCGTCATCCACCTGCAGCCCTACTACCAGCTCGATGACGTGTCGGCGGTGTTCCGGCTGGTCACGGGCCTGTCCCCCCAAGATGCCAAGAGCTGACGCGATGGGCCGCACCACCCGCGCCACGCGCCCCTCGCCCAGCCGCAGGAGAAGTCGATGCTGACCAAAGCCGGAGACCTGTTCCGCCAAGGCGACCTCGGAGCCGCCATCGAGGCGGGCAACGCCGCGGTCAAGGCCAACCCCGCCGACACCGGGGCGCGGCTGCTGCTGGCCGAGCTGCTGCTGTTCGCCGGGATCTTCGAGCGCGCGGATTCGGTGCTGGACGCGGCGAGCACCATCGACCCGGCCTCGGCGCTGGTGGTCAGCGAGTTCCGCCAGCTGCTGCGTGGCGAGATGGCGCGCCGCCAACTGGTCACCGACGGCCGCCTGCCGGAATTCCTCGGCGAGCCGACGACCACCCAGAGCCACGTGCTCCGCGCGCTGGTGGCGCTGCGGGCCGATGACGCCGCCACGGCGGCGGAAGCGGTGCAGGAGGCGGAGCAGTCGAGGCCGGTCGTCGCCGGCCTGCGGGACGGCACGGCCTTCAGCGACTTCCGCGATGCCGACGACCTGTCGATCGGGACCTTCGAGGTGCTGACCACGACCGGCAAGTACTTCTGGATCCCGACCGAGCGGGTGGAGAGCATCGAGTTCCACCCGCCGAAGCGGCCGCGCGACCTGTTCTGGCGCCGCTGCACCATGGTGGTGCGCGAGGGGCCGGATGGCGACGTCTACCTGCCGGCGCTGTACCCCACCGACGCGGCCGCCGGCGACAGCCTGCGCCTCGGCCGCGCCACCGAATGGACCGAGGGCGAGCCGGTGCGCGGCATCGGCCAGCGCCTCTACCTCGCCGGTGAGGAGGGCGTGCCGGTGCAGCAGCTCGCCGTACTGGAATTCTCATGATCCAGCGACCCACGCCATCACGCCAGCGCGTCACGCGCCCGGCGCAGACGCCCCTGCTGGACCGCCTGATCGATGAGGAGCCGGGGCGCGGCGCCGACGAGTCCGTGTCGGCGAGCGAGACCGTGGAGCGGCTGCGCCGGTCGGTGCATCGCGACCTCGAGGCGCTGCTCAATGCCCGCCGCCCCTGGCGGTCGGTGTCGGACGAGCATGCGGCGCTGCGGCTGTCGCCGGTCGGCTACGGCATCCCGGACTTCACCGCCGGGGCGTTCAACGACCGCCGCCAGCGCGAGGTGCTGCGCATGGAGATCGAGGAGGCCATCCGGCGGTTCGAGCCGCGGCTGACCCAGGTCCAGGTCCAGCTGGCCGACGATGTCGACCTGCTGCGCACCACGCTGCGCCTGCGGATCGACGCGCTGCTGCGGGTCGATCCGGCGCCCGAGCCGATCGTCTTCGACACCATGGTCGACACCACGACCGCGGACGTCACCTTGCGCCCGCTGTATGAAGCCTAGCCGATGTCGGACGCCTTTCTCCCGTACTACAACCGCGAGCTGGCCACGCTGCGCAAGCTGGCGGGCGACTTCGCCGAGGCGCATCCGAAGGTCGCCGGCCGGCTGAGGCTGTCGGGCGACGCGGTCGACGACCCGCATGTGGCGCGGCTGCTCGAAGGCGTCGCGTTCCTGGCCGCCCGCGCGCAGCAGCGGCTGGACGACGAGCTGCCGGAGATCACCGACGCCCTGCTGGGCGCGCTGTTCCCGCATTACCTCGCGCCGGTCCCCTCGGCGGCCATCGTCCAGTTCGCCTGCCAGCCCGAACTGCGCGTGCCGGTTGTGGTGCCGGCCGGCACCGGGCTGAAGACCGACCCGATCCAGGGCGTGCCCTGCCGCTTCCAGACCGTCTACGACACCGCGCTGTGGCCGGTGGAGATCGAGAGCGCGCGGCTGACCGGGCTGCCGCTCGCGGCGCCCGCGCATCCCGACGTGCAGGGCGCGCGCAGCAGCCTGCGCATCGTGCTGCGCACCAGCGATCCCTCGACCACCTTCGCCGAGCTGGGGTTGGACCGGCTGCGCTGCTTCCTGCGCGGCGCCTTCGAGCAGAGCCTGCCGCTCTACGAGCTCCTGTGCGGCCACACCGTCGGCGTGGTGCTGGCGGACGGTCCGAACGACGCCAGCCCGACGCTGCTGCCGTCCGGCGCCATCCGCCCCGTCGGCTTCGCGCCGGGCGAGGCGCTGTATCCCTGGTCGGCGCGGTCGTTCTCCGGCTTCCGCCTGCTGACCGAATACTTCGCGCTGCCCGAGAAGTTCCTGTTCGTCGATCTCTGCGGCCTGGATGCGCGGACCCTGATCCACGAGAAGAACCGGCTGGAGATCTTCGTCTATTTCGACCGGCCGGCGCAGGACCTGGAACGCCGTCTGCAGCCGGACTGCCTGGCCCTGGGCTGCACCCCGATGGTCAACCTGTTCGCGCAGCAATGCGAGCCGGTGCCGCTGACCCATCAGGAGACCGAATACCACATCGCGCCGGACAACCGCCGGCCCCGCGCCTTCGAGATCTGGAGCATCGAGCGCGTGCGCGAGCTGCGGGGCGACGGCTCCTCGCGGCCCTGGCGGCCCTTCTACCGGCATCCGGCAGAACAGCCGGCGGAGGAGGAGCCTAGCGGCTTCTACAACATCGTGCGCCGCCAGAGCCCGGGCACGCTGACCGGCACCGACGTGCTGCTGGCGCCATTCGACCCCGACCTCTCGGTCGAGCGGCCGGCGGACACGGTGCTGTCGGTCGACGCGCTGTGCACCAACCGCGACCTGCCCGGCGAGCTGCCCTTCGGCGGCGGGCAGCCACGGCTGCACCTGGCCGAGGGCCTGAGCGCGGTCCGTGGCGTCACCTGCATGACCGCGCCGACCCCGTCGCTGCGCGCGCCGCTGCGGGAACATCGCAGCTGGCGGCTGATCTCGCACCTCTCGCTCGGCCATCTCTCGATCGTCGGCGGCCCGGCGGCGGCCGAAAGCCTGCGCGAGGTGTTGCGGCTGTACGATCTCCGCGACACGGTCGAGACCCGCACCCTGATCGCCGGCCTGGTCGGCGTGCGCTCGACGCCGGGCACCGCGCGCGTGCCGGGCGCCCGGCCCGGCGGCTTCTGCCGGGGCATCGATGTCACGCTCGAATTCGACGGGCGGGTGTGGGAGGCGTCCGGCCTGTTCCTGCTGGCGACCGTCCTCGAGCGGTTCCTGGCGCTGCATGCCACGGTCAACTCCTTCGTGCGCACCTCCGCCGTGCTTCAGGGCCGGTCGGGCCTCGCCGCGAAATTCCCCCCGCGCGCCGGGGCCCGCGTGCTGGCATGACCGCCGCCTCCGTCCTGCCGGGCCAGGAGCCCGGTCCTGAGCCGACCGCGCCGGCCGTCGAGGAGACGGTGACGGCGCCGATGGCGATTCCGGAGGAGGACGAGGATTTCGCGGCGATGCCCGCGCCTTTGCCCGGGCGGACGCTGCTGCAGACCCTGATCGAGGAGCCGGCGCGGTTCACCTTCGACGCCGCCGTGGCCGTGCTGATGCAGGCCGCCGGCCGCGCCGAGCCGGGCGAGGCGGTGCGCTTCCACGCGACCTCGGGCCTCGGCTTCGTCCCGGCCGATGTGCTGGCGGTCGAACGCGACGGCAACGGCGCCCGGGCGACGATCGGCCTGATCGGGCTGACCGGCCCGTCGGGCGTGCTGCCGCGCCCCTACACCGACCTGGTCAACACCGAGCAGCGCCGCCGGTCCCCGGCGCTGGGGGAGTTCCTCGACCTCCTGGCCCAGCGGCCGATCGCGCAATTCGCCGAGGCCGGCATCAAATACCGGCCACACCGGTCGGCGGCCGCCGCCGCGCTGGCGGATGGCGGCATGGCGGGCGCGCCGGCCGACGGGCTGCGGCAGGTGCTGCTGGCGCTCACCGGCTACGGCACGCCACATTTGGCGCCCCGTCTGGCGGTCGGCACCGATCCGCTGCTGTTCTATGCCGGGCTGTTCGCATCCTGGCCGCGATCGGCCGACCGGCTGGCCGCGATCCTGTCGGATTGGCTGGGCCGGGCGGTGGAGGTCGAGCAGTTCGCCGGTGAGTGGCTGCCGCTCAAGCCGGACGAGATGTCGGCCTTCCCGGTCGGCGACCGGCCCGGCCAGTTCTGCCAGCTGGGGGTCGACGCCGCGGCCGGCAGCCGCGCCTGGGACGTTCAGGCGCGCATCATCCTGCATATCGGCCCCCTGGACCTCCCCGGCTTCGAGGCGATGCTGCCGGACCGCGACCTGCTGCAGCGCATCACGGCGCTGACCCGGGCGTTCCTGGGGTTCGAGACCGATTTCGCGGTCAATCCCATCCTGGCCGCGGCCTCGGTGCCGGCGCTCGAGGTCTCAGCCGCGACCCCGCCGCGCCTGGGCTGGAACAGCTGGCTGCCCACCACCGGGACCCGCCGGCACGACGCAACCGAGGCACTGTTCGAGGCAGGCCTGATAGAGAGCTTTGGAGAAGGGTCATGACCTGGAACAGCGGCTACGTCACCGACGTCGTCTACACCACGGGCTATTATGAGGAGCAGTCGCCGTCCCGCATCGCCCTGTCCTGCCTGCTCGGCAACGTGGCGCCCGGCTTCGGCCGGCGGTCGGACCGGCTGACCTATCTGGAGATGGGCTGCGGCCGCGGCCGTGGGGCGCTGTGCCTGGCCGCCAGCAATCCGGACTGGCGGGTCATCGCCATCGACTTCATGCCGGCGCATATCGCCGAGGCGCGCGAGCTGGCGGAAGAGGCGGGGATCGACAACATCGAGTTCCTGGAAGCCGACCTGGCGACCCTCGACCCGAACACCCTGCCCGAGGTGGATGTCGCCAGCGCCCATGGCGTGTGGAGCTGGGTGTCGGACGAGGTGCGGGCCGGCATCGTGCGCATCCTGGCCAGCCGGCTGCGCCCCGGCGGCGCCTTGCATCTGAGCTACAATTCGCTGCCGTCCTGGCAGGGTGCGCTGGGGCTGCAGCGGCTGATCCACACGGCGGGTCGGCGGATCGGCGGCCGCAGCGACCGCCAGGCCGAAGGCGCCCTCAAGCTGGTCGAATCGCTCGGCGCGGCCGGCGCCTACCATCTCGACCAGGCCGACCTGGTGCGCACGCTGAAGAAGAACCTGCCCAACATGCCGCCGGAATATGTGGCGCATGAATACATGAACGACGACTGGCGGCCGTGCTTTCACGCGGATGTGGCCGCGGCCCTGGCCGATGCGAAGCTGGACTATGTCGCGTCGGGGGAGATCCTCGAGAACTTCCCCGAGCTGATGCTGAGCGAGGAGCAGCGCGCCGTCTGGAAGGGGATCGAGGATCCCGGCCTGCGCGAGCTGGCGAAGGATTTCTGCCTGGCGCGCGGCCTGCGCCACGACGTCTATGTCCGCGGGCCGCGGCGGATTTCCAGCGGTGCCCGCAATGCGGCGCTCAATGACCTCCACCTCATGCTGGCGCGGCGGCCGGAGGACTTCGTCTACAAGGTCGACTTCCCGGCCGGGCACGCCGCGCTGGAGCGCAGCTTCTACGAGCCGGTGGTGGAAGCGCTGGGGCAGGGGCCGCGGCGGGTCGGCGACCTGCTGTCCCTGCCGGGGCTGGCCGGCAAGCGCGAGAACCCGGCGGAACTGGTCGGCATGCTGGTCGGCACCGGGCAGGCGGCGATCATGACCCGGCCGGAGGCCGGCAGCGGCGAGGCGGCGGGCCGGCTCAACGACCGGATCGCGACGCGCGTGCTGCAGGGCGATTCGCCCCATGGCTCCCTGGCCAGCCTGCGCCTGGGCAGCGGCATGCGCTGCAGCGGCGACCATTACGTCACGGCCTCGCTGATCCGCCGGCTCGGCGTCGACTCGCCGATCGAGCAGTGGCCGGCCGCCATCGGGATGCCGGCGGACTCGCCGGCCTACGACCAGTTCCTCAAGGCGGCGGAGGCCACGCGTCACAGCCAGACACCGGTCTGGACGCAGGCGGGGATCATCTGAGATGCGAGCGAAATCGAAAGGACCGACCATGCGCCATTCCTGGCTTTCGGCACTCCTGGCGCCGGCGCTGTGCGCCCTGGCCCTGGTCCCGCAGCAAGCGTCGGCCGAGGCCGCCAAGGTTGCGCTGGTGATCGGCAACAGCGCCTATCAAGGCGGGCCGCCGCTCGCGGCCTGCGACCAGTCCGCCCGCGGCGTCGGCACTTGGCTGCAGCGCCAGGGCTTCCAGGTGGAACAGGCGATCGACGTCTCGTCGGTGGCGATGCGCAGCGCGATCGGCAACTTCGTGACCCTGGCGTCCGGGGCCCCGCAGAAGACGGCGATCATCTATGTCTGCACCTATGCCGCGGTCTCGAACCAGCGGCTGTTCATGCTACCGGTGGACACCGATCCGCGCCAGCCGACCCGGCTGGAAACCCAGGGCATCATCGTCAAGGCCCTGCTGAACACCCTGGTCGGGACCAACGGCGTGCTGTTCGCCGATCTGGGCATGGCGCCAGACAAGAACGCCGCCGACGCGGTCGACCTGCTCCAGTCCGGCCTGTCGCCGGGGGTGCACTTCGCCTTCGTGGCGCGCAACGACGGCGGCATCGGGCAGCTGGGCCACGGCCTTCCCGGGCTGCTGGGGAATTCGGGCCAGGATTGGGGCCGGCTGGCCTCGGCCTTCCAGGCCCAGAACGGCCCGTCGCGGGCGGACCGGCTGACGGTGTTCGCGCCGCCCACCGGGCCGATGACGACAGCGCAGGACATCACCGGCGGGTCCGCGCCGGTGCCGCCGCCCGCGGTCGTGGCCGTGGCGGCGCCGCCGCCTCCGAGCCCGCCGCCGCCGGCCGTCGTCGCACCGCCCCCGGCGCCGGCCGCCGCTCCCGAAAAGGCGCCCGAGCCGCCGGCCGCACCGGCCCCGGCCGCCGCCGAGGTCGCGCCCCCGCCGGCACCGCCGTCGGCCGAGCCGCCGAAGCCGGCGGTCCCGATGCCCCTGCAGCTGGTGCCGCCGCATCCCTTGGCGGGCACGCCCCCGGTGGAAACGACCACCGCGGCGGCGGACCAGCCCACGCCGCCTGCGCCGGCGACTTCAGGCGTGGGGGCCCCTACGCCCCCGGACGCGGCGGTGGCCACGCCTGCGGCCGTCCCGCCGACGCCGCGGGCGGACGCCCGGACCAGCCGGATCCAGACGGCGCTGGCCCGGCGGGGCTTTTACGCCGGGGCGCCCAGCGGCCGCATGGACAGCCGGACCAAGGACGCCATCCGCGCCTTCCAGACCACGCTCGGCGACCGGCCGACCGGCGTCCTGACGCAGATCGAAATCGCCAAACTCCTGAATATCGGGCAGTAATTCGATGACGCTTCGCCTCAAATTCAATCTGGTGATGCTGGCGGCGTTCCTCGCCGGCCTGGGGCTGGCGGCGATCTTCGTCAACGTCGTCAGCGAGCGCGAGGCGCGGCGGGCGGTCCTGGCCGAGGCGGCGGCCATCATGGGCGCCGCCAACGCCACCATCCACTACACCGACACCCAGGTGTCGCCGCTGCTGAACGGCCAGGTGAAGACCCAATTCCTGCCGCAGAGCATCCCGTTCTTCGCGGCCCAGCAGATCTTCGACCAGATGGCCAAGGACTTCCCGGACTACGCCTTCCGCCAGCCGACGACCAACCCCACCAACCCGGCCGACCGGCCGGTGCCGTGGGAGGCCGACATCATCAAGGCGCTGGCGGCCCAGCCGGAGCTGGACCATCTGGTGACGGAGCGGAAGACCGACAACGGGACCGTCCTGTCCTATTCACAGCCGATCCGGGTGACCAGCGAGAGCTGCCTTGCCTGCCATTCGACGCCCGACGCCGCGCCGGCCTCGATGGTCGACATCTACGGCCGCGACAACGGCTTCGGCTGGAAGCTCGGCAACACGGTCGGGGCCCAGGTGGTGTCGGTTCCCGAGCGAGTCCCCCTGTCACAGGCGCGGTCCAGCCTCTATGTGATCATGGGTGGGTTGACGATCGTGTTCGCCGTGATGCTGGCCATGCTCAACCTGATGCTGCATTTCTTCATCATCGTGCCGGTCCGACGCATCTCCAAACTCGCCGACGAGGTCAGCCTGGGCAACATGGACGTTCCGGAATTCCAGGTCTCCTCCGCCGACGAGATCGGCTCCCTCGCGGTGTCGTTCAACCGCATGCGCCGCAGCCTGGTCACGGCGATGGGAATGCTGGGTGACTGACGAGGCCTCCGGGCCGGCCCTTCCCGAGGCCATCGGACGATTCCGCATCGAAAGCCTGCTCGGCCGCGGCGCGATGGGCGTGGTCTACAAGGCCCACGACCCGCATATCGAGCGCCCGGTCGCGATCAAGCTGGTGCGCGCCGACCTGCTGGAGGGGGAGGACCGCGAGGAGTACCTGCGGCGCTTCCGCAACGAGGCCAAGATCGCGGGCCGCTGCATCCACGCGAACATCGTCGGCATCTATGATTTCGCGGTGCATGAGGGCAACCCGTTCCTGGTCATGGAGTATGTCGAGGGGGTCAGCCTCAACCAGGCGTTCCGCCGCGGCACCAAGGCCGGCATCGCCGAGGTCGTGCGCATCTCGCTGCAGGTGCTCGACGCCCTGGCCTATGCCCATGGCTTCGGCATCATCCACCGCGACATCAAGCCGGCCAACATCCTGCTCACCGCCAACGCCCGGCTGAAGGTCACCGATTTCGGCATCTCGCGGCTCACCAGCACCGATTCCACGCTCGGCGCCATGATGGTCGGCACGCCGAGCTACATGTCGCCCGAGCAGTGCCGCGGCGGCGACATCGACCAGCGCTGCGACCTGTTCTCCCTGGGTTGCGTGATGTACGAGCTGCTGGCCGGCGAGCGCGCCTTCAGCAGCGTCAACTACACCGACGTCATCTACAAGCTGATCAACGCCCCGCATCCGCCGCTGCAGGACAAGCGCCCCGACCTGCCCGCGGAGCTGGTGCGGATCGTGGACCGCGCTTTGGCCAAGCGGCCCGAGGATCGCTTCCCCGGCGCGGAGGAGATGGCGGCGGCGCTGCGCGCGCTGTCCGACGCCGGCACCGGCGCCAGCCCGGCATCCCGCCCCCCGGACGCGACGGCGGACGACCACGCCACCATCGTCGTGCCGTCCGCCGGGGCGCCGCGGCCGCGGGCGACCGACTCCCCGCCCTCGACGATCGGCGATTTCGACGGCCTGGACGAAGCGTCCCTGTCGACGATCGAGCGCAGCCTGGCGCGCCACATCGGCCCGATGGCGCGCTTCCATCTGCGCCGGGCCATGCAGGACGCCCACTCTCCGGATGAACTCCTCCGCCTGCTCGGCGACCTGGTCCCGCAGCCGGAGCTTCGCGAGCGCTTCGTCGAGGAGGCGCTCCAGGTGATCGCGGCGCGGCCCGACCGGAGCCTGCTGCGCGCGCCGGTGCCGGAGATCGCGGAGCCGGGATCCCTGGCGACGACGGGATCTTTGGCCACCGGGTCCCTGGCCATGGGCTCCCTGGTCCCGGGCCAGCCGCGGCCCGGGGTGGCGGCGGTGGAGGCCGTGACCCGCGCCCTGGCCCATTCCATGGGGCCGGTCGCCCGCCACCTGGTGAAGCGCGCGCTGGCGCGCGCCGCGACGCTCGACGAACTGCGGGAGCGGTGCCTGGAGCTGATCGACAACGCCGATGAGCGTGCCCGCTTCCAGAAGCTTCTCGCGGACATGCCCCATCCCGGAACCCTCGCGGTCTCCGTCCGCGACCTGTCGCGCGATTAAACCGGTTTCATCCGTAACATTTCCCCGCCGTCCTGAAATCAAGCGGTAGGCGGGGTCGGCCATCTTCCGGTTCGCATGGGAATCCGAGGGGCGCCGAATGTCATCGAGTGGTCGGAACGAGCCGTTGTTGCTGCTCACGTCGCCCCTGGGCGACGACACGCTGCCGGTCCAGCAGGGGACTCTGCACGCCATTGCCCTGGAGGCGGTGGAAGAGCTCAGCTGCCCGTTCGAACTGACCCTGACCGTCGTCTCCAGCGAGCGCAGCATCGACCCGCAGGAGCTGCTCTACCAGCCGGTGGGACTGACCATCCGCAGGCCGCCCCGGGGGGAGCAGTCGTCAGGCGGCGGCACGGAAAGCGCGGCGACGCAGCGGAACGAGGACCGGTTCTTCAACGGCCTGGTCCGCAGGATGGAATCCATCGGGCTGCCGCGGCGGGACCGCTGGACCTACCGGCTCGAGGTCGTGCCACGGCTGTGGTTCCTCAGCCAGGTCGAGGACAGCCGCATCTTCCAGAACATGAACGCGCAGGAGATCCTGGAGAAGATCTTCAACGAGCACGGCGTCCAGCCGGTCGATTTCCGCATCTACCGCAACAAGCCGGTGCGCGAATACACCACGCAGTACAACGAGACCGATCTGGCCTTCGCGCAGCGGCTGCTGCAGGAGACCGGCTGGTTCTATTTCTTCGAGCACACCAAGACCACGCACACTCTGGTGATCACCGACGGCAACGAGGCGTTCCAGCCGGTGTCGGTGCCGCCGCACTGGGTGATCCACGCCGGCAACAATGTCGACGTGTTCGACCAGTGGGAGGAATCGCATGCGACCGCCCATGGCGAGGTCTGGCTGCAGGACTATGATCCGACCAAGCCGACCACCCCGGTGGAGGGGCGGGAGGACACCACCCTGCCGACCGCAGGCGCCGCCCAGCGCGAGGTCTACAACTGGCCGGCGCTAACCACGGAGAACCAGATCGCGGCCGACCGGGCGAAGTTCCGCATCCAGCATGCCGAGGTCCGGTCGGCCCTGTGCCACGGCCATGGCAGCGACTACGAATTCTCCCCGGGGCGCCGCTTCACCCTGGCACGGGACCCGTTCACCCAGGCCGAGGGCATCGAATACGCCGTGCAGGCCGTCCGCCACCAGGCCGCCGACGACACCTGGATCGCCGGCGCCGAGAAGGGGCGCTACGAGAACAGCTTCACCTGCTTCCTGCAGAAGACGCCGTGGCGCGAGGACGCCCGCAACACCCGGCCGGTGATGGCCGGCATCTTTCCCGCCATCGTCCTGGGCGAAGGCGGTGAGGAGATCCACGCCGACCCGCTGGGGCGGGTCAAGGTCCGCCTGATGTTCGACCACCGCAAGGACACGGTGGCCGGCATGGCGGTGTGGGTCCGGGTGATCCAGCCCTGGGCGGGCAACACCTGGGGCTGGCAGCACCTGCCGCGCGTGGGGACCGAGGCGGCGGTCGCGTTCATGAGCGGCGATCCGGACAATCCGGTGATCGTGGGCGGGGTCTACAACGAGGTGATGCAGCCGGTGTTCCCGGTCCCGTCCGAACAGACCAAGAGCGGCATGCGCAGCCGCTCGACCCTGCAGGGCGGCACCCAGGACTATTCCGAATTCTCGATCGACGACAAGAAGGGCCAGGAGTTGGTCCTGCTGCACGCCCAGAAGGATCACAAGATCGAGGTCGAGCACAACCAGGACGCCACGATCGGAAACGATCGCACGGTGACCACCCACCGCAACGACAGCCTGACCAGCGAGACCGGCGCCATCACCATCACCGCCGCCGAGTCGATCACCCTCCGCGTCGGGACCAGCATCATCGAGATGACGCCGGAGTCGATCCTGATCACCGCCACGGAGGTCTCGGTCATCAGCAAGGCCGCCATGACCATCAACGCCGGGGCGGCCATGGAGATCGGTGCAGGGGCGGCCATCGAGGTTGCGGCCGGCGCGGCGATGAACTTCTCGGTCGGTGCGGCGTTCATCGTCGAGGCGGCCGTCAACGTCACCCTGCTGACGCCGATATTCTTTGCCATGCCTCCGATCCCGCCGGTGGCCTGACGCCAAGCACGCCGAGGAAAGGGAACGGATGCAAACACCAGGGGCGGGACGATGCATCGGCACCGGTCCCGCCCTTGATGCTTCGTATGGCCAACCGCCCCGCGCCAACCCCACCTTGCGGATCGCAGGGTGGGGCCGCGGGGTCAGAGAGTTAGAGAACGAAGTCGCTGGCGGTCAGGGTGTGGTCGGACAGGACGGTGATGGCGAAGTCGGCGACCTTGTCGCCATTGGTGTCGCCGAAGACGCCCTGATAGCCGTTCGGCAACTGGAGGATCCGGAGCTCGCCGGCCGTGCCGGTGAAAGCGCCGGTGCCGAGGGTGAAGGCGCCGTCGCCGGCCCCCGCGCCATTGGCATCGATCGGCGACAGGTCGATCTTGTCGCCGGTGGAGAAGTCCTCGATCACGTCGCGGCCGGATCCCGCCACGGTGCTGTCGCTGACGGCGTTGTAGACGAAGGTGTCGTTGCCGGCGCCGCCCTGGAAGGTGTCGGCCCCGCCGCTGCCGGTGAGGACGTCGTCCCCGCCCCGGCCCCACAGCCGGTTCGCACTGTCGTCCCCGGTCAGGACGTCGTTGAAGGCCGAGCCGCTGACCTGTTCGATGCCGGCCAGGGTGTCGCCGGCGGCATCGCCGCCGGACACGGCGCCGGTCGCCAGGTTGACGTTGACCGCCGCGGAGCTGCTGGAATAGGCCGCGACATCGATGCCGTCGCCGCCGTCGAGATGGTCGGCGCCGACGCCGCCGGTCAGGACGTCGTTGAAGTTGTTGCCGTTCAGGGTGTCGTCGCCGGCGCCGCCATAGACGACGTCGTTGCCGTCGCCGCCGTTGACCGTGTCGTTGTCGTCGCCGCCGTCGATGGAGTCGTTGCCGGTGCCGCCGGTGATGGTGTCGGTGCCGGCGGCACCGACGAGACGGTCGTCGCCGTCGCCGCCGTCGATGATGTCGTTGCCGGCCTCACCATTCAGGGCATCGTTGCCGCCATTCCCGTTGAGCGTGTCGTCGCCGAGTTCGCCGCCCAGGACGTTGGCGTTGTTGTCGCCGGTCAGGACGTCGTTGTGGCTCGACCCGTACAGGTTCTCGATGTTGGCCAGCGTGTCGCCGGCGGCGTCGCCGCCGGTGTTGACGTTGGTCAGCAGGTCGACATTCACGCCGGCCGCCGAGCCCTGGTAGTTGGCGACGTCCGATCCGGCGCCGCCATCGATGGCATCGGCCCCGGCCCCGCCGCGAAGCGTGTCGTTGCCGTCGAGGCCGAGGATGATGTTGTCCGATGCGTCCCCGAACAGGTGGTCGACGAACGCCGTGCCGGTCAGATTCTCGATGCCGGTCAGCGTGTCGCCCTGGGCGTCGCCGCCGGTGCCGGTGCCGGCGATCAGGTCGACGGTCACGCCGGCGCCCGAGCCGGAATAGTCGGCCGTATCGACGCCGCCATTGCCGGTGATGACGTCGGCCCCAGCGCCGCCGATGAGGGTGTCGTTGCCGGCCGAGCCGATGAGGGTGTCGTCGCCGGCCGACCCGATCACGCGCTCGATGCCGGTCAGGGTGTCGCCCTGGGCGTCGCCGCCGCTGCCGGTGCCTGTGGTCAGGTTGACGGTGACCGGCGCGGCGGAGCCGGAATAATCCGCGGTGTCGTTGGTGCCGGCGCCGCCCTGCAGCGAATCGGCCCCGCCGCCGCCGATCAGGGTGTCGTCCCCGGCGCCGCCGAGGAGGATGTCATTGCCGCCCTGGCCATTCAGCGTGTCGTCGCCGCCCTGGCCGTTCATGGTGTTGGCGGCCGCGCTGCCGGTGAGGCTGTCGCCACCGGTGTTGGAGCCGATCAGGTTCACGATGCCGACCAGCCAGTCGCCCTGGGCGTCGCCGCCGAAGCCCTGGGAGGCGCCGGTCAACTGGATGTTGAGGCCGAGGATCGGGAGGGTGAGGCTGAGCAGCACCGAAAGGTCGATGGTCACGCCGTCGACGGAGGTGGTGTAGTCCGCCGCGTCGATGCCCGACAGGGTGATGATGCCGGCGGCGTTCAGCAGGCCGCCGATGATGACGTCCGCCCCAGCGCCGCCCCGGATCACGTCATCGCCGGACCAGCCGATCGCGATGTCGTCGCCGCCCAGCGCATCGATGAAGTCGTTGCCGATGCCCTGGATGGGGCCGATGATAAGATCCGGAAGGATTTCCGCACCATTGGTGCCGGTAAACGTGGCCACGATCGAAACCTCATTAAATGTGAGACGAGCTGAATGCACTTATGGTGCATTACAATTGAAATAGATCAACCAAAAATTACCCGGATGGGGGTCTTTACAAACCTTCCATTTTGGGTATGGCCGGCTCTGGTCGCCCCGCCAAGGCGTCGGCGCCCCATACTCGCTCGGCAAATGATGTAAGGCAGGAATGCCGCGAAGCGCCGGCAAAGGAACGGATGCAAACGAAAAGGGCCGGAAGATGCGTCGGCACCGTCCAGCCCTCGAAGCCTTGTCTCGCAAGGGAGAACCGCAGCGCTCCGCGGTTCGAATCTTGGTAGCTGGGGAGGGATTTGAACCCCCGACCAAGGGATTATGATTCCCCTGCTCTACCACTGAGCTACCCAGCCATCGGGGCCGAGCGTATACGCGGCCGGCGCCGCTGCTGTCAAGCCGTGGGGCGCCTCCGTCGGCCTCCTTTCTTGCACCCTCGACGGACGGTCACGCTGCCGCCACAGTGTCGCGCTTCCTGGAGGCCCGGCCTGCTTGCGGTGCCGGCGCCGCTTCCGCTACCAAGGCTGCATGACCGCGATGCGCTTCTCCCTCGCCCGATCCGCTGCGGCCTTGGCCTCGGCGCTGGCCGTTTCCGCAGCCCTGGCCGCCGCCCCGGCCTTCGCCCAGACCTCCGCCTCGCCGCTGCAGGCCGCGCCCGCGCCGCTGCCGGCCGATTTCCGGATCGCGCCCAAGGCCGAGAGCTTCACCCTGGACAACGGGCTGCAGGTCATCGTCATCCCGTCCGGCTCCGCCCCGGTGGTGACGCAGATGGTGTGGTACCGCGTCGGCGCGGCGGACGAGGCGCCGGGCCAGTCCGGCATCGCCCATTTCCTCGAACACCTGATGTTCCACGGCACCACGTCCAAACCCCGCGGCTATTCGCAGGAGCTGGCGGCGCTGGGCGGGGTCGAGAACGCCTTCACCACCGCCGACTACACCGCCTACTTCCAGTCGGTGGCCAAGCAGAACCTGCCCTGGGTGATGCGCTACGAGGCCGACCGGATGCAGAACCTCGTGCTTGAGGAGAAGCGGGTCAATGCCGAGCGCGACGTGGTGCTGGAAGAGCGGCGGATGCGGATCGAGAACGAGCCGTCGTCCCGGCTGGCCGAGGCGATGAACGCCATCCTCTACCTCAACCACCCCTACCGGGCGCCGGTGATCGGCTGGCCGGAGGAGATCCAGGCGCTGCGGCGCGAGACTGCGATCGCCTTCTACGACCGCTTCTACACCCCGAACAACGCCACTGTGGTGATCGCCGGCGACGTCCAGCCGGCGGCGGTGCGCAAGCTGGCCGAGGAGATCTACGGCCCCGTCCGCCGCCGGGCCGACCCGCCGCCGCGGCTGCGCCCGCAGGAGCCGCAGCCGCCGGCGCCGCGCCGGATCGAGCTGGCCGACGCCCGTGCCGGACAGCCCTATCTGCGCCGCGACTACCTGGCCCCCTCCGGCGTCTCCGGCAAGCCCGGGGAGGCCGCGGCGCTGCAGGTGCTGTCGGCGGTGCTGTCGGGCGAGACCGGGCGGCTGTACCGCGCCCTGGTGACCGACCACAGCATGGCGGCGATGGCCGGCGCCTCCTACGACCCCGACATGCTCGACTACAGCGCCTTCGCCGTCTACGCGGTGCCGCGCGCCGGGGTGACGATGACGGATCTGGAAACCGCGATGGATGCGGTGCTGGCCGACATCCGCGACGGCACGGTGCCGGAGGAGGAGCTGGCCCGCGCCAAGCGCCGCCTGCTGGCCGGCGCGGTCTACGGCCAGGACGACCCGGGGACCCTGGCGCGGGCCTTCGGCGAGGCCGCGGCGCTGGGCCGCCCGATCTCCGAGGTGCAGGACTGGCCCGGGCGGATCGCCGCGGTCCAGGCCGCCGACGTGCAGAAGGTCGCGCGCACCTACCTGCAGCCGCCGCGCTCCGTCACCGGCATCCTGACCACCGCCCCGGCCCCGGCCGCGGGCGAGGCGAAGCAGCCCTGAAGCGCCAGCGAGGACGATACCGATGAAGCCGATCTTCGCCCACCCGCTGCGCGCCGCCCTGGCCGCATTCGGGTTCCTGCTCGCCGCCGCTTCCCCCGCCGCCGCGACCACCATCGACAAGGTGGTCAGCCCCGGCGGGATCGAGGCCTGGCTGGTGGAGGACCACACCGTCCCGGTCATCACCCTGTCTTTCGCCATGGCCGGCGGGTCCGCCCAGGACCCCGACGACAAGCTCGGCCTGGCCTCGCTGCTCAGCGACATGCTGACGGAAGGGGCAGGGCCCTATGACGCCGCCGGGCTGAAGGCGGTGCTGGCCGACCGCTCGATCCAGCTCGGCTTCGGCAGCTCGCAGGATTATTTCACCGGCCGGCTGAAGACGCTCAGCACCGAACGCGACGCGGCCTTCGAGCTGCTGCGCCTGACCCTGGCCGAGCCGCGGCTCGACTCCGCCGACCTCGACCGGATCAAGGCCGGGCGGCTGGCCGACCTGAACTTCCAGGAGAACGACCCCGGCACCATCGCCGACGACCGCTGGTCGGCCGCTGCCTTCCCCGGCCATCCCTATGGCCGCCCGACCATCGGCACCAAGGCGACGGTCGCCCCGATCGGGCCGGACGACCTGCGCGGCGCCCAGCGTCGGCTGATCGCCCGCGACGGGCTGCGGCTGGCGGTGGTCGGCGACATCGACGCCGCGACGCTGGGGCCGGCGCTCGACCGCATCTTCGGCGACCTGCCGGCGACCAGCACCCTCCGCGACGTGCCGGAGATCCAGGCCGTCGCCGCCGGTCAGACGGCGGCGGCGATGCCGGTGTCGCAGGCGGTGATCCAGCTCGGCTACGCCGCGCCCCGCCGCGACGATCCCGCCTATTTCCCGTCGATCGTGATGAACCACATCCTCGGCGGGTCGACCTTCACCTCGCGGCTGTACACCGCGGTGCGCGAGCAACGGGGCCTGGCCTATTCGGTCGACAGCAACCTGATCCAGCTGCGGCGCAGCGGCGTCCTGGTCATCACCGCCGGCACCCAGGCGGCGCGGGCGGGGGAGAGCCTGAAGGTGATCCGCGACGAGATCGCCCGGCTGGCGAAGGACGGCCCGACCGCGCAGGAGGTGGCCGAGGCCAAGAGCTACCTGATCGGCAGCTACCCGCTCGGCTTCGCCTCCTTCGACGCCCTCGCCAGCTACGTGCTGCAGCTGCAGCTGGCCGGGCGTGGCCGCGACTTCATCGAACGCTATCCCGGGCTGATCGAGGCGGTGACGGCGGACCAGGTCAAGGCCGCCGCCGCGAAGATCCTCGAGGTCAAGGACCCGACCGCGATCGTGGTCGGCGGCCCGGCGGGCTGACATCGCCGCCACAGAGGGGGACCATCCCATGGCTCATGACCGGCGCATCGTCCTGACCGAGGGCGGGCCGACGCTGTCGCGGCTGGTGTTCGGCGCCTGGCGGCTGCTGGACGGCCCGACCCGGCCCGACGCCGATGCGGTGGCGCGGCTGATCGCCGGCGCAGTCGATCTCGGCCTGACCAGCTTCGACCATGCCGACATCTATGGCGGCTATGCGGTCGAGGAAGCCTTCGGCGAAGGGCTGGCCCGCTGGGGCGGCCGGCGCGAGGCGATCGAGCTGGTCAGCAAATGCGACATCATGCTGGCCACCGCCAACCGCCCGGCGAACCGGCTGAAGCATTACGACACCAGCGCCGGCCACATCCGCGCCTCGGTCGACCGGTCGCTCGCCAACCTGCGCACCGACTATCTCGACCTGCTGCTGCTGCACCGGCCGGACCCGCTGATGGATGGGGACGAGACCGCGGCGGCGCTGGACGGGCTGGTCAAGGCCGGCAAGGTCCGGGCGGTCGGGGTGTCGAACTTCACCCCATCGCAGATCGACCTGCTGGCCTCGCGGCTGTCGGCCCCGCTGGCGACCAACCAGATCGAGATGTCGGTGCTGCGCACCGCGCCGCTGGTCGATGGCAGCCTCGACCACGCCCAGCGGCTGCGCTACGCGCCGATGATCTGGTCGCCGCTCGGCGGCGGCAGCCTGTTCACCGGCACCGGCGCGCGGGAGCAGGCGGTGCGCGCGGCGCTGGAAGCGGTGGCCGGCGGGCGGGACCTGTCGGCCGTCGCCCTGGCCTGGCTGCTGCGCCACCCGGCCCGGCTGGTGCCGGTGCTGGGCAGCCTGAAGCCGGAGCGGCTGGCGGCGATGGTGGGCGCCCTGGACATCACCCTCGACCGCCAGCAGTGGTTCGCCATCCTCGAGGCCAGCGAGGGGCGGGAGGTCGCTTGAGGCCTCAGGCCGGCTGGGCCTTGGCCGTCTTGCGCCCCGGCAGGGTCATGGCGGCGACGCCGAGGACCACCAGCACCAGCCCGATCATCGCGGTCGAGGCCGGGGTCTCGCCCAGGAAGACCACGCCGATCGCCACCCCGACCGGCACCCGCAGATAGGCCTGCGCCATGGTGCCGACCGAGCCGAGCGACGCCAGCAGCCGGAAGTAGATGACGAAGGCCAGCGCGGTCGAGACCAGCGCCAGGCCCAGCAGCGCGCCGACCGAGCTGGCGGAGGGCGCCAGCGCCCAGGGCCGGTCCAGCACCAGGCTCAGGGGGATCAGCATGGCGGCGCCGGACAGCATTGACCCCGCGGCCGGGACCATCGGGTCCAGCCCCTTGAAGTTGCGGCCGAAGATGGCGGCGACGGCGTAGCACACGGTGGCGGCCACGATCGCGAGCTGCGGCAGCAGCTGCCGGCCGGCACCACCCAGCGCGTCCAGCCCGATCACCAGGGTGATGCCGGCGACCCCGGCGACGACGCCGAACAGCTTGCGCCCGGTCACCGGCTCGTGCCGGGTCACCGCCCAGGTGATCAGGAAGGTGAAGATCGGCGAGGTCGAGTTCAGGATCGCCGCCAGGCCTGCGTCCAGGCTGGTCTCGGCCCAGGCGATCATGGTGAAGGGGATGACGCTGTTCATCACCGCCTGGAAGCCGAACAGCCGCCAGGTCCGGCCGTCGGCCGGCATGCGGATGCCGCGCAGCCGCAGCACCAGCAGCAGGACGCCGCCGGCGATGACGGTGCGCGCCGCGATCAGCGTCACCGGCGGGATCGTCGCGACGCCCAGCTTGATGAAGGTGTAGGAAGCGCCCCACAGGGTGGCCAGCAGCGCCAGCAGCAGGTAGTCGCTCAGCGGCGGGCTGGCGCGGTCGGTGGCGGACATGAGGGCCTCCTTCGGTCTTGGTGGCCCGACCATGCCCTGCGCGCGGGCGACTGTCGCGCGCGGACGCTGCGGCTTCCATCGAAGTGTCGCGGGCGGGGCGGCTACGGTCGTAACCCATCAGCCGGGCGCCGACATCATCGTGCAATCGCGAGCGCCCAGCTTTCCACCGTCGCAATGCCTCCTTTGAGGATGATGAGATGGCGGATCAGGATATCTGGGCGGCCTTGGCCGCCGGGACCGGCGCGTCCGGGCTTCACGGCCTCATGGCCGCGAAGGCGGCGGAGACGCCGGACGCCTTTGCCTTCCGGTTCGGCGACGACGTCTGGACGCGGGGTCGCTTCGCGGCCGAGGTCGAGCGCGTCGCCCGGCGCCTGCTGGGGCTGGGCCTGCGCCCTGGCGACCGGCTGGCCTTCCATCTGAAGAACGGGCCGGAGCTGGCGATCGGCTATTTCGCCTGCTTCGCCACCGGCATCATCGCGGTGCCGCTGAAGCCGGAATGGAAGACAGCGGAGCTGGCGGCCCTGCTGCGCCGGCTGACGCCGGCCTTCTACATCGGCCACCGAGATCTCCATGAGAGGATCGCCCGCCTCGACGAGTCGATCCTGCGGGTCGAGCGGCGGCTGGTGGTCGATTCTCCCGGGGATTTCCAGGCCTGGTCGCGCGACGGCGCCGGCGGCCCGGCCTTGCCGGCCACGGTGGATCTCGACGCGCCGGCGGTCCTGCTCGGCACCTCCGGCACCACGGCGGAGCCGAAATTCGTCACCCATTCCCAGGCCACGCTGGCCCACGCCATGCAGATGACGGCGGCCATCGTCCCGGACGGCGAGGTGACGCTGGCGATCGCCAATCCGATGACGCACATGTCCGGCTTCTTCACCACGGTCCGCTGCCTCACCCTCGGCGCGGGCTTCGTGCTGATCGAGCGCTACGACCCCGAGCTGATCCTCGATGTGGTCGAGCGCCATCGCTGCACCTTCGTGCTCGGCATGGCCTACATGTTCGGCGAGCTGATCGAGGCGCAGAAGCGGCGGCCGCGCGACGTCAGCTCGGCCAAGGTGTTCATCTCGACCGGCGATGTCGTGTCGATCGAGCTGCAGCAGCGCTTCAGGGCCGCCTTCGGCATCCGCCTGCTGTCGGTGTGGGGCGCGACGGAGGTGGTGGGGGCGGTGACGGCGGGCCCGGTCGACGGCCCGGTCAGCACCCCGCTGCCCGGCCTCGAGTTCCGCCTGGCCGACGATGACGGCGAGCCGGTGGTGCCGGGACAGGTCGGCGAGCTGCTGCTGCGCGGCCCGAACATCGCCATCGGCTACTGGACCGGGCCGGGGCAGGTCGAGAGCGGCCGGCGGAACGGCTGGTTCCATACCGGCGACCTGATGCGCCGGGACGCGGACGGCAACCTGTGGTTCGTCTCGCGCAAGAAGGAGATGATCATCCGTGGCGGGGTGAACGTCTCGCCGGTGGAGGTCGAGCTGGTGCTGATGTCGCATCCGGCGGTGCGCGACGCCGCGGTGATCGGCATCCCCGATGCCGTGCTGGGCCAGCGCGTCCGGGCGCTGGTGCAGCTGGCGGACGGCCATGGCAACGACAATTTCCCCGGCATCATCGACCATGTCAGCGAGCGGCTGGCCGACTACAAGGTCCCCGAGACGCTGCAGGCGGTGGAGTCGATCCCGCGCAACACGCTGGGGAAGGTCGATCGCCGCGCGGCCTCGGCGCTGGGCCGGGCCTGATCGCCCGGCCCGGCCGGACCCTCAATCGTCCAGCAGCGCCGCCAGCTTCATGCCGACGGTCAGGGACCCGTTGGCTTTGATCTTGCCGGTCATGTAGGCCATGGTCGGGCTCAGACTGCCGTCGACCATGCGCCGCAGCGTCTCCGACTTCATGGTCAGGGTGACGTCGGCCGGGGCGTCGCCGATGGTCACGGCCGGGGCCGGGCCGGTGCCGTCCAGCACGATGAACCCGTCGGCGCCGAGGTCGAACTTGACGCGGGCGTCGAGCGCGGGGCCACCGGCGGCGCGGCCGCGCACGGCTTCGGCGAGGGCGTCGAGCGACATGGGCAAAAGATCCTTTCTGTCCCCAGGAATCGGTGTCACGCGGCGGCGCGTTCGGCCCGGGCGATGAAGCCGCCGCCGAGCATCCGGTCGCCGTCATAAAGCACGGCGGCCTGGCCCGGCGCCACCCCGTGCTGCGGCGCATGCAGCTCCAGCACCGCGGTGTCCGGGCCGGTCAGCATGACCGTCGCCGGCACCGCCGCCTGGGCCGACCGCAGCTTGGCCTCGACCAGCCGGCCCTCGGGCCCCGGCGGCACGTCCAGCCAGTTCAGCTCCTGCAGCGCCACGCTGTGGCGGGCCAGCGCCGAGCGCGGGCCGACGATCACCTGTTTCGCCTCGGGGTCGAGCCGGACGACGTAGAGCGGCTCGTCGTCGCTGCGGCGGCCGCCGATGCCCAGGCCCTTCCGCTGGCCGATGGTGTAGTGGACGATGCCGGGGTGGCGGCCCAGCACGGTGCCGTCGAGATGCACGATCTCGCCGGGGCCGACCGCGCCGGGGCGCAGCCGCGCCACCACCTCGCCGTAGCGGCCCTCGGGCACGAAGCAGATGTCCTGGCTGTCCGGCTTGTCGGCCACCACCAGCCCCAGCCGCGCCGCCTCGGCCCGGGTCGCGGCCTTGGGATTGCCACCCAGCGGGAAGCGCAGGAAACCCAGCTGCTCCGCCGTGGTCGCGAACAGGAAATAGCTCTGGTCCTTGGCCGCGTCGACGGCGCGGTGCAGCTCCGGCCCGGCCGGCCCCTCGACCCGGCGGACATAGTGGCCGGTGGCCAGGCAGTCGGCGCCGAGGTCGCGGGCGGTGTCCATCAGGTCGCGGAACTTCACCCGCTGGTTGCAGCGGATGCAGGGGATCGGGGTCTCGCCGCGCAGGTAGCTGTCGGCGAAATCGTCCATCACCGCCTGGCCGAAGCGGCTCTCGTAATCCAGCACGTAATGCGGGAAGCCGATGCGCTCGGCCACGGTGCGGGCGTCGTAGATGTCGGCCCCGGCGCAGCAGGCGCCCTTCCGCTGGATGGCGATGCCGTGGTCGTAGAGCTGCAGCGTGATGCCCACGACGTCGTAACCCTGCTCGGCAAGCTGGGCCGCGACGACGGAGCTGTCCACGCCGCCGGACATGGCGACCACGACGCGGGTCGCGGCCGGGGGCTTATCGAAACCGAGTGAGTTCATGGCGGGGTGAATATAGGGATCGCCGCCGGTTTCGGAAACCTGCCCGTTCGGGGGCCGGGTATTCGGGTGGTGGGGGCGGGGAGGGGGAGGGACGAGATTGAACGAGAGTCCTCCCCCTCCCCCTGCGGGAGGGGGCAGGGGGAGGGGGTTCTCCCGGCCAGAACCGGCCGGAGCCCGCCGCCGATTGCCGGGTGCCAAAGCGCCATCGGCGCGCGGACGCGCGCAGACCCCTCCCCCTACCCCCTCCCGCAAGGGGAGGGGGGTGAGGAAGGTGCTGCCGGTCGAGCGGATGGACGGCGAATGGACGAAATGAGCGCAACCATCCTGTCGGCTCAACTGCTGTCCGGCTGCGGCGGTTTCCGGCCGGGCGGAGCGGGCTTGCCGGGTTCGGGCGCTTCGGGGGCCGGGTCGGGCGGTTGCTCCGCGCCGCGATCGTCCTGCTTCAGCAGCCGGTAGGACTCCCAGTCGGCGCCGGAATACCCCGGGTCCAGCCAGGCCGGGTCGGGGTGGATGCCCATGTCGCGGCACAGGTGGAAGACGATCTCCTCCAGCGGATGCTCGGCCAAGGCGAGATCGGCGTCGATCTCGGGGTCCTCGACCAGCCGTTCCCACAGCCCGGCCACGGAGGCCTTGGCCTGCTCGGTGTCCGGTCCGCGGTCGTCGGCGAGCGAGCAGACGACGGCGCGGGCCACCTGGTGGCGGCGCTTGGTCTTGTCCTCGGCCCGGGCGCGGCCGGCGGCGGCGGCCTTGTCGGCCGCCTCGCGGCGCTGGCGGGCGAGCTGGGCCTGCAACGCCACCGCGCGGCGCACGCCGCGGGCGGCACGGTCGAAGGCCAGCCCGAACTCCTTGGCCCTGGCGGCGTCATCGGCCTTGGCGGCGGCCAGCAGGGCCTGGTGCATGATCTCCGCCTGCTCCATCGCCATCTCGGCCAGCCGGTCGAGTTTTTGCGCACCCCGCTCCGCCCGATCCCGGTCGGGATCGGCTGGGGCGGCGTCGGGGCCTGCGGTGACGGAGTGCGGCTCGTTCATGGAACATATCATGAACAAACCGAACCGCTTGCGCAATGAACAAAGTGTTTACGCGCTGGCGCACAACCCCCACATCGTCATTGCGAGCGCAGCGAAGCAATCCATCGGGCAGCCCAAGCGGCGCCATGGATTGCTTCGTCGGCTTCGCCTCCTCGCAATGACGAAGAGGGGCGCGGGCTGCGCCTATCGCTCGCCGGTCACGGGTATTGCATCAGATAGGCCTCGCCGGTCACCCGCAGCATCGGGTGCGGCACGATGGTGCAGGAACCGACGATGCGGAAGCCGTGGCGCTCGTAGAAGCGCCGGGCGCCGGTGTTCGAGGCGTAGTCGATCAGGCTGAGGCCGGCGAGGCCGAGCGCCGCCGCGCGCTGCCGGGCCGCGTCCAGCAGCCGGGTGCCCAGCCCCCGGTTCCGCCAGCCCTCGTACAGCGCCAGGCTGGAGATGTAGAGCGTGCCCGGGATCTCCAGCCGGGCATAGGGCGCCAGCACCGGGTCGGTGGGCGGGGAGGGGTCGGGGGCCGCCACCATGGGATAGCTGTGCAGCATGCCGGCGACCTGCCCGTCCGCCGTCGCCATCACGCAGTTCTGGTAGGAGAAGTCGGTGTTCTCCCTGGCATAGCGGCCGGTGCCGACCTCCAGCAGGTCCTGGCCGGGCGCCGCCAGCTTGCTCCAGATGTAATCCGCCGCCCCCTCCGAGGAGATCCGGAACAGCGCGGCGATGTCCCTGGCATCCGCGCGCGTGGCGGGGCGCAGTTCGAACGGCATGGTCGACTCCCGGCCGGTGTCAGGCGAGCTTGATGGCGAAATGCTTCTGCACGGCCTCTTCGATCCGCCACACGCCGGTGAAGCCGGGCTCGACCGCGAAGGCGTCGCCGGGGCCGACCTGCACCGGGGTGCCGCCGTCGGGGGTGATGGTGATGCGGCCGCGGATGATGTGGACGAATTCGTAGCGGGCATAGGTGGCGTGCCAGCTGCCCGGGGTCGCCTCCCAGGTGCCGGAGATCATCGACCCGTCGGCCGATTTGTGCTGCACCCAGGTCTTCATCGTCGGCTTGCCCTCGACCACGCGCCAGCCTTCGAGGTCGGTGGTGATGGGCTCGCCGCCGGGGGCCCCCAGCTTCACGATCGTCTCGGTCGCCATGACTGTCTCCGCATCTGGGTCGGCCGGCGCCGGATGCGCCGCTCATGCCCGGCCACGACTGTGCCGAGGACCGGCGCGAAAGGCCACCCCCGGCGCGACCATGACTGGCGCGGGATCGTCATGCCGCCGTCGCCGAAGGCGATCGGCTTCTCTCGGGAGGGGCCGGAGCCACCCCCTCACCCGGAACCGCGCAGGATTTCCGGGTGAGGGGGGAGAGCCGCCCTCAGACCTTGGGCGCGGGCACCACCGGCACCAACCCGTGGCGTAGCATGACCTCCTTCATCCGTGCCGGGTCCGGCGCGCCGCTGTCGATCAGGGCGGCCATCTCGCGGAAATAGCCGGGGCCGAGCACGCCGGGGGTCAGCACCGACAGGCAGACGGCCGGCGCCTGGCTGTCGTTGCGGAAGGCATGGACGATGCCGCGCGGGATGAACAGGGACTGCCCGGGTCCGACCGCGACGTCGCGGCCGTCGACCTGGAAGGTCAGCGTGCCCTCCAGCCCGTAGACGGCCTCGTCCCAGCTCTCATGGTAGTGGGGCACCGGCATGCGGGCGTTCGGCTGCACGATCATCCGGAACATGTCCAGGCTGCCGCCGGTGTCGTCCTTGCTGTGCAGGAACTCCAGCACCAGCCCGCCCATCCCGATCGTCTCGGCCATCTCGGTCACCTCCCCTGGGCCGCGGTTGCCTCCGCGCGTCCGGCCAGGGTGCGCGCTCCCGCCGGCGCCGGCAATGGGCGGGGCAGAGCTGTTGCCGGCCTATCGCGTGGCCTCTTCCGCAAGCGAGAGCTTTTCAGAATAGACCGAGCCCGCTTTTTTCTTGTCCCCCCTCCCCTTGCGGGAGGGGGCTAGGGGGAGGGGTCTGCGCGCGCCCGCGCGCGAATGCGTAAAGGACAGGCTTCGCCGTCGGAGCCAAATTGCCAGAGTTCGGGCCGGTTCTGGGCATCGAGAACCCCCTCCCCCTACCCCCTCCCGCAAGGGGAGGGGGGACTCTTTTTTGACTGCGGCCGATATCGTTGCGAGCCTCCAAGACGATGCAGGGGAATTCTGAAAAGGTCCCGCAAGCGGGAGAGGCCACGCGGGCGCCCGGGCGCCATTCCGGCCTCCGGCTGCGGCCGGGCCGGGACAAAGCCGCCCGGCTTGGCCACCGCCCCGCCGCGGCGGTATCATGGGCCGCAGGCAACCGGAGGACACCGTGATGGCCGAGGCGACGGAGGCGGGCGCGCCCAAGGCCGGGGCGGCCAAGGCGCGCGCCATCGGGTTCAACCATGTCGCGCTCGAGGTCGGCGACATCGACGCGGCGCTGGCGTTCTACGGCCGGCTGTTCGACTTCACCCTGCGCGGCCGGTCGAAGACCATGGCCTTCATCGACCTCGGCGACCAGTTCCTGGCGCTGCAGCAGGGCCGCCGCCAGGGGCCGGACGACGGGCGGCATGTCGGGCTGGTGGTGGACGACAAGGCGGCGGTGCGCGCGGCGCTGGACGCGGCGGGGGTGGCGGTGCTGCCCGGCCGGTTCCTGGATTTCCTCGACCCCTGGGGCAACCGCATCGAGATCGTCGGCTACGACGCCATCCAGTTCACCAAGGCCCCCGACGTGCTGCGCGGCATGGGGCTGCTGCACCTGGAAAAGACTGACCAGGCGATCAGGGAATTGACGGAGAAGGGGATGGGGCCGGGGTGAAGGGGCTCACTAAGTTTCTCCTATGCGCCTAGGGCTGGTTGTTTCCGGTCCGCGCCCTCCCAATCCCGAAGAATGACATATATTGACGGTGCGGGTTTACGGGCGGACCGCTTGATGCCTATTCTGTCGGAATAGAGGGGGGACGAAATAAATGTCTACCAAATTCAGGAAGGCTTTTTTTGCATTTCCGAGTACTCCGAACGATCTTACGGCTCCAATCAAGGCAGCTGCCGAGGCCATAAAACGCTCCGATGATCATATATCAGTCCAAATTTGGCCTCAGATGGAGGTTTTCGGAGCTTCTATACCTGATGAGATAAAATCCGAAATACAGGAAGCGGATATTCTTATATGTGATATAACAAAACCTAATATGAATGTTTATTATGAAGCAGGATTTGCCATTGGGCAAGGAAAAACGGTAGCGCCAGTTATAAATACTTCGTTCGCAAACGTAGTCTCTGAAATACAGCGAGATGGTCTTTTTGATAATATAGGATTTAAAACGTACGATAATTCTTTGCAGCTAACTCAAATTATGAGAAATTTGCCATCAACAAATTTGATTGATTTATATTCGAGGCCGGTGAATTTTCAGCAGCCATTATTCTTATTAGATTCTTATCGGAAAACCGATTTTAGAAATGCTATTGTTTCTGCCGTTAAAAGCTCCAGAGTATTTTATAGAAGCTTCGATCCTGCTGAGGTGCCGCGTTTCTCAACTGTCCCGATCATTGGAGAGGTCACCTCATCATCTGGAGTAATCATTCCGATATTGGCCGATCACGTAGACGATGCGCAACGTCACAATCTACGAGCCGCATTTTTGTCTGGCCTGGCTTATGGTTTAGGACGACAGGCTCTTTTAATCCAACTGGAGCGGCAAGACCAGGTTAACCCGGCTGACTATCGGGATTTTATCTTATCTGTCAGAAGTGAGGGAGATGTCACAGATTCGGTTATAGATTTTAGCAAGAATGCTTTATTAGCTACCCAATCAATTGGGAAAACTTATATACGTACTGATAAAAGTGCCCTTCAGCGACTCACCCTTGGTGCTTCCGCTGCGGAGAATGAATTTCGCACCCTGGAGGAGTATTTTGTAGAGACAGCAGAGTTTGGGAAAACTTTACGAGGGGAAATCAATATAGTTGCTGGGCGGAAAGGATCTGGGAAGACTGCCATATTTTTTCGTGTGCGCGATAAATTGCGCCAAGATAAATCTTCAATAGTAACGGATCTTAAGCCTGAATCTCATCAGCTCAGCTTATTTCGAGAGGAGTTACTTAAATTAGTTGGCTCTGGTGTATTTGAACATACGTTGGCAGCTTTTTGGCAATTTGTGATGTTGACCGAGATACTATTTGCAATTAAGAAATATCACTCCGTAAGAGCCAGAAACGATAGCAAATCTCTCGCTATAACGCGTGAGATAGATGAGACAATCGCAAAGTTTGAATTCAATGATAGTGGTGATTTCACCTCCAGAATAAATAGGCTTGGAACTTTTATCCTTCTAGAGATAGAAAGAGCGACATCGAGAAGAGAAACTCTATCCCCCGAGAGATTGACAAATATAATATTTAAGGACGGGATATCACAAGTCAAATCTCTCGTGCAAAAACATACAGATGGTCATTCAAAAATTATTTTGCTTTTTGATAATATAGATAAAGGTTGGCCGGCTAGCGGAGTTGATGCTTTTGATATTAGATTGGTGAGGTTGCTAATAGAATCTCTTGATAAGATACGCCGAGATTTCGATGCGCATGGAAGAGAATTTTTTTCGGTTGTTTTTCTGCGCAATGATATTTATGAGCTTCTTGTAGAAGAAACTCCCGATCGAGGAAAATCTGGGCAAACTAGAATAGATTGGACCGATCGCGCAAAATTGAGACAGGTGATATTTAGAAGAATGCAATCTTCATTACGAGATAATAAGATAAGTTTCTCTGATATATGGGATAAATATTTTGAATCGACAGTAAAAAATCGAGACTCATTTGAATATTTTGTTGATCATTGCTTAATGAGGCCGCGATTTCTCATAAATATTATAGAAAACGCCATAGCGAACGCAATCAATAGAGGAAATTCAAAAGTAGTTGAAAATGACTGCATAGACGCTGTGCGCCAGCATTCATATTATCTCGTAAATGATTTTGGATACGAGATTCGAGACGTATCTGGACTGTCGGCTGATCTATTATATTCTCTGGTTGGAACCGAGAGAGTACTTAATAGAGATTCTGTAATAAAATACTTAAAGGATTTCGGACTTTTAGACATAGATCTAGATAATGCTTTTAGATTGTTGACATGGTATGGCGTCCTCGGGATTTTGACAAAAAGTGGTCAGGAAAAATACGTGTACGATTATGAGTATAACATGAAACGCCTGGATGCTGAGATACGAGTACTGGGAGGAGAAGCGCAATACGTTATAAATCCAGCACTACATGTTGCTTTAGATGAATGAGTATCGGATTTTATTGCATTTCTCAAACCGATCAATCCATGTGTAGGCGCCTAAGCGATGTGGTCCGGCCTTAGCTCTCCACCCCCACCCACCGCCGCTCCGCCGCCGACCGGCCGATCGCCTCGCTCACCCGCTCCAGCGCCGCGGCTGCGGCAAAATCGGGATAGGCGGCCGGGCCGCCGGCGATGGCGTCCAGCAACTGCGCCACCTCGATCACCTTGAGGTCGTTGAAGCCCAGGCCGTGGCCGGCCGCCGGGCTGAAGGCGCCGTAATGCGGGTGGGCCGGGCCGGTCAGCACCGTGCGGAAGCCGTTGCGGTCGCCCGGGGCCAGCGCGCGGTCGTAGAGCTGCAGCTCGTTCATCCGCTCCTGGTCGAACAGGATGGCGCCCTCGGTGCCGAACACCTCGAAGGCCAGGTGGTTCTTGCGGCCCCAGGCGACGCGGCTGGTCGCCACCGTGCCCATGGTGCCGTCGGCGAAGCGCAGCAGCGCGTGGGTCTGGTCCTCGTTCTCCACCGTTGCGGTGCCCGATGTGGTGGCGGCGGCGCCGTCGCGGCGCTCGCGGCCCTCGCCGGCGGCGGGCAGCGGGCGTTCGGCGATCACCGTCTTCTGGTCGGCCGAGACCTCGGCCACCGGGCCCACCAGGTGCAGCGCCACGCTGAGGATGTGCGAGCCGATGTCGCCCAGGGCACCGCTGCCCGCCTGGTCGCGCCGGCAGCGCCACGACATCGGCACGGCGGGGTCGGCCATGTAGTCCTCGTCGCTGACGCCGCGGAAATAGGTGACGCGGCCGATGGCGCTGTCGCGGATCAGCTGCGCCGCGAAGGCCACCGCCGGGCTGCGCAGGTAGTTGTAGCCGACCATGGTATGGACACCCGCCTGGGCGGCGGCCGCGGCCATCTCGGCGGCGTCGGCGGCGTTCAGGGCCAGCGGCTTCTCGCAATAGACATGCTTGCCGGCCTGCAGCGCCGCCAGCGCCATCGGCTTGTGCAGCAGGTTGGGCGAGGTGATGGCGACCAGGTCGATCTTGGGGTCGGCCAGCAGGTCCTGCCAGTCGCCGGTGGCGCGGGCGAAGCCGAAGCGGTCGGCGGCGCGCCGGGCGGCGCCGGCGTCGATGTCGGCCACCGCCTCCAGCCGCGCGCCGAGCCGGGTGCGGAACACGGCGGGCGCGGCGCGGAAGGCCAGCGCGTGGCATTCGCCCATGAAGCCGGTGCCGATCAGCCCGACGCCGATGCTGGTGGTCATGTCAGACCCTTGTCCGGTTTTTCTGGTCCCCCCTCCCCCTGCGGGAGGGGGTAGGGGGAGGGGGTTGTCGATGCGGGGAGCAGGGGCGGCATCCCTCTGGCGGCGCCGCCCCCTCCCCCTAGCCCCCTCCCCCTGCGGGAGGGGGGACTCAGGAATTGAGGGTCGGGGGACCCGACAGGCCTAAGCCGCCGCGTCGCTGCGGTCGAACTCGGCCAGTTCGGCGGTCAGGCTCGCCAGCTCCTGGCCGCCGGCCATCATCTCCAGCACCTGCTCGCGGGTGACCTCGCTCTTGGGGAAGGTGCCCAGCGACTTGCCGCGGTTCAGCAGGGTGAAGGTGTCGGCCACGGGGTAGGCGTGGTGCACGTTGTGGGTGATGAAGATCACGCCGAGCCCGCGCGCCCGCGCCTGCACGATGTAGCGCAGCACGCCCGAGGCCTGCTTGACGCCGAGCGCCGAGGTCGGCTCGTCCAGGATCAGCACCTTGGCGCCGAAATGCACCGCGCGGGCGATGGCGACGCATTGCCGCTCGCCGCCCGACAGCGTGCCCACGGCCTGGCCGGGGTCGCGCACGTCGATGCCGATCTGGCGCATGGCGTCCAGAGCCACCGCATTGGCCTTGTGCATGTCCATGCGCCGGGTCGGGCCCCAGCCCACCGTCGGCTCGCGGCCCATGAAGAAGTTCCGGGTCACGCTCATCAGCGGCACCATCGCCAAATCCTGGTAGACCGTGGCGATGCCGTGGTCGAGCGCGTCGCGCGGCGAGCGGAACTTGACCTCGCGGCCCTCGACCAGCACCTGGCCCGAACTGGGCTGGTGCACCCCGGCCAGGGTCTTGATCAGGGTCGACTTGCCGGCGCCGTTGTCGCCCAGGAGGGCCAGCACCTCGCCGGCGCGGACCGACATGGCGATGTCCTTCAAGGCCACCACCGAGCCGAAGTATTTGGAGACGGAGCGGAGTTCGATCAGAGGAGTGCTGGTACGGTCGATCACGAGCGGCCTCCCGTCGCCTTGCGGCGGATGTAGTTGTTGACGATCACGGCCAGCAGAAGCATGGCGCCGAGGAACACCTTGAACCAGTCGGTGTTCACGCCGGAATAGAAGATGCCCATCTGCACCACGCCGAAGATCAGCGCGCCGAAGGCGGCGCCGATCACCGAGCCGTAGCCGCCGGTCAGGAGCGTGCCGCCGATCACCGCGGCGATGATGGCCTCGAACTCCTTCAGCAGGCCGCGGTCGGCGGCGGCGGAGCCGAATTCCATCACCTGGCAGGCGGCGAAGACGGTGGCGCAGAAGGCGGTGCCCATGAACAGCAGGATCTTCACCCGGGCGACGGGCACGCCCATGTTGCGCGCGGCCACCTGGTCGCCGCCGACCGCGAAGATCCAGTTGCCGAAGCGGGTGCGCAGCAGGATCCAGGCGCCGAACAGGGTCAGCGCCGCCCACCACACCACCAGCACCGGCAGGCCGGGCACCAGCGGGCTGCCGTCGGGGAAGGTCTCGATCAGCCCCTGGCTGCCCATCCAGCGGAACAGCCCGTCCAGCACGGTGCCGCTGAACAGCGGCGCCAGCCAGTCGGCGGCCGCCGGGTCCTTGACGCCGCCGACGATGGTGCGGTTGGTGAACAGGATCGACAGCGCGATGGTCATGCCGCGCAGGATGAACAGGAAGGCCAGGCTGACGATGAAGCTGGGCAGGCCGGTGCGCACCACCAGCCAGCCGTTGAAGGCGCCGATCGCCAGGGCGCCGCTGAAGGCGAAGACCAGCGACAGCCAGACCGGCCAGCCGAAGAACACGGTCGGGATGGCGATCATCATGCCGGCGAAGCCGATCATCGAGCCGATCGACAGGTCGAACTCGCCGGCGATCATCAAGAGGCTGGCGCCGACCGCGAGGATGCCGAGCTGGGCCGAGACCACCAGCCAGTTCGAGATGCCGTCGGCGCTGAACATGCCGGAGCTGCCGGCGGTGATGCCGAAGAACACGAACACCAGCACGGTGCCGGCCATGGCGCCGAGCTCGGGGCGGGACAGCAGGCGCGACAGCAGCGAGACCGAGCGCACCCGCTCGTCGCCGGCGGGCAGGGGGGACCGGCCTTGCGGCATCCTGGCGTCAGTCTGGATCGAGGTCATGGCGTCTTCCGGGCTGTGGAAGAGGAGAGGGGCGGGGGCAGGGCCGCCTCAGATCAGTCCCCCCTCCCCCTGCGGGAGGGGGGTAGGGGGAGGGGGTTGTCGATGCGGGGTACCGCTCCCGCCGAGATTGCTCGACCGGCGCGACCCCCTCCCCCTGCCCCCTCCCGCGAGGGGAGGGGGAGGTCTTTAGAAAACGCCGGTTCGCTTACCGGTATTCGCCGGCCAGCTTCTCGACCAGGGCCAGGTTGTCCTTGGTGATGAAGCCGGGGCCGGAGTTGATGTTGTTGCTGGGGATCACGCCGTAGCGGACGTAGTTGGTCAGCAGCACCACCGGCAGGTAGCCCTGCAGGTAGGGCTGCTGGTCGATGGCGAAGGTCACCGTGCCGTCCTTGATGCCGGCGGCGATCGCCGGGCTCAGGTCGAAGGTGGCGAAGAACATCTTGCCGGCCTGCTTGTTGGCCTGCAGCACGGCGATGGTCGGCTCGGCCGAATTCGGCCCGAGGGTCAGGATGCCGTTGGTATCAGGGTGGGCGCGCAGGAAGGCCGAGACCTTGGTCTGGACCTCGCTCGGGTCCATGCCCGAATCGACCATCTGGTCGCCCAGCTTGACGCCCAGCGCGTCGGCGAAGCCCTGGCAGCGCTCCACCGAGGCCGGGTTGGTGATGTAGTGGTTGACGCACAGGAACTTGGTCACCCCGGCGGCCTTGGCCTTCTCGCCGGCGCCCTTGCCGGCGTCGTATTCCGGCTGGCCGATATGCATCAGGGCGCCGAGCTGCTTGCTCTGCTCCGCCGTGCCGGAATTGATGGTGATGACCGGGATGCCCTTCTTCACCGCATCGGTGATCGGGCCCTTCAGCACGTCGAAATCGGCGATGGTGATGATGATGCCGTCGGGCTTCGACGCGGTGGCCTGCTGCACGATGCGGGCCATGTCGGCGAGGTCGCCGGTCGACGGGTTCTGGTAGTCGACCGTGGTGCCGGTCTGCTTGCCGGCGTCGCGGATCGCCGTCTTGATGGTGTTCCACCAGCTGTCGGAATCGGGCGCGTGGCTGATCAGCACGAAGCGCTCATTGGCCGCCTGCGCCGCGGGTGCGGCAAGGCCCAGCACCATGGCGGCGCCCATCGCGGCACCGCAGAGCAATTTATGAAGCATCTGGTGTCCTCCCTAGGATTCGTCGCCCGATTCTCGAGGCCGGGATGCGGCATGCGCCGGGCCTGGCACCGGTGTCGGTTGATCGCCGGAATTGAACAGGATTTTTAGAACGAAGGCAATTCAGAATTTCTGTTCTATTTTCGATCCGGCCGTTTCAACCCGCCGGAACGCCAGATCATGCCGCCATCGCCGCAAGCGCCGCAACAAAGCGCCCCGCTGCTGTGCTAGACCGGAGGCCTTCGGAAGCTCAACGCAGGTCGCGCCGATGCTCTCGCTGATCCTCGCCGCATTGTTCTGGGTGGTCCTGCATCTCGGGGCGGCCGGTCCGCTGCGCCCGGCGCTGGTGGCGCGGCTGGGCGAGGGCGGCTATCGCGGCCTGTTCGCAGGCCTCAGCGCCGTCGGCCTCATCTGGCTGGTCCTGGCCTATCGCGGCGCGCCCTATGTCGCGCTGTGGCCGCCAGCGCCCTTCGCCGTGGCGGCGGTGCTGGTCTTCGCAGGATTCCTGCTGCTGGCCTACAGCCTCGGGCCCACCAACCCGACCCAGGTGGCGTCCGAGCGGCTGGGGCAGGGCGGGCTGCAGGTCGCCGGCATCACCCGCATCACCCGCCACCCGATGCTGTGGGCCTTCACCCTGTGGGCGCTGGCGCATCTGCTGGTCAACGGCCATGTGGCGGGGCTGCTGCTGTTCGGCGCCATCCTGGTGACCGCGCTGAACGGCATGGTCTCGATCGACCGCAAGCGGGCGGCCAGCCTGGGCGCCGCCTGGGACGACTTTGCCCGCCGCACCTCGCGCCTGCCCTTCGCCGCCATCCTGGCCGGGCGCGGCGAGCTGCATCCGGGCGAGCTGGCGTCCTGGCGCCTCGGCCTGGGCGTCGCGCTGTTCGTCGCCGCGCTGTGGCTACACGGCTTCCTTTAGGAGAGTCGCGTTGGTTCAGCCGATCACGTCCCGCAGCGCCTCGACCACCCGCTCGACGTCGCCGTCCTGCATGCCGGGGAACAGCGGCAGCGACAGGCAGCGGTCGTAGAAGCCGGTGGCGCCGGGCAGGCCCTGGCGGCCGTACTGGTCCTCGTAGTAGGGCTGGCGCTGCACCGGGATGTAATGCACCTGGGTGCCGATGCCCTTGGCGGCCAGTGCCTTGACCACCTGGCCGCGGGTCTGGCCGATCTGAGCGAAATCGACCAGCACCTCGTAGAGATGCAGCACCGGGTTGCAGCCCGGTGCCTTGGCGATCGGCCGCACCACGGGGGCCAGCGGCGCCAGCACCTCGTCGTAGCGGGCGGCCAGCGCCCGGCGCCGCGCCTTGAACCAGTCCAGCTTGCGCAGCTGGCTGATGCCCAGCGCCGCCTGGATGTCGGTCAGGCGGTAGTTGAAGCCCAGCGCCTGCATCTCGTAGTACCAGGGGTTCACCCCGGCCTGGGCCTGGTCGACCGCCATCTCGGTGTTGACGAAGGCGTCGGGGTCGCGGGTCAGGCCGTGCGAGCGCAGCTGGGCCAGCTTCTTCTGCAGCTCCGGCTTGGACGAGGTGATCATGCCGCCTTCGCCCAGCGCGATGGTCTTGACCGGATGGAAGGAGAAGCAGGCGAGGTCGGAGTCGCGGCAGGTGCCGACCTGGGTCCAGCCTTCCGGCGTCTGGTATTCGGTGCCCAGCGCGTGGCAGGCATCCTCGATGACATAGGCGTCGTGGCTGCGGGCGATCTCGGCGATCGGCGCCAGCGGCACGGTCTGGCCGGCGAGGTGGACCGGCAGCACGGCGCGCAGCCGCCCCTCCGGAAACCGCTCCGGGATCCGGGCGATCGCCGCTTCCAGGTCCTGCGGCCGCATCAGCCCGGTCTCGGGGTCGACATCGGAGAACACGACGTCGGCACCGACGAAGCGGGCGCAGTTGGCGGTGGCCACGAAGGTCACCGCCGGCACGACGCAGACGTCGCCGGGCCCGAGGTCGAGCGCCAGCGCCGCCAGGTGCAGCGCCGCGGTGCCGTTGGAGCAGGCGGCCGCGAAGGTCGAACCGGTCGCGGCGCAGAAGGCGCGCTCGAACTCGCCGACCGTCGGGCCGGTGGTCAGGTAATCCGCCTGCAACGCCTGGACGACGGCATCGATGTCGTCCTGGTCGATGAATTGGCGGCCATAGGGCAGGAACGTCACGGCCATCGCCTCCGAACCGCGCAGACTCTCAAGACGGGTTGAAACACCGGGGGAACGGCCGGGGCCGTTCGGTCAGCTGGCGTGCTTGTCCAGGATCTCGAGCAGCTCCGGCGCATCCAGCCATTCGGTGTTGTTGTCGCTGCCGTAGCTGAAGCGGTCGACCACCAGCTTGCCGCCGCCGTCCTCGGTGAAGGACTTGCGGACATACTCGCCGAACTGCGGCTCGATCACGTAGCGGTCCGCCAGCTCGACCGTGGCATAGGCGTCGTCGACCGCGATCATCGCCTCGTGCAGCTTCTCGCCCGGGCGGATGCCGACGGTGCGGTGCGGCAGGCCGGGGGCCAGCGCCTGGGCCAGGTCGGTGATCTTCATGCTCGGGATCTTCGGCACGAAGATCTCGCCGCCACGCATCAGCGAGAAGTTCGACAGGGTGAAGTTCACGCCCTGCTGCAGGGTGATCCAGAACCGGGTCATGCGGTCGTCGGTGATCGGCAGGAACTCGGCCTTCTCCGCCAGCAGCTGGCGGAAGAACGGCACCACGCTGCCGCGCGAGCCGACGACGTTGCCGTAGCGCACCACCGCGAAGCGGGTGCCGATGTCGCCCGACAGGTTGTTGGCGGCGACGAAGGTCTTGTCCGAGGCCAGCTTGGTCGCGCCGTACAGGTTGACCGGGTTGCAGGCCTTGTCGGTCGACAGGGCGATGACCCGCTTGACCCGGTTCTGCAGCGCGGCCGCGACCACGTTCTCGGCGCCGGTGATGTTGGTGCGGATGCACTCCGACGGGTTGTGCTCCGCCGCCGGAACCTGCTTCAGCGCCGCGGCATGGATGATGTAGTCGACCCCGCGGGTCGCCAGCGTCAGCCGCTCGCGGTCGCGCACGTCGCCGATGAAGTAGCGCATGCAGGCGCGCACTTCGGGCGGGTAGGCCGCGTTGACGGCGTTCTGCATGTCGTACTGCTTCAGCTCATCGCGCGAGAAGATGATCAGTTTCCGCGGCTTGTAGCGCTGCAGGATGGTGGAAACGAACTTGCGACCAAAGGAGCCGGTGCCGCCGGTGACAAAAATGACCTTGTCGTTCAGGTCGATGATGTCGTCGTCAAAAGTGCGATACATGAATCACCAGCGCTGTTGAATAACACGGCCCGAAGTCTTGAAGCCCCCCGCAGGCAGAGCCTGCAATCGTCCCGGCCCCCCGGACATACGCTTCAGGCTATAGCCGTCCCGCCGGCGTTTTGCAACGCGGTGCGGCAACGATTCTGGCCGAACGGAAGGACCGGAGGCAGACGGCCGCCGGACCCGAGCCAGCGGATAAAGCACTCGAAAAAGGGCGAGAAAGCGGCACGAAGCGGTCTTTTCGTCGATTGCCGCGTCGCCGGCAGGTCCTTGACAGCACAGCCCATGAAGACGGCAGGGCCGATCATTGGGAGAGGGCGCCGGCCGAAACCCGGCATCTGTGACCGGTCCCCGGCCCCGCCCTGGGGCCGGGCCTCCCGGTCCGTCGGTCAGGCCTGGCGGATCCGCGCGCCGAATTCGGCCATGCGGCGCACCATGGCCGCCGGGTCGATCAGCAGCTCGGGCAAATGCAGCCCCGGTGCCGGCGGCGCCCCGCCGGCGAGGCCGAGCATCCGCTCGACGGCCATGGCGATGCCCAGTGCGGTCAGCGGCGCCTGCCCGGCCGGGTGGACGATCTCGTGCCGGGTGCGCCCCGCCGACCCGTCCGGCAGCGTGCCGGCGAGGTCGATGGTGATCTCGGTCGAGAACGGCTCGCCGCGCCGGCGGCTGGCCGACTGGCCCAGCACCAGGTCCAGCCGGACCGAGCGGGCGGCGGTTGCCGCCGCCAGGCTGACCACGTCCATCGGCGAATAGGGCTGCGCCGCCATCGCGGTGCCGTCGACGCTGCGGTACCGGCCCGGCGTCGGGTCGCCGGGGATCCAGACCCATTGCCCGTCCTGCAGGATCTGGACGCGGGACGTGGCCTGGACGATGCGGTCGTAATCGGCATAGGCCGCCGGCCCGCCCATGTCCTCCTCGTCCAGCAGGGCGCCGATCGCGATCGTCTCGACGGTGCGGAACGTCTTGGCGAAATGCAGCGCCGGCAGCAGCGCCGCACCGGCCAGCCAGTGGCTGGCCAGCAGCACCGGGGCGGTCGGCCGGTGCAGCGCCTGCGCCACCTCCGGCCCGATCTCGAACACGCCGCTCGATGTGCTGACATGGGGCACGCCGCGCGCCTGGGCGAAGCGCAGCGAATTCAGGCCGGCATCCTTGACGAACGCCACGACGGCGCTGAAGGCCCGGTCCGGCTGGCCCGGATCGGGTTGCCCAAGGTCGGGTCTGGCCAGGTCGATCGCCGCCGCATCGGCGCCGCCGACCGCACGGGCCACCGCCTCGGCCTTGGCCAGGTCGCGCCCGCCGATGGTGATCGGCAGGTCCGGCTGCAGCCGGCGCAGCGCCTGGGCCGCCTGGGCGCCGACGATGCCGGATCCGCCGATGATGAGGACGGGCTGTTGCACGGGTGCGGGCATGGGGATGGCTCCAGGGCTGGGCGGGCATCGGGCGCGGCGCGCGACGCCGGCCGAAGTGAATTACCATTAGTAAGTTACCAATGGTAATGTCAAGTCCTGGAAGCCGGTTCAGGCCGGGACGGCGTCGTCCGGCGAATCCATGCCGAGGGTGAAGGATTGCTGCGACGAGCCGCTGATCGGCCCCGTCACGATCGGGCCGGCCAGGCCGGGCGGCACCATCAGGGCCTCCTGGTTCGACGCGTTGATCAGCAGCACCGTGCCGTCGCCGTCCGGCTGGATCGCCCATTGCCGGCCGGCGCTGTCCGGCGCCTGCTTCGGGGCCAGCACCACGCTGGTGCCGTAGGGGCCGCTGGGGCCGAGGCCGAGCACCAGCCCGGGGGCCCGCGCGTTCACCAGGCAGCCGTCATCGGTGTACATCCACAGCGTGGCGGCCAGGGCTCGGTCGGCCGTGCCCGACCCCAGGGCGACGGTCGCGGCCGCCCGGGGGCCGGCGATCTCGACGACCAGCGGGGCCCCCCCGAAGCGGAGCTGGAGCCATTGATGGGTGGCCGGGATCCGGGGCTGGACCTGCCACAGCATCTCCTCCGGAATCCGGGGCGGCAGCGCCTCCAGCCAGATCTCCTGGCCGCTCCACAGCTGGTTGCGGGGCACCGTGGTGCAGGCCAGGCCGGTGTCCGGATTGACGATGGCGACCAGGGCGGGATTGTCCGGATCGGCCATGACCGTCCAGGCCTGCCCGGGGTCGGCGCCGGCCGGCTGCCGCGGCGCCAGGCCCAGGGTCCAGCGGCAGGAGGTGGCCTGCGGCCCGGCGGTCAGGACCATGGCGGTGTCGACCGCGCTGACGACGAGGCCGTCGGCCGTCAGCTGCCACAGCTGCCGCTTGTCCGGCAGGACGCCCCATTCCTCATAGAGGATCCGGGTGCCGGAGTTGACGTTGCTCAGCGCCCAGGGCGAGGACACGCCGTTGGCAAAGGTGAGCCACTGGGTCATGGAAACCGCCTCGGGTCGAACATGGCATGGGCCATTGACACCCTAGGTCGCTTCGGCGGCATCCCTTAGATCCAGATCAGCCCTTTCGATGGTGCCAGTTGGCTTGCATTCGATGGATGCCCGGCGGTGGCGGTCAGGCCGAGGCCGCCGGCCAGCGCAGGGCGATGGTGAAGCAGGCCGCCGCCGCCAGGGCCGCCGCGGTGCGCACATGGTTCCAGGCGGTCCAGCTGGTGAGGTACCGGGCCCAGTACGCCGCGGCATCGGCGCTGGCGGGGTCCAGCGCGGCCAGCGCGTCGTTCCGCGGCACGTTGAACACCATGGTCACCAGGAAGGTGCCGACCACATACAGCACGGCACCGGTCAGCATCAGGGTCGGGTGGGGGCCCGCCCAGCCGAACAGCGCACCGGCCGCCAGCAGGGCGCACAGCACCGCCGCGCCGACGAAGACGCCCAGGAACAGCGGGTTGATCACCACGATGTTGATCGACTGCATCGCGGCGATGCCCTGCGGCGCCGGCAGCCGGCCCAGGGCCCCCATCACGAAGGTGGAGAAGGCGTAGAACACGCCGGCGACCAGGCCGCAGCCCAGCGCGGAGCAGACGGTCACGACGGTCAACAGGCGATCACCCATCTCGAGGCTCCATGATGAAGGGGGAGGAGGGGGATGAAGGGGAGAGGAGAGGCGAGGGCGATTCAGCCGGCCCAGATCCCGGTGGCGGCGACGGTCTTGCCGGTGCCGCCGATCACCAGGATCGGTTTCCGCTCTTGCGCGTTGCCATCCGAGGGGGTCATGATCGCCTCCTAATGTGAGGATAGCTCGTGTCTGATAAAGTGATAAATCCTCATATTCGTGAGGTCAAGCGGATTCGGTCGAAAGGAGAGGCGATGCCTGCGCCCGCATTGGACGCGCCGGTCGCGGCAGAGGACCAGGCGACCGCGCTGCGCCGCGCGCCGACCCAGCGCCGCAGCCGCGAGCGGGTGGAGCGGATGCTGGCGGTGGCGACCGAGCTGATCGCGGCCAAGGGCAGCGACGCCATGCGGATGGGCGAGGTGGCGGAGAAGGCGGGGGTGTCGATCGGGTCGCTGTACCAGTACTTCCCGGACAAGGCGGCGATCATCCGCACCCTGGCCGAGCGCTACAACGCGCAAGGCCGGGCCTGCATCGCCGACGGGCTGGCGGATGTGCGCGACGCCGCCGGCCTGCGCGACGCCTTCGGCCGGCTGATCGACATCTATTACGGCCAGTTCCTGGCCGAACCCGTGATGCGCGACATCTGGTCGGGCACCCAGGCCGACAAGGGCCTGCGCGACATCGACCTCGAGGACAGCCGGATCAACGGCGCGGTGCTGGCCAAGATCCTGGCCCGGCTGCGGCCCGGCGCCGACCCGGCGGCGCTGGCCGCCAGCGCGTTCCTGGTGATGCAGCTGGGCGAGGCGACGATGCGCCTCGCCATCTCGGTCGACCGCCGCGAGGGCGATGTTCTGGTCGAGGCCTACAAGCGCATGGCGCTGCGCGAGATTGCGCCGGACTAAAGCGGCTGTGTGGTGGGCTCGGGCTCGGCGCCGGCGGTTGTCTTGCGCTCCTTGCGCGGGCGGATCACGCAGTCGGCGACGCGGTCCAGCTCGTTCAGCGCGGTGGCGTGGCGCTGGCCCCATTCGCACAGGGCCAGCAGCACCGGCTCCAGGCTCACACGGTGCGGGCCGATCTGGCGGAGCTGTTCGGCCTGGCGGCCGATGGCGGCCTGACGGTGGTGCGGGGCGGGCGCTACCCGTTCGCCCAGGCGGCCGCGGCGCATGCGGCGCTGGAAAGCCGGCGGACCACCGGCAAGGTCGTGCTGGTGCCGTGATGCCGAGGTGGCCGCGTCAACCCTTGTTGGGCTTCAGCGTGGGGCCGCCGCGGCCTTCGCGATGGGCGGCGGCGGACGCCTCGAGGTCCTTCGCCGCCTGCAGCGAGACCGCGTACATCTCCTTCTTGCCGCGCTTGGCGTAGCGCTCCGCATCCATGCGGGCCTCTCGCGCCTGGCGGTCGGCCGCCGCTGCCGCATCCTGGGGTTGAACGCGGGGCGGAAGGCGGGCGTCGCCTGCTGACATGTCGATAATCCCTGTCGGTGTGAGCGCGAGCATGGGCGCGCACCATGGCTTTGACCAGTTAAATCGCAGGTTCCGGAAGTGGCGGCCGGTCATCGCCAAATCCCGGATCGCCTGCGAAAAATCAAACCCGGCCCCGCTTCCGAAACGTTCGCGATCCCTTGGAACAGGGAGCCGGCGTCGATTTTTGCAGACGGCGGCAGGGGTTTCGGATTATGCTGGACTTCTCAGATTTTCTTGAGAAAGCGATAAGGCAGCGTTCCGGAATCATGGAAGCGCTAATATAATCATGCCTGTCCCATAGCAGGCAATCGTGGTGGCCAGGCCTCAGCGGGGCTCCTTCGAGAGCCCGGAAATGCAGAGATGTCCAATCGATACGAGATAGGCACGACGGTCTATGTCTGGCGCCGGTCGGTGTCCGGACCATCCGTCGCCGGGGCGTTCACCGTGGTGGCGCACTACCCGAGCGAGACCTCCGGCCGGCTCTACCGGATCCGCAGCGCCACCGGAAACGAGGAGCGGATGGCGCCCGAGCACGAGCTATCGGTGGTGCCGCGTCCACCGGCCGCCGTCACCGCCCGCACGTCCGGCAAGCGGCAAAGCGCCTAGAGTACGGGATGGACGCGACCGTTGCCTTCGAACCCATCGCGGATTTCGACTGCCAGAGCTGCGGCGCCTGTTGCGCGTATTCCCGCGAATGGCCGCGGTTCTGGACCGATGACGACGACGCCATCGACCGCATCCCGGCCCGCCATGTCGACCCGTCGCGGGCGCGGATGCGGTGCGACGGCGAGCGCTGTTCGGCGCTGACCGGCGACATCGGCGTCGCCACCGGCTGTTCGATCTATGCGGTCAGGCCCCAGGTCTGCCGCGACTGCATGCCGGGCGACGACGCCTGCCTGATGGCGCGGGCCGCCCACGGGCTGCCGTCCTAGACCAGGCGCCGGCGCGACGCTTTCCGCCCTCACGTTGTGGAGTGTTCATGACCGACGATCTGAAGGGGCTCAAACGCGCGGCCGAGGCGGGCAACGCCGCGGCGCAGTTCAACCTCGCCATCCTCTGCGACAGCCGCGAGGACGACAACGGCTATGCCGTTCCGGGCGACCGCGCCGAAGCGCTGCGCTGGCTGCTCGAGGCGGCCAGGGGCGGCCTGCCGCGGGCCCAGCTCAAGCTGGCGGAATTCTATGCCGAGGGCCGCAAGGTCTCCGGCGACCTGGTGCGGGCCTGCGTCTGGTTCCTGGTGGCGATGGCGAAGCTGAACGGCGCCGAGCGCGCCCGGGCCGAGATCGGCTATCGCGCGCTGGCCGGCCGCCTGACCGCAGGCCAGATGGTCAAGGCGCGCCGCCTGGCGGAAACCTGGCTGAAGCCGGCCGCCGCATCGCGGAAATCCCGCGCCGCGGATGCCGGGGCCGCCTTGATTCCGCCGAATCCGATATCGCCCCGCCCGCAAAGCGCGTAGAGTCGTTCGCAGCGCTGCACAACGGCGCGACGATCCGCGCGGCGGAACCGGACCGGGGCCTGGCTGCCCCTCCGAAATCAGCGCGGCGCCGGTCAGAGACGGCGAGCACCCCGACCAGACGTATTCAGACGGCACATCGGCGCAGCCCAGGCTTCGCCCTTTGGAGCGATGATGGCCAAATCCGAAAGCGCCGCCCGTGAGCGGGTGGCAATCCGGGCCGCCGTTTCGGCGCATCGGGTGCCCAGTCTCGGCCGCAGCCTATGGCAGGTGGCGAACAGCTTCCTGCCCTTCCTCGGCGTCTGCGCCGTGATGTACTGGACCTATGGCGCCGTGCCCTACTGGGCGACGCTGCTGGCGGCCCTGCTTGCCGGCGGGCTGGTGGTGCGGATCTTCATCATCCAGCATGATTGCGGCCACGGCTCGTTCTTCCGGGCGCGCTGGGCCAACACGCTGATGGGCAGCGTGTGCAGTCTGGTCACCTTCACCCCCTACGCCGCCTGGCGCCGCCAGCATGCCGGCCACCACGCGCATTGGAACAATCTCGACCACCGCGCCAGCGGCGCCGACATCTATTCGTCGTGCCTGACCCTGGCGGAGTACCGGGCCCTGTCGCCCTGGCGCCAGCGCGCCTACCGCGCCGCCCGCCATCCGCTGGTGTCGCAGCTGCTGCTGCCGCCGCTGGTGTTCCTGCTGCTGTACCGCGTGCCGTTCGACACGCCGGCCTCCTGGCACGGCGAACGCCGGGCCGTGTACCTGACCAATCTCGGCCTCGGCGCCGTGTTCCTGCTGCTGGGCCTGACCCTCGGCTTCGGCGCGACCGCGATGGTGCAGCTGCCGATCATCATGACCGCCGCCATCGTCGGGGTCTGGCTGTTCTCGGTGCAGCATCGGTTCGAGGACACGCTGTGGGCGCGGCGCGACGACTGGGATTTCGTCTCGGCCTCGATCGAGGGCAGCTCGTTCCTGAAGCTGCCGCGGGTGCTGCAGTGGTTCACCGGCAACATCGGCTTCCACCACATCCACCATCTCGACCCGCGGATCCCGAACTACCGGCTGGAGGCGTGCCACAACGCCAACCCGATCCTGCAGCGGGCGCCGGTGCTGACGCTGCGCACCAGCCTCGGCGCCGGGTCGCACGCGCTGTGGGACGAGGAGCAGGGCCGGATGGTGCGGTTCCCGGACTGACCGGCCGTATCCACGATGATCTGAGGAAGCTGGTGCGGGCGGTCGGGGTCGAACCGACACTCTGTCACCAGAACTGGATTTTGAGTCCAGCGCGTCTGCCAATTCCGCCACGCCCGCGCGGGGCCGCATCTTAGGCAGCGCCGAAGCGGCGTCAACGAAATTGCGGGCGCCCGCCGTCAATCTCCCGCGGACGGCCCCGCGGTCGGCAGCGTCAGGCCGGTCTTGACCGCGTCGAACACGAAATGGGTGTCGAAGCGCTTGACGTTGGCATCGGTCATGAACAGCCGGTCGAGGATGTCGCGGCAGGCCCGCATGCCGGTGGCGGCCAGGATCACCAGATAGTCCCGGCTGCCGGCCAGCTCGTAGCATTGCTGCACCTCCGGCGCCGCCCGCATGCGCTCGCGGAAGGCGCGGTGCAGGGCAGTCGATTCCTGCTCCAGCGTCACGAACACCGTGGCCAGCACGATGCCGTCGAAGCGGCCGGGGTCCAGCACCGCGACCTGTCGCAGCAGCAGCCCGTCGGCGCGATAGCGGGCGATGCGGCGCTGCACCGCGCTGGGCGACAGGCCGATGGCGTCGCCCAGCGCCTCCAGCGTCTGGCCGCTGTCAGCCTGCAGCTGCGCCAGCAGCCGGTGGTCGAGCCGGTCGAGCGCCGGCGGAGGTTTCGTGCTCATGCAAGAATTTTGCGTCGGCGCGCATGACATGACAACAACCGTCGGGGCGAGGGCGGCTAGACTCCGGCCAGTGCAATCGACGCCAATACAATCGACGGGAAGGGACGCGGCCATGGATGCGCAGCCGGAGACGATGATCACGCCGCAGGAGATCCTGGCGGCCCGCGCCGCGATCGACCCGGTGTTCCTCGATTCGCCGGCGATGCGGCACGGCGCGCTCGACGCCGCGCTGGGCTGCGCCGTCACGCTGAAGGTCGAGAGCCTGAATCCCGTCCGCTCCTTCAAGGGCCGCGGCACCGAGGCGCTGCTGGCGTCGCTCGATCCGCTCCCCGCCTCGGTGGTCGCGACCTCCAGCGGCAATTTCGGCCAGGGGCTGGCTCGGGCCGCGGCCCGGCGGGGCGTGGCGGCGACCATCCTGGCGCCGTCCTGGGCCAATCCGCTGAAGCTCGACGCCATGCGCCGGCTCGGCGCCACGGTGCGGCTGGCCGACCCGGCCGACGGCGCCGGCAAGGATTTGGCCCGCCGCATCGCCGCCGAGACCGGGGCCCTGTTCGTCGAGGATGGCGGCCACCGCATCATCACCGCCGGCGCTGGCGTGATCGGGCAGGAGCTGACCGCCGGCGGCCACGAGGTCGACGACGTCATCGTCCAGATCGGCGACGGCGCGCTGGCCACCGGCATCGGCTCCTGGTTCAAGGCCCAAGGGCGTAGCGCATCGCCGGGGGTGCGCATCATCGGCGTGGTGGCGCGCGGCGCCCCGGCCATGGCCCAGTCCTTCGCCGCCGGCAGGGCCATCGACACGCCCGATGTCGACACCATTGCCGACGGCATGGCGATCGCCCGGCCGGTGTCCTCGGCGGTGGCGCAGCTGCGCGCCTGCGTCGACGAGATCCTGCTGGTCGACGACGACGCCATCGTCGAGGCGGCGCGGCTGCTGCTGCGCACCGCCGGGGTGCTGGCCGAGCCGTCGGGCGCCGCCGGCCTGGCCGCGGTGATGACGCACCGCGCCCGCTTCGCCGGCCGCCGGGTCGCCGCCGTGGTCACCGGCAGCAACCTCGACGCCGCGTTCCAGGCCAAGCTGCTGGTGGCTTAGGAGCGGGCGCAGGCCGAGCGTCCGGGGCATCGCAGCCCTGCCGGGTCGCGACATTTCTTCACTGGGCGGCGCACGGGCGGCACGGCATGATCCGCGCCATGTTGCGCCGACTCGATCTTCTCGCCTGGCTGACGGCCGCTCTCGGCGTCGTCGTGCTGGGCACCGTCCTCGCCTCGCAATATCTCGGCGGGCTGCAGCCCTGCGAGCTGTGCCTGTACCAGCGCTGGCCCTGGGCGGCGGCGATCGCGCTCGGCCTGCTGGCCGCGCTGCTCCGGCCGCTGCGCCGGGGCCTGGTGCTGCTGGCCGGCATCGTCATCCTGCTCGGCGGGGCGCTGGCGGTCTACCACGCCGGGGTCGAATACCAGTGGTGGCCGGGCTTCACCGCCTGCACCTCCGCGATCTCCTTCGGCACCGGCAACGCCGCGTCGCTGCGCGACCAGCTGCTGGCCGCCCCGGTGGTGCGCTGCGACGTGCCGGGCTTCGTCCTGTTCGGGATCTCGATGGCGGGGTACAATGCCATCGTCTCGGTGGTCGCCGGCCTCGTCCTCCTGGCCGCCGCGACCCGCCGCACCAGCGCGAGAGCCGTGTGACCGCTTCCCGCCGCCGCGCCCTGCCGGGCGACCCCTCCGGCCCCGACCGGATCGCCCGCATGATCCGGGTCGACCATGCCGGCGAATACGGCGCCAAGCGGATCTACGAAGGCCAGCTCGCGGTGCTCGGCCGCGGCCCCAAGGGGCCGGTGATCGAGCACATGGCCGAGCAGGAGCGCGAGCATCTCGAGACCTTCGACCGCATGGTGGTGGAGCGCGGCGTGCGCCCGACCCTGCTGCACCCGCTGTGGCATGTCGGCGCCTTCGCCATGGGCGCGGCCACGGCGCTGCTGGGCGAGCGGGCGGCGATGGCCTGCACCGTCGCGGTCGAGGAGGTGATCGACGACCACTACGCCCGCCAGGCCGAGGCGCTGGGCAGCGACGAGCCGGAACTGAAGGCGGTGATCGAGCGTTTTCGCGCCGAGGAGCTGGAGCACCGCGACATCGGGCTGGAGCACGAGGCCGAGCAGGCCCCGGGCTACCGCATCCTGTCCGGTGCCGTGAAGGCGGCGACGCGCACCGCCATCTGGCTCTCGGAGCGGGTATAGAGACAATGCGGATTTCGATGCTTCTGGCGGCCGCCACGGCGGCGCTGCTGGCCTCGGCCGGGGCGCGGGCGGAGGATGTCGGCTGCGTCAACACCGCCTTCAAGCTGATCGGCCCGGACCACAAGGTCTGCGTCGAGGCCTTCACCGACCCCGACATCCCCGGCGTCGCCTGCTATCTCAGCCAGGCCCGCACCGGCGGCGTCTCCGGCTGGCTCGGCCTGGCCGAGGATCCGTCGCGCTTTGCCCTGTCCTGCCGCCAGGTCGGCCCGATCACCCTGCCGGACCGCATCGACCGGCAGAAGGAGGTGTTCGACAGCGCCACCTCGATCCTGTTCAAGGAGACGCAGGTGGTGCGGATGTTCGACCGGCCGCGCAACACGCTGGTGTACCTGTCCTATTCGACCAAGCTGGTCGACGGGTCGCCGATGAACAGTGTCGCCGCCGTGCCGGTGATGCCCTGGACGGAGACCGTCCGATAACGCTACTGGTGCGGCCGTCTGATGGCGGTTTCTGCGCTTCCGGTGCTCACGGACCAACGTCCGCTGCGCGCCGGTTCTCGAAACCACCACCAGCCGACTCACACCAGCGCGTTCTCGAACGATCTCCGGATCGGCACTGTCGTGGTCACGGGACAACACAAGCAGGGCGCCCTGCCCAAGAAACACTCCCCCTCCCCTTGCGGGAGGGGGTAGGGGGAGGGGGCAGCCCGAGCCGGCGTCAGTGCTCCAGCTCGGAATCCCAGTACAGGAAGTCGCGCCAGCTCTGGTGCAGGAAGTTGGGCGGGAAGGCCCGGCCGTTCTCCTGCAGCTCATAGGTGGTCGGCTGCTGCGGCGGGATCAGCGGATGCATGCCGCAGCTGTGCGACAGCTGGTGCCCCTTGCGCAGGTTGCAGGCGGAGCAGGCCGCGACCACGTTGGTCCAGCTGGTGCGCCCGCCGCGGGCGCGCGGCACCACATGGTCGAAGGTCAGCTCTTGCGACGGGAAGCGCTCGCCGCAATACTGGCAGCTGAAGCGGTCGCGCAGGAACACGTTGAACCGCGTGAAGGCCGGTCGCCGCGCCGAGGGGATGTACTCCTTCAGCGAGATCACGCTGGGCAGCCGCATCTCGAAGGACGGGCTGCGCACCACGCGGTCGTATTCGGCGATGATGTTCACCCGATCGAGGAACACCGCCTTGATCGATTCGTACCAGGGCCACAGGGACAGCGGGAAGTAGCTCAGCGGCCGGAAATCGGCGTTGAGGACGAGAGCCGGGCAATTATCGGGTGGGGGAGACACCATCCCACTCCTTCACCGTCACCTCTGGCCGCGGATGGTCCGCGAATGCCCATGGATATACGGTGAAACCCTGTTGACCGCAACATGCTGCGCCGAAAGCGGCGGAAATGTCACGATCTCGTCACTCCGTCATCCCTGGTGGCCAGCGGCCTACCCCGGGCGGCCGGCCGCCTGCGGCAGGTGCCGGACCAGGGTGTCGAGGCCGGCGGCCAGCCCTTCCGGGTCGATGCCATGGCCCAGTCCCGGCCGGGCCAGGGTCTCGACCGCCACCCCGGCGCCCTGCAGCGCCGCGGCCGCCAGCGCCATGGCGCCGAACGGCACCACCGGGTCGTCCTGGCCGTGCACCAGCAGCACCGGCGGGCGCGAGCGGATGTCGCGGGCCAGGGTGGCGGCGCCCAGCAGCGCGCCGGAATAGCCGATCACCGCGGCGCAGGCGGCCGGACGGCGCAGCGCGGTGTACAGCGAGGTCATGGTGCCCTGGCTGAAGCCGACCAGGGCCAGGTCGGCATCGGTCAGGCCGCGTTCGGCCAGTGCCTGGTCGAGGAAGCCGTTCAGGATCGGCAGGGTGGCCTGCAGCCCGGCCTCCATCACCGCCGGCGTCCGGTCGGACAGGCTGAACCACTGCCGGCCGTAGGGCGCCATGTCGCAGGGCTCCGGGCCATCCGGCGACAGGAATTCGGCATCGGGCAGGTGGCGGGCCCAGTGCGGCGCCAGGCCGATCAGGTCCTGGCCGTCGGCGCCGACGCCGTGCAGCAGGACGACCAGGGCCTTGGGCGCGAGGCCGCTGGCGGGGGCGAGGCGGGGGCCCGAGAGGGTGGGGATCTTGGACATGGCGCCATCTCTCCCGGTCGCGGCCCGGCTGTCAACCATCCGCCCGGCCGGGTGGTCCATGTCGAGATCGAGCTGGGCTTCGCGCCGGACGCGCCGGTGGCCGCTGAATTGGTTGGAAGGGAACGGCCACGCCTCTATATTGGAATGCCTTTCCTGGGATTTCCCTGCGATGCCGTTACTGCAGGAGAACAAGTAAATGACGTTCTGGTCTTGGCTAATAAATATTGTGATTAAATCGGCCGCTTATCTTTTTGTCGGCTGCTCATTCAGTATAATATTGCTAGCATATGCGTTATTTCAGGAAAAAGGCAGATATGAATATGTAATGAAGGCAACGCCATATCCAATCTATATTGGAGCTGTAGCGGCGTTGGCCTTCGTTGTCGTTGGGTTGGTCATCTATCTTCTCAAAAATATGCGAATGACTCGCTGATTTGATGGCAGGCGCCATCGTCCGCAAGGAGTCGAGCCTGGCTCATTAGTGAGCTGCCTGGTCGAAAGGCGGCTCGTGCCGATCGCGCCTCGATCTCGGCGCCGCGTGGTGTCGACCCGGGCTTGACGCCGCCGCCCGCCTTCGCCTTTGCTCGGCGCCATGGCCGACGTCACCCGCTTCGCCCCCAGCCCCACCGGGCTCCTGCATCTCGGCCACGCCCATTCGGCGCTGGCCGGCCGGCGCCGGGCGGGCCCGGCGGGGGCAGGGGGCGGTCGCTTCCTGCTGCGCATCGAGGACATCGACCAGGGCCGCTGCCGGCCGGAGTTCGAGGCCGCGATCCTGGAGGATTTGGCCTGGCTCGGCCTCGACTGGGACGGGCCGGTGCGGCGCCAGTCGGAGCATTGGGACGACTACCGGGCCGCGCTGGCCACGCTGGAGGGGCAGGGGCTGGTCTATCCCTGCTTCTGCACCCGGCGCGAGATCCAGGCCGAGATCGCGGCGATGGACGGCGCGCCGCATGGACCGGACGGCCCGCTGTATCCCGGCACCTGCCGCCATCTGTCGCCGCAGCAGCGCGCCGAGCGGCTGGCCGAGGGCCGGCCCTATGCGCTGCGGCTGGACGTCGCCGAGGCCGTCCGGCGCAGCGGCCCCTTGTCCTGGACCGACGAGCTGGCCGGCGAGCAGGCGGCGCGGCCGGAGCTGCTGGGCGATGTGGTGCTGGCGCGCAAGGACACGCCGACCAGCTACCATCTGGCGGTGACGGTGGACGACCAGCTGCAGGGCGTCACCGTGGTGACACGGGGGCAGGACCTGTTCGACGCCACCCATGTCCACCGCCTGCTGCAGGCGCTGCTGGGCTATCGCGTGCCGGTGTGGCGGCACCACGCGCTGCTGACCGACGCGGCCGGCAAGCGCCTGGCCAAGCGCAACGACGCGGTCGCGATCCGCACCTTGCGGGACGAGGGGAAATCCCCCGCCGCAGTGCGGGCGCTGGCGGGGTTTCCGGACGGGGCTACTGCTCCGGCTCGGTCGTGAACAGCAGCGGATAGCCGTTGTTGCGCCCGGCCTCGGTGGCCCGCGTCGCCCGGGTCTCGGCCACGTCCTTGGTGTAGACGGCGACGACGCAGGTCCCGCGGGTGTGTGCGGTATACATCACCTGGTGGGCCTGGCTCTCGCTGACCCGGAACTCCGACTTCAGGACCTTGACGACGAAGTCCCGGGGCGTGAAGTCGTCATTGACCAGGATCACCTTGTGCAGGCGCGGTCGTTCCGTCTTGGTCACGACCTTGGGGGTGGGGCTGATCTTGATGTCACTCATCGGACAGGCAACTCCCGATGACGGCGCGGCGGCAGCGTCAAGCGCCGGCACCTTCTCACGTTCGCCGCCATCCGTCCATTCGCGGCCGGTCTGGTCCGACCGTGCCGCTACTTGTTCAGGATCTTCTCGCGCTGGTCTTCGTACTCGTCCTGGGTGATCGCGCCCTTGCGGTAGGCGTTGTCCAGGTCGATCAGCTCCTGCCCCGTGGTCGCGCCCGCGGTGCCGGGCGGCGGCGTGTGGCTGCTGCCGCCGCAGGCGGCGACGGGAAGGGCCAATCCGAGGGCGAGGGCGAACGGCAGAAGTCGCATGGAAGCTCCGGGGTCAAACGCTAGCGGTTGAACGCCATGAGGGACGGTTTGTTCCGATCCGTGGTGGTGCCGCCGGCAGGTCGGTCGGCTCGTGCAGCCCACGGCACAGCAGGAGATAATCGGGTTCTTCCGGATCGATCAAGCCGCGCCGGATCGCCAGGTCGATGATGACGAGCGCGACGTTGAACTTGAAGTCCTCGGTGTCGCGGATCCGCTCCAGCGCCGCGGCCAGCGGCCAGCGCTCGAACGCCTCGACCTCGCCGTCGGTGTTCTCGGGCGTGAAGTCGGGGGCCAGCGCCAGGTCGTAGACGAACAGCGTGTCGCGCCGCAGCCCCTCGGCCGTGCCCATCATGTAGGTGATGGCGCTGGCCGGGACGGCCTGCCGCGCCAGCGCCGCGGGGATCCCGGCCTCCTCGGCGCATTCCTTGACCACGTTCTCGGCCAGCGACAGGCCGTGGGGCTGGCCGCCGGCGACGATGTTGTCGAGCTTGCCGGGGTCCAGCGCGCGGTCGGCTGACCGCCGGCCGATCCACAGCAGCGGCCCGTCCGGCGACTCGACCACGCCGTTGATGTGGACGCCGAAGGATTTTATGCCCAGCGCCACCGCGGCGCCGCGGTCGACCGTCGCCAGCAGCGGGGCGCCCCATTCGGCCAGGACGGGATAGCGCTCGTCCCGCCGCTTGCGCACCAGCCCGGCTTCGATCAGCCGGTCGGTGACCGCTTCCAGCGCCTCGGCCCGGGCCTCGGGGCTGTCCAGCCGGTCGTCCAGGCGCCAGCCCATGCCCTCGGCCCGCAGCGGGTCGGGCCAGCGGTCCAGCACCGCGGCCACGGGCGGCGCGACCCAGCCGGCGACGGTGTCGCCGATCCGCCAGGGGCGGAGCGGTGCGGGGTCGTGGGCGGTGCAGGCGAGGACTCGGTCGAGCAGGCTCATCCGCTCCGGTCTAGAGCATGTCGGGCGCAGGGGGAACCGCGAACACGAGCGGCCCGGGACACCGCCGGGGCATCGGGGGGTGCAAGCACCGATGGGAAGGCTTAACCTTGAGCCCGACCCCGGTCTCGGTGTTAATGGGCCGGTTCGGGGGTGGAGGAACGCTGGTGCGGCAGGCGCGGATCGGTCGGATCATGACGGCAGGCGGGGCGGCGTTGGTGGCGCTGGTCCTGGCGTGGCCGGCCGCGGCGGCCGTCGACCTCGGCAATCTCTCGGCCGACGACATGCGGGCGCTGCAGCGCATCCTCGAGACCGAACGCACCAATTCGCCGAAGCGGCTGCCCTCGGGCATGGCCGTCACCGTGGTCCAGACCCAGACCTCGCCGCGCGTCTGCCGCATCTTCCGCATCGGCCGCCAGGGCCAGGAAGGCCAGGCGGTGGGCTGCCGCATCGGCGCCCAGCGCTGGGCGTTGAACGCCTCGATCGAGGCGGCCCGGGCCGTGCCGGCCGATGTGGCACCGGCCGACGTGGCGCCAAATGGGCCGGCGGCGCGGCCGAAGGTGGTGGCGCAGTCGCGACCGGTCCCGTCCGAGGATGAGGGCGTGGAGGAGGCGGGGGCCGACAGCACGCCGTCAACGCCACCGCGCCGTGGCGGCGCCGAGACCGGCACGGCGCCGGCCGAGGCCCAGGTGGCGGCGCTGCCGCCGCCGCGGGCGCCGTTCCAGCCGCCGCGGCCGCTCGACCGCCCGCGCAGCGCCGCCGCGCCCGACACGCCGGTGACGGCGCCGACTCAGGCGCCGGTGCCCCGCGCCCGCCCGGGCGCCGCCGGCCAGGCCCCGGTCGCCGCCGTCGCCCCGCAGGCCCCACGGCCGGCGGTGGTCGAGATCGACCCGAATCTGCGGGTGCTGACCACGCCGCCGGTGGCGCCGCGCCCCTTGCCGCGGCCCGGCGCGGCCCAGCCCGCCCCGGCCGTCGCACCGGCGCCGGTTGCGGCCGCCGCCCCGCCGCCGTCCCCCGCGGTCGCCGCGGCGCCGGCGCCGAAGCCGGCGGAATCGTTGATCAGCGTGCCGCCCGCCGCCATCCTCGCGCCGTCGCCGGTCGAGGCGCTGCTGCCGCGCACTGCGGCGCCCGCCCCCTTCGCCGTGCCCGCGCCGCGGGCCCGCCCGATGGTGGCCGCGGCGCAGCCGGCCGCGCCGGCCCTGCCGGTCGTCGTCCCCGGCGCCCGGCCGGTGCCGCGCGGCCTGTCGGATGTGCCGGTGCCCCGCCGCCGGCCCGGCTGAGCCGCCGGGTGACCCGCCCCTGCAATCGCGCTGGGCGAGGCCGGGCCGGCGTCTTATAATTGTCGCATGAGCATCGTCTTCATCATCCTCGCCGTGATCTGCATGGCCGGGGTCCTCGCCTCGCTCGCCACCGGTGTGGTCGGCATGGCCCAGCACGGACCGTTCAACCGCAAATGGGGCAACCGGCTGATGCAGGCCCGCATCGGCTTCCAGGCCCTGGCGATCCTGTTCTTCATGCTGGCGCTGTGGACGGCCTGAGCGGCGCGCTCGCCTGCGCCCAGGGCGCGCGGCCATGGTGACGCTGACCCGGATCTACACGCGCGGCGGCGACGCCGGGCAGACCTCGCTGGTCGGCGGCCGGCGGGTGGACAAGCACGACCTGCGGGTCGAGGCCTACGGCACGGTGGACGAGGCCAATGCCGTGATCGGCCTGGCCCGGCTGCAGACCGCCCAATTGCCGGGGGAGGGCGAAGCCGACGCCATGCTCGGCCGCATCCAGAACGACCTGTTCGACCTCGGCGCCGACCTGGCGACGCCGGAGGAGAAGGACCCCAGATACCCGCCGCTTCGGGTGACGGCGGGGCAGGTCGACCGGCTGGAGCGCGAGATCGACGCCATGAACGCGGTGCTGGCGCCGCTCAACAGCTTCGTCCTGCCCGGCGGCAGCGCCGCCGCGGCCCATCTGCACCTCGCCCGCACCGTGGTGCGGCGGGCGGAACGGCTGGTCTCGGCGCTGATGGCGGCCGAGGCGGTGAACCCGGAGGCGCTGAAATACGCCAACCGGCTGTCGGACCATCTGTTCGTGCTGTCGCGCCATCTGAACGGCGACGGCGAGAAGGATGTGCTGTGGGTGCCCGGCGCCCATCGCTAAGAGACCGTTTGGAAACGCTACTGGTGCGGCCGTCTGACGGCGGTTTCTGCGCTTCCGGTGCTCACGGACCCAAACGTCCGCTGCGCGCCGGTTCTCGAAACCACCGCCAGCCGACTCACACCAGCGCGTTTCCAAACGGTCTCTAAGGGCTTGTGCTCATGACTTGAGCAAGATGCTTGCGTCGGCGGCAGTCGCGTTGACAAGCTATGTCGGACATCACTATCGTTCGACCTCTTTGCTGCACCGCACCAATGCGGGCGGCGCAAGATCCAGGGACGTTCGGAGCGGAACCGCGGCATGATCCAGACGATCGGGGTGATCGGCGCAGGGCAGATGGGCAGCGGCATTGCCCATGTCGGCGCGCAGAACGGCTTCACCATCCGGCTCCTGGATGTCGATCCGAAGGCGTTGGCGCATGCGGTCGAACACATCGACGGCAACCTTGAGCGGCTGATCGCCCGCGGCAAGCTGACGGCCAAGGAAAAGGCCGAGACCCTCGGCCGCATCCACGGCATCACCGACTACCGCGACTTCAAGGATTGCGACCTCGTGATCGAGGCGGCGACCGAGAACGAGCCGATCAAGCGCGAGATCTTCAAGCATCTGGTGCCGCATCTGAACGAACGTGCGATGGTGGCGACCAACACCAGCTCGATCTCGATCACCCGGCTGGCGGCCACGACCGACCGTCCGGAACGCTTCATCGGCATGCACTTCATGAACCCGGTGCCGGTGATGAAGCTGGTGGAGATCATCCGCGGCATCGCCACCGACGACGCGACCTACGAGGCGATCCACGAGCTGTCGGTCAAGCTGGGCAAGACCCCGGCGGTGTCCGAGGATTTCCCGGCCTTCATCGTCAACCGCATCCTGCTGCCGATGATCAACGAGGCGGTCTACACCCTCTATGAGGGGGTGGGGTCGGTCGAGGCCATCGACACCTCGATGAAGCTCGGCGCCAACCACCCGATGGGGCCGCTGGAGCTGGCCGACTTCATCGGCCTCGACACCTGCCTGTCGATCATGAACGTGCTGTATGACGGCCTGGCCGACAGCAAGTACCGGCCCTGTCCGCTCTTGGTGAAATACGTCGAGGCCGGCTGGCTCGGCCGCAAGACCAAGCGCGGCTTCTACGACTATTCCAAGGACGTCCCGGTCCCCACCCGCTGAGACCGTCCGATAACACGCCCGGCGCGGCCGTCTGACGGCGGTTTCTGCGCTTCCGGTGCTCACGGACGACCATGTCCGCTGCGCTCCGGTTCTCGAAACCATCGCCAGCCGACTCGCGCCGAGCGCGTTCTCGAACGGCCTCCGAGCCGGTGAAAGCTCTTAGGCCCCGATCGGCACCTTGGTCTCGTACTTCACGCGCGACAGGTTGAAGCTGGTGCGGAAGCGCTTGATGTTGTGCTCATTGGCCAGCACGCGGCGGCAGAACAGGTTGTAGGCCTCCATGTCGCGGCAGGTCACGACCAAGAGATAGTCGGTCTCGCCGGACACGAAATAGCATTGCTGCACCTCCGGCTCGGCGGCGATCTTGCGCTCGAAGGCGGCCAGCACGTCCTCGCGTTGGCGGTCCAGCTCGACCCCGACGAAGGCGACGATGGTCTGGCCGACCTTCTCGGGATCGACCAGCGCCACATCCTTCACCACCACCCCGTCCTGGCGCAGCCGCCGCACCCGCTTCAGGCAGGCCGGCGGCGACAGGCCGACGCGTTCGGCCAGGGCCAGGTTGGTGACCTGGTTGTCCTCCTGCAGCAGGTCGAGGATGCGCCGGTCGATGGCGTCGAGCACGATCGGGGCCGGTTTACCGGCAGCAGGACTTTTCATGGATTTCTCCGAACGGGACCCAAGGCGATCCAAAACGGAAACTCCGGGCCTGTAAATCGAAATCCGGTCCCATTGATTCTGCCCTAGCCTGGATTCGCTCGAACCAGGGGAGGCCGGGATGGCGCAGACGGATCTGACGAACCGTATCGAGGTGCATGACCGCGACACGCTGGCCACGGCGCGCGCCGTGCTGGACGCCTGCGTCGACCCCGCGGCGATGGGCGAGGCGGTCAAGGCCGCGGTCGGGCGCAACGCGCAATGGCGCGGCGAGGACTGCATCAACCTGCTGGCGCCCGAGGCGCCGACCAGCCCGGGCGTGCGGGCGCTGCTGGCGGCCGAGATCGGCACCCGGGCGGCGGAGGGCCATATCGGCCGGGTCAACCGCTGGTTCGCCGGCACCCGCCACATCGACGAGGTCGAGGCGCTGTGCGTCGAGCTGCTGAAGCGGCATTTCCGCTGCAATTACGCCGACCACCGGATGTGCGCCTCGATGATCGGCAACGCCGTGGTCTACACCGCGCTGACTGCGCCGGGCGACGTGGTGATGACCGCGCCGCAGCCCACCGGCGGCCATTCCTCGAACCGGCTCGACGGCCCGGCCGGCGCCATGGGCCGCACCGTCGTCGACATTCCGATGGACCCGGACGAGCTGGTGGTCGACCTCGACCTGTTCCGGCGGGCGGCGCCGCTGGCCCGGCCGAAGCTGGTGGCGCTGGGCCTGTCGATGACGCTGTTCCCGCAGCCGGTGGCGGCGATGCGCGAGGTCATCGCCGATTGGGGCGGCCGGTTCTTCTTCGACGCGGCGCACCAGCTCGGCCTGATCGGCGGCGGCCAGTTCCAGGATCCGTTGGGGGAGGGGGCGGACATCGTCACCGGCTCGGCCGGCAAGACCTTCGCCGGCCCGCAATCCGGCATCATCCTGTGGAACGACCCTGAGATCACCGAGGCGGTGACCACGGCGGTGTTCCCGGTCTGGGCCGCGACCCACCAGGTCAACCGGGTGGCGGCGCTGGCCCTGGCGACGGCGGAGGCGATCGAATTCGGCGCGGCGCTGCAGGCGCAGATCGTCGCCAACGCCAAGGCGCTGGCCCAGGCGCTGCAGGATCGTGGCATTCCGATGCTGGGCGCGCACAAGGGCTTCACCACCACCCATCAGGCCATCGCCGATGCCCGCGGCTTCGGCCGGGGCCTGGCGGCGGCGCAGCAACTCGAACGGGCGAACCTGATCGTCAACAAGAACCTGCTGCCGGCCGACCGCAAGGAAGACTGGGACTACCCCGGCGGCCTGCGCATCGGCACCATCGAGGTCACCCGCTTCGGCATGCGCGAACGCGAGATGGAGGCGATCGCCGAGCTGATCGCCCGCGTGCTGGTGCGCGGCGAGGCGCCGGAGGCGGTGCTGCCCGATGTCGTCGCCCTGCGCCACAGCTTCCCGACGATCCACTACTGCTTCGAGAACGGGCTCCCGCCGGGCTGAGCCTGCGCCTGGGCCTCGTCCGGCCCGGCGGCCAGCGCCGCCTCGATGCGCTGGCGGGCCGGGGCGGTGAGGCGGCGGATGCCGAACAGCCGCGCGATCTCGACCGCTGCGTCCTCTGTCCCTTGGCCAGGGGCCGCGGCCCGGATCTCGGCCAGCGCGATCTCCTCGATCTGGCGGATATCGTCCGGCGTGGCCGGTGTGCGCCAGCCCTGCCAGCGCGCCGGCACCTCGCGGTCGGGCCAGACGAACAGCCCGGCCGTCCCGTCCGGCGCCGTGTGGTGCCGCTGTGCCACGATGCCCATCACCCGCTCCCGGATCAGGCGTCCAGCACGCTGGAAGCCATGCGCCCGGGCGATTCGCTGCACCAGCAGGCTTTCCGAGATCGGCGCCTCGCCGTCGAGCACATGCCCGACCAGCGCCGCCAGCGTCGAATCATAGGCGGGCTCGTAGAACGCCACCGGGTCGATCGCGGCTTGGTGAGGTGTGAAGTCGGTCACCCGGTAGGGGGCCGGTGCCGGGGCGATGCCGTCGGCGGGCACCTGCCGCGCCAACCGCGCCGGCGCCTCGTCCGGAACATGCGCCGCGGCACCGTTGGCGGTGGCAGAGGCCGGCGGCAGCTCCACTGTCGGCACGATGTCGGCCTCGGGCGGCGGGGCGACCAGGATCGGCTCGGGCGGCGTCGGCGTCGCTGCGGCGGCTGCCACCGCGGCCTCGGCGCGAGAGGCGTCCAGCGCCGCCTCCAGCGCGCGGTGCAGCCGGTCGGCGGACCCGGCCTTGTCGATCCACCAGTCGGTGGACCAGATCCGCATCAGCGTCCAGCCCAGGCCTTCCAGGATGCCGGCGCGCACCTTGTCACGGTCGCGGGCGGTCGCGGCGCTGTGATAGGCGGCGCCGTCGCACTCCACCCCGGCCAGATAGTCGCCGGGCCGGTCGGGATGGACGATGCCGAGGTCGATGCGGAAGCGCGACACGCCGATCTGCGGCACCACGGTCCAGCCACGGCGGGCCAGTTCCCGGGCCACGGCCACCTCGAACGGCGATTCGGGCCCGCCGACCGACCCGTGCACGGCTTCGGCCAGCGCGGCCGGGCCGCGTTCGGCGAATTCGATGAAATGCTTGAGGTCGCGCACCGCGCGGGCACTCGTCCGGTTCAGGTCGATCATGCCGGGGTCGAAGGAGGTGAACACCATCATCTCCTGCCGCGCACGGGTCACCGCCACGTTCAGCCGCCGCCAGCCGCCTTCGCTGTTCAGCGCGCCGAAAGACATCGACATCGTCCTGGCCCCCGGCTCGGTCGGGCCGAAGCCGATGCCGAGCATGATCAGGTCGCGCTCGTCGCCCTGCACCGTCTCCAGGTTCTTCACCACCACCGGCTCGGTGCGGTCTTCGCCGAAATGGGGCTCGATCTCGGGGTGCTGGCGCCGGGCCTTGTCGAGCAGGTCCTCCACCAGCCGCTGCTGGTCGGCGTTCAGGGTGATGATGCCCAGGGTCCGGCCGGCGGCGACGAAGGCGGGGTCGGTCAGGCGGCGCACGGCCTCGTCGACCAGCGCCTGCGCCTCGATCGGGTTGGTGCGGCCTTTGCCGCGGGCGTAGACTCCGTCGACCCGACGCCATTCCACCGCGCTGGCCCGCGTCACCGGCGCCGGGAAGGTGACCAACCCGCTCTCGTAATAGCGGTGGTTGGAGAATGCGATCAGGCTTTCGTGCCGGCTGCGGTAGTGCCAGGACAGGCTGTGCATCGGCACTCCGGCGGCCAGGCATTCGTCGAGGATGCTCTCCATGTCCTCTTCAAGGTCGGCGTCGCTGTCGGTCGCGGTGGCGGACCGGGTGAAGAAGCTGGTCGGCGGCATCTGCCGCGGGTCGCCGGCGATCACCACCTGGGCGCCGCGGGCGATCGCGCCGACCGCGTCCCAGGGCGAGATCTGCGAGGCCTCGTCGAAGATCACCAGGTCGAACAGCGCCTGGTCCGGCGGCAGGTACTGCGCGATCGACAGCGGGCTCATCAGCATGCAGGGGGCCAGCCGGGTGAAGGACTCGCCCATCTCCGCGGCCAGCTGGCGGATCGGCTTGTGCCGGCGCTGCAACTGCAGCTGATGCTTCAGCACGGCATAGCCGTCGCCGCGCCCGACGCTGTCCTTCGCCGGGATCAGGCCGCAGATCCGGGCGCGGATGTAGCGCACCGCGAGTTCGGACAGCCGGCCGTCCAGCCGGCGGAAGGATTCGATGTTGTCCATATGGACCGAGGCGGCGAAGCGCGACAGCAGCGGCTCGGCGTCGATCCGCCCGCTGGCGAACCAGCGGGCATAGCCGGTCTCGAAGGCGTCGGACGTCTCGCGCGGCGCGATCGCGCCGGTCTCCAGCGCCGTGACCAGCGGCCCCAGCTCCGACTGCATCGCCTCGTCGCGCACCCGGCGCCAGTCGGTCCAGGCCTTCAGCCGGGGCGCATGGCCGGCAACCATCCCGGCGTGGCCGCGGACCGCGGCGAAGTCGCCGGCGGGGACGGGTGGTTCCGCCAGTTCGTCGAAGCGCTGCACCGCGGCATCATAGCTTGCAGCGGCCTCGCCCAGCCGGGCCTGGGCGCGGGCGATGGCGCCGCCATCCGCCAGCAGGTCGTTGGCGTCGACCACCAGGGTGGTCATGGCGCCGCGCAGCGCGGCCAGATGTTCGGGGCCGGTCGCCGCCGCCGAGATCGCCGCGCGCAGGGCCTCGGCCAGGGCCAGGGCGGATTCGACCGCCGCGCCGTCGCTGGCCAGCCCGGCCCAGCCGGGCACGCCGGCCAGGCGCGGGGCCAGCCCGTCCAGCTCCGCCAGCGCGGCGGCCATGGCGTCGAGATGCGGCAGGTCGGCCGGCACGTCGACCGGGCCCGCGGCGCCGCCCTGTTGCGCCAGGTCGCGGCCGACGCGCTTCCGGGCAAGGCCGGCGAGCGGCCAGATCTTCGCCTCGGCCCCCTGCCAGGCCGCCCGGATCGCCGCCAGGCCGATGCGGCGTGCCGCCTCCGGCGCATAGCGGGCGGACAGCGCCGCCTCGTCGCGGCGATAGCGCTCGACCAGGCCGATGGCCTGGCGCGCGGCGGCGATCCGGTCGGCGGCATCCGGCGCGAAGGCCAGGCGCAGGTCGCGGCGCAGGCGGGCCAACTGCGCCGGATCCTCGGCGGCCAGCGGCAGGCGGGTGGCGGCCAGCACCTCGTCGCGCGCGGCCTGCATGGCGTCCAGCGCCGGGGGCAGCGCCCGCGCCGCGGCGACGATCGCCTCCTGCCAGCCATTCGACCAGTCGGCATGGCCGATGCCATCGAGCGCGCCGGACAGGCCATCTGCATCGGTCCGGGCCAGCCCCAGGCGGCGGGCGATGTCGCGCAGCCTGGCGAGGTCGGCCTCGCCATGGTCGCGGCCCGGTGCGAAGGCGAAGCGCGGGCTCGTCTCGGTCCAATCGCGGACCACCCGGCCGATGGCATCGCGGATGGTCAGGCCGTTGGCGGCGCGGCGGTGCAGCAGCGCCACCAGGTCGTTCAGCCCGTCGCGCAGGCGCTTCACCTCCGCCCCCTCGCGCGCCCACTCCTCGGCGTTCATGGTCTCGCGGGTGGTCCAGGCGCGGTCGAGCTGCTTCAGCACCTCGGTCTTCGTCGCCTTGGCCGAATGCAGTTCCAGGCAGAACTCGCCCAGGCCGCGCTCGGCCAGCCGGCGCTGCACCACGTTCAGCGCCGCCATCTTCTCGGCCACGAACAGCACGCGCCGGCCGAGCGCCAGGTTGTGGGCGATCATGTTGGCGATGGTCTGCGACTTGCCGGTGCCCGGCGGGCCGTCCAGCACGAAGTCATGGCCCTGGCCCGACGCCACCACCGCGGCGATCTGCGAGCTGTCGGCCGGCAACGGCACGAACAGGTCGGCCGGGTCGACCGACTGGTCCAGCCGGTCCGGCCGCGGGAACTCGCCCCGCACCGGGAAGCTGGTGCCGTCGCGCTCGATCAGGTGGCGGACCGTCGGGCTCTGCTTCAGCCGGTCGGCGCGGTCGACCAGATCCTTCCACATCAGGTATTTGGCGAAGGAGAAGGTGCCCAGTACCAACTCCTCGGTCACCTCGAAGCCGGGCAGGTCGCGCACCGCGCGGCGCACCGTGGTCCAGATCCCGGCGACATCGACGCCGCGCTCATCGGTCGGCAGCGGCCCGTCCAGCGCCGGGATGGTGAACTCGAAATCCTGGCGCAGCAATTCGAGCAGGGTCAGGTTGAAGCGTGGCTCGTCCTCATGCTGGGTCATGATCACGCCGGACAGCGCGCTTTTCCGCTCCAGCCGGACCGGCAGCAGGATCAGCGGTGCCCGGAAGCTGCGCGGGTCGGTCGCGGCCTTCTTCCACTTCAGGAAGCCCAGCGCCAGGAACAGCGTGTTGGCGCCGCCTTCGGCCATGTCGCTCCTGGCCTTGCGGTAGAGGTCGACCAGCGTGGTGTCGAGCGTCTGCTTGTCCAGCAGCGACAACACCTCGCCGCGCTCCATCGCCGCCTGGGCGTACTGGTCGCGCAGGTTCTCGTTGGTCTGGGCCTCGAACAGCTTCTCGTCCCGGCCACCAGCGGCCAGGTCGGGCATGGCGACGATGCGGACCTTACCGCCTGCGGCCAGGCGGTCCTCCAGCGACCCCGGTTCGGGGCATTGCAGCCGCACCACCTTGCCGCCTTCCGGCAGATTCAGCAGGCGGTTGCTGGTGGTCAGGTTCAGAAGCTTGCGCTGCCACAGCGCGATGCGGCCGGCGGCCGTGGTCGGCGCCTCCGCCACCTCGACGTCGAAGCCCGGCAGGACCGGCGCCGCCTCCAGCGCCTCGGCGACCGGGACGGCTTCGGCCGGTGCCCCCGCCGGGGCGGTCCCCGCCAGGCTGAGCGGCCGGATCTTCTGCATCCGGGCGCGGCGAATGTCGACCGCCAGCTCGAACGGGGCGACGGCGTCCTCGGCGATCTGGCGCAGCGCGGTGCGCTCGGCCTGGCTGAAGCTCGGCGGCGGGGCCTGGGTCGCCAATGTCGTCTCGAACACCAGCAGGTCCTTCAGGTCGATGCGGCGGCGCAGGGCCGCGGCCTCGTCGATGATCAGGGCCGAGAATTCGACCGGCTGCAGCCATAAGCCGGCGAAGGCGTGGCCCCGGGTCATGATGATCAGCGGATTCAGGCCGGCCTGTTCGAGGGCGGCGGCGAACAGCAGGGCGGTGTCCAGGCAGGTCGCCACCTGGCCGTCCAGGATGGCGCCCGGCGTTCGCACCTTCTGGCCCTGCTGTTCGAAGCTGGCCGGGGGCAGGGCATAGGCGATGCGGAAGCCGGCGATCGCCGACCAGATCGCCGAGGCCAGCTCCCACACCCGCTCCCGCGATCCGGCGCCGTAGCCGTCGAGGCCGGAGGGCCGGCCGGCGCGGCGCAGCACATCCGATGCCGCCTTCAACACGCGGTCGACCGCCGGATCGTTCGGCATCACGAAGACCGGCAGCAGTTCCGCCATCGTGCCGGCCCCGCCCCATTCGCTGCGGGCCAGCAGCTCGATCGGATGCGCGGATTCGGCCAGGACCTGCCCGGCGGCGGCCAGGCGCAGCGTCACGGTCCCACGGATGCTTTCGGTCAGCTCGCCCAGGAAGCCGGCATTCAACGCCACGTCGCGGTCGGCGACATGCAGCGGGCCGTCCGGCGCCAGGCGGTCGATCCGCCAGGTCTTGGGCGCGAGGAAGGGCGGATCCGCGGTCAGCGTCAGCTCGAGGTCGTTCATCGCCGACTCGGCGGTGCTGGCGATCTCCAGCTCGCGCAGCACCGGCACGGCGTTCTGATGCGACGCGAAGCCGACCTTGCCGGCGACGACGGCGGTGATCTCGAATGTCATGGATCAGGACTCCCCTGGCGCGGGAGTCTGCCGACGCCATCCGCGCATCGTCAATGCCCCGGAATTTGCGGCGATGGCTTGTCTATATGGGCCCTGGGCCCGCTACAGGTTGCCCAGCGCCTGTTCGATGTCGGCCAGGATGTCCGACGTGTTCTCCAGCCCGATCGACAGGCGCACCAGCCCCTCGCAGATGCCCTGCGCCGCCCGTTCCTCCGGCGTGTAGTTCGCGTGGGTCATGCTGGCCGGGTGCTGGACCAGCGATTCCGCGTCCCCCAGGCTGACCGCCAGCGTCACCACCCGCAGCCGGTCCATGAACTTCCGGCCGGCCTCGATCCCGCGCCTCAGCTCGAACGCGATCAGCCCGCCGGACGCCTGCATCTGCCGCCCGGCCAGCGCGAACTGCGGGTGCGATTCCAGCCCGGGATAGAACACGCGCTCCACCGCCGAATGGCTTTCCAGCAGCTGCGCTACGGCGGTGGCGGATCGGGAGTGCTGCGCCATCCGTATCTCCAGCGTCTTTAGCCCGCGCAGCACCAGATGGGCGTTCATCGGCGACAGCGTCGCGCCGGTGAGGTAGCGAAGCCCTTCGTTGCGCACCCGGGCGATGATGTCGGCCGGGCCGACCAGCACGCCGCCGAGCACGTCGCCATGCCCACTCAGGAACTTGGTCGCGGAATGCAGCACGAGGTCGGCGCCATGGTCGAGCGGCCGCTGCAGGATCGGGGTGCAGAAGGTGTTGTCGACCACCACCAGCACCTCGGGCGCGGCCCGCTTGGCCAGCTCGGACACGGCGCGGATGTCGATCACCCGCAGGTTCGGGTTGGCCGGCGTCTCGAAATAGACCACCCGGGTCCGGGCCGTCAGCGCGGCCTGCAGCGTGTCGAGCCGGGTCATGTCGACCTTGGTGACCTTGACCCCAAACCGGGTCAGGCCCTGCATGAAGAAGGCGTAGGTGTTGCCGTACAAGGTGTGGTCGATCACCACCTCGTCGCCGGCCTGCAGCAGCGTCCACATCGGCGTGGTGATGCAGGCGATGCCCGACGCCATCGCCACCGCCGCGGCGCCGCCCTCGAGGCGCGCGATGCGGTCTTCCAGGATGGTCTGGGTCGGGTTGTGGCGGCGGCCATAGACATAGCCCTGGGCCTCACCCCGGAACACGGCCGCGCCGGCCTCGGTGTCGGGGAAGGCGTAGGTCGAGGTCATGTAGATCGGCGGCGTCAGGGCGCCCTGCGCATTGGCCGGGTCATAGCCGTGGTGGATCGCGGTGGTGGAGGGCCCCCAGGAGTCCTCGTCGTGATCGGGACGGTCGGTCATCGAATGCTCCTGGTCGCGGCCTACCCGCCGGTGCGCCGGGCCCTTGGGTGGGCGTCGGCATAGACGGTCATCAGCCGCTCGGCGTCGACGCCGGTGTAGCGCTGGGTGGTCGACAGGGCGGCGTGGCCCAGCAGCTCCTGGATGGTGCGCAAATCGCCGCCGCCGGCCAGCAGATGGGTGGCGAAGCTGTGCCGCAGCGCGTGCGGCGTCGCCGATTCGGGCAGGCCCAGCACCACGCGCAGCTGGCGCATCTGGCGTTCGGCCACGGCCGGGTTCAGCGGGCCGCCGCGGGCACCCAGGAACAGCGGGCCGCCGGCCGGCAGCGGGAACGGGCAGGCGGCGATATAGGCGTCGACCGCCTCGCGCACCGCCGGCAGCACCGGGACCATGCGCTGCTTGCGGCCCTTGCCGGTGACCACCAGCGTGTCGCCCGCCGGCGCCTCGCGCCGGGTCAGCCCCAGCGCCTCGCCCAGGCGCAGGCCGCAGCCATACAGCAGGAACAGCAAGGCGCGGTCGCGCTGACCGATCCATTCCTCGTCGCTCAGCGTCGCCACGGTGTCGACCGCGGCCAGCGCGTCGGCGACGGCGAGCGGGCGGGGCAGGCGCTTCGGCAGCTTGGGGTTGCGCAGGGACCCGATGGCGGCGTTGTGCAGCACGCCGATGCGGTCGAGATGGGTCAGGAAGTTGCGGACGCCGGACAGGCCGCGGGCCCGGGTGGCGGCCCCGGCGCCGCCCGCGGCGCGGCGCGACTGGAAGGCGCGCAGGTCGGCCAGGGCGGCGGCGGACAGGTCGTTCAGGCCGGGCGGCCGGCCGAGATGGTCGGACAGGAAGCCGACGAAGCGGCCGACATCGCCGAGATAGGCCCGCAGCGTGTGCGGCGACACCCGCTTCTCATCCTCCAGCCAGGCCCGCCAGCGCCCGGCCGCGTCGCGCAGATCGGCCGCGGCCGGCCAGCCCGCCATGGCCTCCGCCGATGGGGACGCCATGTCGGGCGTGGCGGTCATGCGGGGATGTGCCTAGCCGTCCTGGCCGGCCGTGGTCAGCCAGGAGCGGATGCAGCGCTCCAGCACCCGGCCGAGGAAGCCGACCAGCTCGGTCCGCATGCCGGGATGGAACATCTCGGGGTCGCGGCTGCCGAGCGCCAGCAGGCAGGACGGTGTCTCCGGCGACACGTTCAGGCGAATCAGCGCCTGGCTGCGCACCAGCCCGGCACCGGCGCCGAACACCGTCTCGTCCCCGGCCATGTCGGATTCGAGGGCAAGCTCCTGCGCGCCCAGGCGGCGGGCGATCTCCCCCGGCCCGACGATGCGGACCTCGGCACTCTGCGCCGCCGACTCCTCACCCTCAGTCGCCTCGACCAGCAGGGTGACGACATCGAGGTCGAGCAGCACGGCGAGGTCGGTCGACACCGTGTGGATCAGCTGCTCGAAGCTTTCGGCGTCGAGCAGGAACAGGATCGCGGCATGGACCCGGTTCTGGGTGTTGTGGTTGGCCCGGCTGGCGGTGATGAAGGCGCGCTGCTGGTCCTTCAACCGGTCGACCTGGCCACGCAGCCTTTCGGTCTGGTAGCCCTGCAGGTCGATCACGCCTTCGCCGCGGTCGCGGGGCGGCAGGGCGAGGCGCCCCACCAGCTCCGGATGCTGGACCAGGAAGTCCGGGTGCGCCAGCAGCCATGCCGACACGTCCCCCGCGCTCAGCGCGGGGGAGTCCGGACGCTTCACTTCCTGTGCCAATCGACCCTCACGCCGTCTTTTTGACGGCCGCGAGCTCCTGCTCGGTGAGGATGCTCTGGCCGGTCTTCGCCCAGTCGGCGACGAAGGCGGACAGGCCCTTGTCGGTCAGCGGGTGGCTATACAGCGCGCGCAGCGCCGCCGGCGGCAGGGTGCCGACATGGGCGCCCAGCTTGGCCGCCTGGATCACGTGCTGCGGCCCACGGATCGAGGCGACCAGCACCTCGGTCTTCAGCGCGGGATAGTTGCGGTAGATCTGGACGATGTCATGGATCAGCTCCATGCCGTCCTGGCCGGTGTCGTCGAGTCGGCCGACGAAGGGCGACACGAAGGTCGCGCCCGCCTTGGCCGCCAGGATCGCCTGGCCGGCCGAGAAGCACAGCGTGACGTTGACCATGGTGCCCGCGTCGGACAAGGTGCGGCACACCTTCAGGCCGGCGGGCGTCAGCGGCACCTTGACCGCGATGTTCTTCGCGATCTTGGACAGCTTGCGGCCCTCGGCCATCATGGTGTCGAAGTCGGTCGCGGCAACCTCGGCCGAGACCGGGCCCGAGACCACCTCGCAGATCCGCGGGATCAGGTCCAGGAACTGGGCCCCGGACTTGGCGATGAGCGAGGGGTTGGTGGTCACCCCATCGACCAGGCCGGTGGCGGCCAGGTCACGGATTTCGTTGAAGTCGGCGGTATCGATGAAGAACTTCATGGGCCTCGTTCCAATGGCCGGCGATCGCTTCGGGCCGATGCGCGGCGCCGAATTCGGCCCGCGGGACCGAGTTTAGCCCATGGCGGAGTCCGAGGCCACATCAGCGACAGCGATGGCGGAAGACAGTGGCCCGATCGCCACGGTGCGGGTGCTGCTGCCCCTGCCGCTGGCCGACGCCTACGACTATGCGGTGCCCGACGGCATGGACCTGCCGCCCGGCGCCTATGTCGAGGTGCCGCTGGGCCGGCTGCAGCGGATCGGCGTGGTCTGGGGCCCCGGCAGCGGCCAGGTTGCGCGGTCGCGGCTGAAGCAGGTCGCGCACCGGTTCGACCTGCCGCCGCTGCCGGAGGTGGCGCGCAGCTTCGTCGACCGGGTCGCCCGCTACACAGTGTCACCCCCCGGCGCCGTGCTGCGGATGAGCCTGTCCTCGACCGGCGCGCTGGAGCCGCCGAAGCCGGTGCTGGCCTACCGGCGCGCCGGGATGCCGCCGGAAGGGGTGAAGCTCAGCGCCGCCCGCCGCCGGGTGCTGGCGGTGCTGGAGGACGGGCCGCCGCGGCTGCCGGCCGAGCTGGCGCGCGAGGCCGGCTGCGGCGGCAGCGTGGTCAAGGGCATGGCCGAGGCCGGTCTCCTGGAGGTGGTGCTGCTGCCCGGTTTCGACCCGGTGCCGCAGCCCGACCTGGCCCGGCCGCGGGCCAATCTCGGCGAGACCCAGCGCGAGGTTGCCGACACGCTGATCGACACCGTCGCGATCGACGGCTACTCGACCACGCTGATCGACGGCGTCACCGGATCGGGCAAGACCGAGGTCTATTTCGAGGCGGTGGCGGCGGCGCTGGCGCGCGGCAGGCAGGTGCTGGTGCTGTTGCCGGAGATCGCGCTGTCCGGCCATTGGCTCGACCGCTTCGCCGCCCGCTTCGGCGTGCGCCCGGTCGAATGGCATTCCGAGCTGACCCCGGTGCAGCGCCGGCGCAACTGGCGGGCGGTGGCGCTGGGCGAGGCGCGGGTGGTGGTCGGCGCCCGCTCGGCCCTGTTCCTGCCCTATGCCGAGCTCGGCCTGATCGTGGTCGACGAGGAGCATGAGAGCGCGTTCAAGCAGGAGGACGGCGTCGTCTACCAGGCCCGCGACATGGCGGTGCTGCGCGGGCATCTCGGCGGCTTCCCGGTGATCCTGGTCTCGGCCACGCCGTCGCTGGAGACGCTGGCCAATGTCGAGGCCGGGCGCTACGCCGTGCAGCACCTGCCCGACCGGCACGGCGTGGCGCAGATGCCGGCGGTGACGGCGATCGACATGCGCCGCGAATCGCCGGCGCGCGGCCGCTTCCTGTCGCCGACCCTGCGCGAGGCGGTGGCCGAGACGCTGGCGAAGGGGGAGCAGGCGATGCTGTTCCTGAACCGCCGCGGCTACGCCCCCCTGACCCTGTGCCGGCATTGCGGCCACCGCATGGAATGCCCGAACTGCACCGCCTGGCTGGTCGAGCACCGGCTGGCCGGGCGGCTGGAGTGCCACCATTGCGGCCACCGGGCCGCGTTGCCGAAGACCTGCCCGTCCTGCCAGTCCGAGAGCAGCTTCGCCGCCTGCGGCCCGGGGGTGGAGCGGATCGCCGAGGAGGTCGACGCCACCCTGCCGGAGGCGCGCTGGACCATCGTCGCCTCCGACACCTTCTCCGGCCCCCAGGCGATCGCCGACCTGACCGCCGATCTCGACAGCGGCGCGGTCAACCTGCTGATCGGCACCCAGATCCTGGCCAAGGGCCACAACTTCCCCGGCCTGACCCTGGTCGGGGTGGTCGATGCCGATCTCGGCCTCGCCGGCGGCGACCTGCGCGCGGCGGAGCGGACCTGGCAGCTGCTGCACCAGGTCGGCGGCCGGGCCGGGCGGGCCGAGAAGCCGGGGCGGGTGCTGCTGCAGAGCTTCATGCCCGACCATCCTGTGATGCAGACCCTGGTCGCCAACGACCGCGACGGCTTCCTGGCGTCGGAGGCCGAGGCGCGGCGGTCGCGCGGCCTGCCGCCCTACGGCAAGCTGGTGGCGCTGATCGTCTCCGGCCCCGACCGCGGCGCGGTCGACCGGGTGGCGCGCGAGCTCGGGCAGGCGGCGCCGCAGGGCGACGGCATCATGGTGCTGGGGCCGGCCGAGGCGCCGCTGGCCCTGCTGCGCGGCCGCCACCGCCGCCGCCTGCTGTTCAAGGCCGACCGCCGCATCGCGGTGCAGCCGCTGGTGACGGAGTGGGTGGCGCGGGTGCAGGTGCCGGGCATCGTGCGGGTGCAGATCGACATCGATCCGTACAGCTTCCTATAGGGCGGTGCCGGCCGCGCGGATGTCCGTCTTCGAGAAGTCGTCGCCCTTGAACAGCAGCGGCACGCCATGCGTTCGGGCGCAGGCATAGGACATGCAGTCGGCGAGGTTGAGCTGTGCCGGATGGCCCCGGCCTTTGCCATAGGCGGCGAAGGCGGCGACGGCAGCGGTCGCTGTCTTGCCGTCGATCGGAACGACCGTGATCCCGGCATCATCAAGAAGGGTCCGGATGCGGGTCTCGACCAGGATCGGATCGACATCCAGCATGCTCGACAGCCGCATCGCCGCTTCCAGGACGACGAGGCCTGATGTGAGGGGCGTCTCGGCCCGGTCGATCAGGCCGGCATAGCGGGCGCGTCCGGCTGGTCGGCGAGAAGGGCCACGATCGCCGACGTGTCGATGAACATCAATGGCCCCACATGGCGTTGATCTCTTCCTTGCTCATCACATGGCGGTTCGGGCCGGCCTCTGCGGCTAGGGTGGCCGCGATCCGTGCGATGCGATCGGCGAGGGGCTCCTTCTCCGCCTCGCGGCGCAGTTCGGCCTCCAGGGCCTGAATGACGGCCTCGGTCATGGTCACCTTGCGCCTGGCGGCCAGTTCCCGGGCGAGCGCACGCGCGCGGTCGTCACGGATCTGCAGCGTCACGGTATGAACCCTCCTGGTGGGCCGGCAATCCATACAGAACTATATCGCTATCCATACTCAAGTTGTGAAGGGTGCTGCTCAGGCCTGCCGACATCAGCCTTTCGCCGGTGCGTGGCTCGACCGCAGCGGCAGCTCCGGTAGGAACAGGATCGCGGCCAGGGCCAGCGCCACGATGGCGGCGCCGGCGGCGAAGGTGCCGGCGATGGCGTGGCGGTAGACCGCGACCGCGGCGGCATGCGCCTCCGGCGGCAGCGCCGCCAGCTGGCGCAGCCCCTCCTGGGCCAGGCCCTCGGTGCCGGGCGCGCCGGTCCCCAGCCGCGCGGCGAGGATGGCGCCCGCGCCGGCCACCCCGATCGCGCCGCCCAGGGAGCGGCAGAAGGCGAGGGTGGCGGTCGCCGCGCCCATGTCCTCGCGCGGCACCGCGTTCTGCACCGCGATGGTCATGTTCGGCATCACCAGGCCCAGGCCGATGCCGATCGCGATCAGCGCCGGCTCGATCACCGCCAGCCCCTGCACGCTGGCCACCGCCCAGGCCAGCACGGCGAAGGCCAGCGCCGCCAGCGCCAGCCCGCCGGTCTGGGCCGGCTTGTAGCGGCCGGAGCGCGGCAGCAGCACCCGGCCGTTGACGATCGCGGCGGCGACCAGGCCGATCATCAGCGGCCCGGTCAGCAGGCCCGAGCGGGCGGCGCCGATGCCCAGCACCAGCTGGAAGAACAGCGGGAAGAACACGCTGGCGCCCAGCAGCCCCATGAAGGTCAGGGCCAGCACCAGGCAGGCGACGGCGAAGACCCGGTTGCCGCGCAGGTGCAGCGGCAGCACCGGCTCCGGCGCGCGGCGGGCCTGGACCGCGAACAGCAGGGCCAGGATCGCGGTGGCGGCGGCGATGCCGAGGATCTCGGGCGAGGCCCAGGGAAATTGCGACCCGCCCAGGGTCAGCACCAGCAGGAAGGCGGTGGTCGCCCCGGTCAGCAGCACGGCGCCGGCATAGTCGATCCGCCGCCGGCGGGCCAGATGCGGCCGGCGCAGCGCCCGGCTGACCACCGCCAGGGCGACGGCGCCGATCGGCAGGTTGACATAGAAGATCCAGTGCCAGGACAAGAGGTCGGTGATGGCTCCGCCCAGCGCTGGCCCGACCACGCTGCAGACCGCGAACACCGCTGCGACCGACCCCTGCTGGCGGCCGCGCCGGGCCGGCGGCACCAGGTCGCCGATGATGGTCTGGGCCAGCGGCATCAGGCCGCCGGCGCCCAGCCCCTGGATGGCGCGGAAGACGATCAGTTGGGTCATGCTCTGGGCCGCGCCGCTCAGCGCCGATCCCAGCAGGAAGGCCAGGATCGCGACATACAGCATCGGCTTGCGGCCGTACTGGTCGCTCAGCTTGCCGTAGAGCGGCATGACGCTGGTCGAGGCCAGGACATAGGCCGTCACCACCCAGGACAGGTGGATGCCGCCGCCGAGGTCGCCGACGATGCTGGGCAGGGCGGTGGCGACGATGTTCTGGTCGAGCGCGCTGAGCCCGAGCACGATCATCAGCCCCAGCAGCACGAAGCGGATCTCGCGCGCCGTCGCCTCGGCCGGCGCGGCCGCCTGCGGGCCGCTCATCGGTCGAGTGCCGTCAGCGCCGGGATCGCCGCCTGGATTGCCTGCCGCTCCTCCGGCGACAGCGCCGCCAGCTGACGCGCCAGCCAGTCGGTGCGCTGCTGCCGCAGCGCTTCGGCCCGGCGGCGGCCCTCCTCGGTCGCCACCAGGCCGGTGCGGCGGCGGTCGGCCGGGTCCGGCGGGGCGCGCCCGACCAGCCCGGCCGCCTCCATCTGCTTGACATGGCCGCTGATGGTCGGGCCGCGCAGCCCCTCCATCTCCGCCAGGGCGCCGACGCCGATGCCGGGATGCTTGATGATCAGCACCAGCAGCAGGTTCTGCAGCGGGGATATGGCCGGATCCTGGGTCTCGCGCCGCATCCGGCGGTACAGCCGCAGCAGCGGCTGGCGCAGCGCATCGGCCAGGGCATCGGTGTCGTCGGGGGCGGCGGGCATCTCGGCAGGTTCATCCAGGTAGATAGGCTACCTATCTATATCGCCGACGCTGGTCCCTGGCAATGGTGCTGCGACGCTGGGCAGTCCTCAGGCCGCAGCGATGGTCCGGTACCGCGCCGGGGTGGTGCCCAGACTGCGGCGGAACATGGCGATGAAGGCGCTGGGGCTGTCATAGCCCAGCTCCAGCGCCACCGCGGTGACGCCGCGGCCGCGGCCCAGCAGGTCCAGCGCCGCCAGCAGCAAAGCGCGGCGCTGCCAGGCCGCCACCGACAGGCCGGTCTCGGCCCCGAACAGCCGCTCCAGCGTGCGCGGGCTGGCGGCGGCGATCCGGGCCCATTCCGCCAGCGGGCGGCGGCTGCCGGGGGCGGCCAGCAGCGCCTCGGCCAGGCGTCGGGCGCGGCGGTCCCTGGGCATCGGCAGCAGCAGCGGGGTCGGCGTGGCCGCCGCCATCTCGTCCAGCATGACGGTGGCCACCCGGCGCTGGCGGTCGTCCAGCGGCCAGGCCTGGGGCCAGGTCGCGGCGCGCAGCGCCAGCTCGCGCAGCAGGGGCGAGAAGGGCAGGATCCGGCAGCCGGCGGGCAGTCCGGCTGCCGCCTCGATCGGGACCTGGATGCCGTGCATGTGCAGGCCGCCCTCGGTGCTGGCCTCGTGCATCAGGCCGGGCGGCATCCACAGGGCGCAGCCGGTGGGCACGCACCAGCGGCCTTCGGCGGTGCCGACCGTGGCGCTGCCGGCCTCGGGCCAGAACAGCAGGCCGCCGCGATGGGCATGGGTCGGAGCCTCGAAGGCGGTGTCGAACCGCACCTCCAGCCGGACCATCTCGTCCGCCATCCGGTCGAGCGCCGCCGCCTCGGCGGAGCCCGGCCGCATGCGAATGGCCGTTTCGCGATACTCCATGGCCCGGCCTCGTGCGATCGCGCCGCCGCCGCCCGCTAGGGTGGATCTCCCTGGGGCCGGTCACCGGCTCAGACTGAGAATGCGAGTTGTTATCACATGAACATGATTTTGGCCACCGACATACCCCTGCCGGCCGTGTTCGATCTTGCCGCCTTTCCACTGGTGCAGATGCCGGTGCCGCAGGCCGAGATGCCCGGCTATGGCGACCGCTGGGCCGTCGAACTCGACGCCATCCTGGCGCGCGAGACCCGCTTCGTGATGCTCAGCATCGGGCCGATGCCGGATGGCGAGCGGCATGACGACCGCAAGGCGCGGACGCTGTGGCTGAAGCGGCGGCGGGGCGACCTGGCCCGGCTGTGCCTGTCGCATCTGCATGTCGAGCCGGACCCGCTGCGCCGCGCGGCGATGCAGGCAATGGTCGTGACCGCCAGGGTGGCAAAGGCCTTCCCCTATCCGATCGCGCTGTTCGCCGACGAGGAGGCGGCGCTGGAGCGGGCCTGGTCGCTGCTGCGCTCGGCGCCGCTGGCGCTGTAGCCGAGCGCTCTAGCCCCGCGTCAGCAGCGGGGCGAAGGCGGCCAGCACGGTGGTGTAGACGTCGCGCTTGAACGGCACGATCTCGGCCAGCACCCGGTCCGGCTCCGACCAGCGCCAGGCGTCGAATTCGGGATGCTCGGTCTCGATGTCGATCTCGCCATCCTCGCCCAGGAAGCGCAGCGCCACCCAGCGCTGCTCCTGGCCGCGGTAGCGCCCGCCCCAGACCTTGCCGACCAGATGGTCGGGCAGGTCGTAGCGGGTCGCATCCGGCGCCTCGGCCAGGAATTCGGCGTGGTCGGTGCCGATCTCCTCCTTCATCTCGCGGAAGGCGGCCTCGCGCACGCTCTCGCCCCGGTCGATGCCGCCCTGCGGCATCTGCCAGCCATCGGGTGTGTCGCGGCGGCGCGCGACGAAGACGCGGCCGCCGCGGTCCAGCAGCATGATGCCGACGCAGGGCCGATAGGGCAGCCCGTCCCGTCGCTTGTCCGGCGTCGACATGGCGGTTCCAGGCGGGATCAGTCCGCCTGTCCCTTCTGGAACAGGGCAAGGCCGCGCAGCAGGTCGAGCGCGCGGGACAGCTGGTAGTCGACATCCGCCGGCTTGGTGGCATCGGCCGCGCCATCGGTCGGCGGCACCACCGCCTTGTCGGGGGTCGCGGTCTTGTCCGGCACCGCACCCGGGGCCGGCGGGGTCTTCTGGGCGTCGCCGTCCTGGCCCGGCAGATTCTTGTTGTTGTCGTTGTTCAGCGCGCCCTTCAGGTCGGCCTCGCGGTAGCCGCGCAGCTGCGCGATTTCCTCGATCTTCGCCTGCTGGACCTCGATGTCCGGCGTGATGCCGAGCTGCTGGATCGACCGGCCGGACGGGGTGTAGTAGCGCGCCGTGGTCAGGCGCATGGCGCCATGGCCCGGCAGCGGGATGATGGTCTGGACCGAGCCCTTGCCGAAGCTCTGCGTCCCCATCAGCACGGCGCGGTGGTGGTCCTGCAGGGCGCCGGCGACGATCTCGGAGGCCGAGGCCGAACCGCCATTGATCAGCACCACCAGCGGCAGGCCGTCGGCCAGGTCGCCCGGGGTGGCGTTGTAGCGCTGGGCCTGGTCGGCCTTGCGCGACCGGGTCGAGACGATCTCGCCCTTGTCGAGGAAGGCATCGGACACGGCGATCGCCTGGTCCAAGAGGCCGCCCGGATCGTTGCGCAGGTCGAGGACATAGCCCTGCAGCTTGTCGCCGAGCTTCTTCTTGATGTCGGCGATGCCGCGCTTCAGCCCGTCCTCGGTGCGCTCGGTGAAGCTGGTGATGCGGATGTAGCCGACATTGCCCTCGGTCCGCCACCGCACCGATTCGACCGGGATGGTCGCGCGCGCCATGGTCAGGTCGTAGGGGTCGGCGTCGCCGCGGCGCAGGGTGATGGTGATGTTGCTGCCCACCGGGCCGCGCATCTTATCCACCGCCTCGTTGAGGCTCATATTGACGATCGGCTTGCCGTCGATGGCGATGATCAGGTCGCCGGCCTGGACGCCGGCCTTGGCGGCGGGGGTGTCGTCGATCGGCGACACCACCTTCACCACCCCGTTCTCCATCGTCACCTCGATGCCGAGGCCGCCGAAGCTGCCGCGGGTCTGGGACTGCATGTCCTGGAACTCGTCGGCGTTCAGGAAGTTGGAGTGCGGGTCCAGCGAGGTCAGCATGCCGTTGATCGCGGATTCGATCAGCTGCTTGTCGCTGACCTCCTCGACATATTCGGCGCGCACCCGCTCGAACACCTCGCCGAACAGGTCCAGCTGCTTGTAGGTGTCGTTGGCGTCGCTGCTCGTCGCGGCCTTGTCCGGCGCCTTGTCCTGCGCCCAGCCCTGGAAGGTCAAGGTATGTCCGCCGACGAAGGCGAGGCCCATCAGGGCTCCGATGGCGACGGCGTTCAGGTGCTTCTTCATGCTTGCCCTCGCTGGCGGCGAACCGCCAGGCGCTCGAGTCAATCGGCCGACCGGCCGTCTCCGGAACCGGAGGGGAGGCTGGCCAGGGTGGACGCCATTCGATGATATCTGCCGGGTTTCGGCGGGATCAAGTTACCTGACGTCCATATTTATATCTTCGCGTCACTGCGCCGCCCCATCCGAGGCCGATATCAGGCTCCTTCCGGTCATCTCCTCGGGCTGCGGCAGGCCCATCAGGGACAGGAGAGTCGGCGCCACATCGGCCAGCCTGCCGTCGTGCAGCGTGCGGCGCGGGGCCGGCGCGTTGACCAGGATCACCGGCACCTTGTTGAGCGTGTGCGCGGTGTGCGGGCCGCCGGTGACCGGGTCGCGCATCAGCTCGGCATTGCCGTGGTCGGCGGTGACCAGCATGGCGCCGCCCTGGCGCCGCACCGCCGCCTCGACCTGGCCGAGGCAGCCATCGACCGTCTCGCAGGCCCTGATCGCCGCCTCCAGGATGCCGGTGTGGCCGACCATGTCCGGGTTGGCGAAGTTGACCACCACCAGGTCGTATTTGCCGCTGTCGATCGCGGCGACCAGCCTGGAGCACACCTCGGGCGCCGACATCTCCGGCTGCAGGTCGTAGGTCGCGACCTTGGGGGAGGGCACCATGATGCGGTCCTCGCCGGGGAATTGGGTCTCCTCGCCGCCGTTGAAGAAGAAGGTGACGTGCGGGTACTTCTCGGTCTCGGCGGTGCGCAGCTGGGTCTTGCCGGCCGCGGCGACGACCTCGCCCAGCCCCTTGGCAATCGATTTCGGCGGGAAGATCGCCGACATCAGGCCGTTCAGCTGCTCGGAATACTCGACCAGGCCGCAGGCATCGGCGAAGCGCACCGGGGTGCGGGCGAAGCCGTCGAAGGCGGGGTCCAGCAGCGCCTGCAGGATCTCGCGCACCCGGTCGGCGCGGAAATTGGCGCACAGCACGCCGTCGCCATCCTTCATGCCGGCGTAGCCGCCGATCACGCTCGGCAGGATGAACTCGTCGCCCGTGTCGGCACGGTAGGCGGCCTCGACCGCGGCGACGGCGTCGGATGCGGTCTCGCCCTTGGCCTCGGCCACGGCGCGGTAGGCCTTCTCCACCCGCTCCCAGCGCTTGTCGCGGTCCATGGCGTAGTAGCGGCCGTCGACGGTGGCGATGCGGGTGTGCGGCAGCCCGTCGATGTCCCTCAGGAAGCGGCGGAGATAGTCGGCGCCGGCGCGGGGCGGGGTGTCGCGGCCGTCGGTGTAGGCATGGACCGCGACCGGCACCCCGGCTTCGGCGACGATCTTCGCCAGCGCCGCGATCTGGTCCTGATGGGCATGGACGCCGCCGGGCGACAGCAGCCCCATCAGGTGGCAGGTGCCGCCCGAGGCCTTCAGCGCCTCGATGTGCCGGCGCAGCGCCTTGGCCTTGGCCAGCGAGCCGTCGGCGATGGCGTTGAAGATCATCTGCAGGTCCTGGAACACCACCCGGCCGGCGCCCAGGTTCATGTGCCCGACCTCGGAATTGCCGATCTGGCCGTGCGGCAGGCCGACCGCCTCCTCGCTCGCCTGCAGGAAGGCGTGCGGTTCTCCGGCCCACAGCCGGTCGAAATTCGGGGTGTCGGCCAGGCGCACGGCGTTGTCCGCCTCCTCCTCACGCCAGCCCCAGCCGTCGAGGATGCACAGGACCACAGGGCGGGACGGGGGGGTGGCTGCGGCGCTCATCGCATGTCCTTTCACGGAATCTGCCCTTCATGTATCGATTGACGCCACCGGCACAAGGGAGTTCCGCCTGACATGCGCGACCGAATGGCACCAAGTGGCGGCCGCTGGTTGGTGACCGCCCTGCTCCTGGCCGGTTGTGGCGGGCCCGTGGTCACCGCCGCCTATGATACCACCGACCCGGTCGACCGCTGGCAGGCGGTGCTGCGCGCCAACGCCGCGCGCTATGTCTGCGGCGCCCCGCTCGAAGGCGGCGAGACCCGCTTCGCCGACGTCATGGTCGACGCCCAGCGCCAGGCCACCGCGGCGCTGGCCCGGCGCGAGGACGCGCCGGCGACCGATCCGGAGGTGCTGGGCGACCTCGCCCGGCGCCGGACCGCGCAGGAGCGGGCGGTGCGCGATGTGGTCGCACAGCGCGGCTGCCGCGATCCGCAGATCATGGCGCTGACCGCCCTCGCCGACCGTTTGTCCGCCGGGCAGGGGTGACGCGGCGGGGCGGCACCCTATCTCAGAGGGAAAGGGGAGGCGGGCCTGGGAGCGGACGGTCGCATTTCCGACCTAAAGGCTTGGTTAGGTCGATCGGTCCGAGGACGAAGAGGACGAGATGAAGCGAGTGAACGGCGCGGCGCTGGCCGCGGTCCTGGCGATGCTGGCCCTCGGGGCCTGCGCGGAGCAGGGCTACATCGATCCCGGATACCCAGGCTATGGCGGGCCGGGGGCGGGGCCGCAGCAGGCGGCGGCGGGCCACGCCGGCGATTCGCTGCAGCGCTACGACGCCATCGTCCGGGCCGATGCCGCCGCCCGGTCCTGCCGCGTCCGTCTCGACCCGCAGCAGGCGCAGCGCTTCGACGCGGTGTTGCAGCAGGCCGAATCCGAGGCCGCGGCACAGCTCGCCGGCGGGTCGGGCGCCCCCACCGACCAGTCCGTGATCTGGCAGGAGCTCGGGGCCCGGCGCTCGGCGAACGAGAAGGACGCGGCGACCGTGGTCCGCCAGCGCGGCTGCCGCTCCGGCACGGTCGAGGAGCTGATCGGCAGCTACCGGAACTTTGCGGCGACGGGCTGAGAGCCCGGCGCCCGGGCGATGACCGCAAACCGCCTTCTACTTTGGGTGTCGTGCCACGGCAATGACAGGTGAAGCCTCACGCCCTGTGATACGGGTGGCCGCTGAGGATGGTCTGGGCACGGTAGATCTGCTCGGCCAGCATGGTCCGGGCCAGCATGTGCGGCCAGGTCAGGCGGCCGAAGGACAGCAGCAGGTCGGCGCGGTCGCGCACCGCATCGTCATGGCCGTCGGCGCCGCCGATCAGGAAGGCGGCATCGCCGCGGCCCTCGTCGCGCCAGCGGCCCAGGATGCGGGCGAGGCCGGCGCTGTCGAGGTCGCGGCCGCGTTCGTCCAGCACCACCGCGGCGGCGCCGGCCGGCACCGCGGCCAGCAGCAGGGCGGCTTCCTCGCGCCGCAGGGTCGGGCCGGCGAGGCCCTTGCGGGCCTCGACCTCACGCAGGGAGATCGGCCACGCCGACCGGCCGACATACTCGTCGAACAGGTCGCGCAGCGGGCCCGCCTTGGCGCGGCCGACCGCGGCGATGGTCAGCCGCATGCCGGGTCCGGCTTAAGCGGTGCCGGCGATGCGCGTGACCCGCTCGGAATCGTCGTCCCACATCTTCTCGAGGGCGTAGAAGTCGCGCACCTCGGGGCGGAACAGGTGGACGATCACGTCGCCGGCGTCGAGCAGCACCCAGTCGCCGCGCGCCTGGCCTTCGACCAGGATCGGGCCGGGGGCCAGCGCCTTCAGCTTCTCCATCAGGTGGTCGGCCATGGCGGCGACCTGGCGCGAGGAGCGGCCGGTGGCGATGATCAGGCTGTCGGCGATGGAAGACCGGCCGGTGAGGTCGATCACGACCAGATCTTCGGCCTTGTCGGCGTCGAGCGACGTCAAGGCGGTCTCGAGAATGGGCCGGGCAAGGCTGGCTGCGAGACCCGGCGGCAGACGCCCGGCTTCGGCCCGGGGCGTCTCGGTGTTCGGTCGTATGGCGTTCACCTCAAGGTTGCACGATGGTCACGGCGCTGACGCCGCCGCGACGATGCTACCATAGTCGTGGCTCGTCAGCGCCACGGGGACTCGGCATAGCCATCGCGCGTCAGCGGCGCGATGGTGACGGACCTTGGCGAAGCGATCGTGCGGCCCGCAGCGCCGTGGCCGAGGCCGGATGGCGCTTTGCCAGGAAGAACACCCAGGCCGGCGTTTTCATTCCCGCCAGCGACCGGGCGTGATCCTGGTCGATCCGCGCCCGCACGAACCGCTGCGCCGCCAGTCCCGACAGCGCCCTTAGAGAATAGGAAGGCCGGTCGTAGACGGCAACCGGCACGGTCTCGAAGATTTTCGTCCAGCGCTGCCAGTGGCGGATCTGGGCCAGGTTGTCGGCACCCATCAGCCAGACGAACTGGGTCTTGGGGAACCGGGCGACCAGCGCCTTCAGCGTGTCGGCGGTGAAGCGGGTGCCCAGCTCGGCCTCGATCCCGGTGGCGACGATGCGCGGATGCCGCGCCGCCTGCCGGGCGGATTCGATGCGCTCGGCGAAGGGCGCCATGCCGTTGACCGGCTTCAACGGGTTCTGCGGCGACACCAGCCACCACACCGCGTCCAGCCCCAGCCGCTTCATCGCCTCGACGCTGATGTGGCGGTGGCCGTCATGCGCCGGGTTGAACGACCCGCCGAGCAGCCCGACCCGGCAGCCGTCCCAGATCCGGCCGTGACGGGGATTGGGCACGGTCAGCACCGACGCTTCTTCCCGTAACGAGAAGAAGAGTCGGTCGAGGGTGTGGGGCGATCCTGCTGATGCAATCGGGAGGGGTCCTTGGTCCGGCCGTCAGGGCCGGGTCTGGCCGGTGCCGCGGACGAGGTATTTGTAGCTCGTCAGCTGCTCGGTGCCGACCGGGCCGCGGGCGTGCAGCCGGCCGGTGGCGATGCCGATCTCGGCGCCCATGCCGAATTCGCCGCCGTCGGCGAACTGGGTCGAGGCATTGACCAGCACGATGGCGCTGTCGACCCGCCCCAGGAAGGCCTCGGTCGCCGCCGGATCGGCGGTGACGATGCAGTCGGTGTGGTGGCTGCCGTGCAGGTTGACGTGCTCGATCGCGGCATCCACCCCGTCCACCGTCTTCACCGACAGGATGGCGTCGAGGTATTCGGTGTCCCAGTCGTCATCCGATGCCGCGACCACGCGCGGGTCGATCGCCTGCACCGCGGTGTCGCCGCGGATCTCGCAGCCGGCCTCGATCAGGTCGTCCAGGATCGGCCGCAGCATGGTCCCGGCGACGCTGCGGTCGATCAGCAGCGTCTCGGTGGCGCCGCACACGCCGGTGCGCCGCATCTTGGCGTTGAACACGACGCGGCGCGCCATCTCCGGGTCGGCGGCCTCGTGGACATAGGTGTGGTTGATCCCGTCCTCGTGCCACAGCACCGGGATCCGGCTCTCCGCCGCCACCCGCGCCGTCAGCGACTTGCCGCCGCGCGGGATGATGACGTCGACGAATTCGGTCAGGCCCAGCAGCTCGCCCACCGCGGCGCGGTCGCGGGTCGGGATCAGCTGCACCGCGCTGCGCGGCAGGCCAGCCTTCTTCAGCCCATGGCCGATCGCCGCGGCCAGCGCGGTCGAGGTCTGGAAGCTGTCCGACCCGCAGCGCAGGATGCAGGAATTGCCCGATTTCAGGCACAGCGCCGCGGCGTCGGCGGTGACGTTGGGCCGGCTCTCGAAGATCACGCCGACGACGCCCAGCGGCACCCGCACCCGCTGGATGCGCATGCCGTTCGGCTGGATCCAGTCGGCCAGCACGCTGCCGATCGGGTCGGGCAGCGCGGCCACCGCCTCCAGCCCCTGGGCCACCGCCTCGATCCGTTTGTCGTCGAGGACCAGCCGGTCGAGGAAGGCGGGGCTGGTGCCGTTCTGCCGCGCCAGCGCCATGTCCTGGGCGTTGGCCGCCAGGATCAGCGCCTTGTCGTCGCGGATCGCCGCCGCCGCCGCCACCAGCGCCGCGTCCTTCTGCGGTCGCGGCGCCAGGGCCAGCACGGCGGCCGCGGCGCGGGCGCCGGCGCCAAGGCGGCGGAGCAGGTCTGCAGTGGTCTCGATCTCGGCGTCGAACAGGGCGGTCATCACGGCGTCTTTCACGGTCGATGCCGCAGCCTAGCGCAGAGTTCGGCCGATTTCACCGCGCGTCCGCCGCAGGGGCGCTATTCCCGTCCTCGCTGCGGTCCTCCGCCGGCCCGCGGATCTCGGCCAGGTTCAGCGCGGTGTTGATCACGCCGATATGGCTGAAGGCCTGCGGGAAATTGCCGAGCTGCCGCCTGGCGATCGGATCGTACTCCTCGGCCAGCAGCCCGACATCGTTGGTCAGGCTCAGCAGCCGCTCGTACAGCGTGGTGGCGCGGTCGACCGCGCCGATCATGGCCAGGGCGTCGGCCAGCCAGAAGCTGCAGACCAGGAAGGTGCCCTCCTCGCCGGCCAGCCCGTCGACGCCGTGCTCGGTCTCGTAGCGCCGCGCCAGCCCGTCGACCGTCAGCTCGCGCTCGATCGCCTCGACCGTGCCGATCACCCGCGGGTCGTCCGGCGGCAGGAAGCCGACCATCGGGATCTGCAGCAGCGCCGCGTCCAGCATCTCCGACCCGTAGGACTGGGTGAAGCTGTTGCGCGTCGGGGAAAAGCCCTTCTCGCAGATCTCGGCATGGATGCGGTCGCGAAGCTTCCGCCAGGCCTTGACCGGCCCCTCCAGCCCGAACTGCTCGACCGCCTTGATCGACCGGTCGAAGGCGACCCAGGCCATCACCTTGGAATGCACGAAATGCCGGCGCGCGCCGCGCACCTCCCACAGCCCCTCATCCGGCTTGTCCCAGATCTTCTCGAGGAAGCCGAGCAGCACCCGCTGCACCCGCCAGGCGTCGTGCGGATGGGTCAGGTGCTTCTTGCGGGCGACATGGATGGCGTCCAGCAGTTCGCCATAGACGTCCAGCTGCAGCTGGGAATGGGCGCCGTTGCCGATGCGCACCGGCTTGCTGCCCTCGTAGCCGGCCAGCCAGGGGATCTCCAGCTCGGTCAGCCGGCGCTCGCCGGCCAGGCCGTACATGATCTGCAACTGCTCCGGCCGTCCCGCCGCGGCCCGGCGCAGCCAGTCGCGCCACGACGCCGCCTCCTCGGTGAAGCCGGCGCCGAGCAGGGCGTAGAGGGTCAGGGTAGCGTCGCGGATCCAGCAGTAGCGGTAGTCCCAGTTGCGCTCGCCGCCGATCTCCTCGGGCAGCGAGGTGGTGGCCGCGGCGACGATGCCGCCGGTCGGGGCATAGGTCAGCGCCTTGAGGGTGAGGGCGGAGCGCAGCACCGCCTCGCGGTAGGGGCCCTGATAGGTGCAGTGATGGGCCCAGCCGTGCCACCAGGTCTCGGTGTCGGTCAGCGACCGGAACGGGTCCAGCCCGCCCGGCTCGGGCATGTGCGAGGGGTACCAGGTCAGGATGAACGGCACCCGCTCGCCGGCCGCGACCGTGAAGTCGCCGACCGTCTTCATCGATTCGCCGTGCAGCGCGATCGGCGACCGGAAGCGCAGCGCGTCGGCCCCGGCGATGGCGACGATGCCGTCCGGACGGTGCCGCACCCAGGGCACGATGCGGCCGTAGTCGAAGCGGAACGCCGCCTCCATCCGCATCGCCACCGACCCGCTGCGGCCTTCGACCACGCGCACGATCGACAGCTCGTCCTCGCGATGCGGGAACGGCATGAAGTCGATCAGGGCGACGGTGCCGCCCTCGGTCTCGAATTCGGTCTCCAGCACCAGGGTGTTGTCGCGATAGCGCCGGCGCGTGGTGACGACGGTGCCGGGCTCGGGCGCGATCTGCCAGTGGCCGTTCTCGACGTCGCCCAGCAGCCGGGCGAAGCAGGCGTCGGAATCGAAGCGCGGCAGGCACAGCCAGTCGATCGATCCGTCGCGCCCGACCAGCGCCGTGGTCCGGCAGTTGCCGATGATGGCGTAGTCCTCGATCCGCCCGGCCGGGCCTTTGAACCGTCCCTCGGCCCGGGTGCGCGGCTGCTTGCCGCTGGCCTGCCCCTCGATGCCCTCGGGGCCGGGGTTGTGGACTGCATCCGGGTGCCCTGTCGCTGCCGCCATTTCGTGCTCCGCTATGGTCACAGGTCAGGGAAGGAACGAAGGCCGGCTTGGTTCCGCCGGCGCGGCGGAAAGACCTATATCGCGGCCTGGCGACGCTCCGTCGCCAGCAGCACCGCGAAGCCCGCCGCCACCCCCGCCGCGGCGACTCCGATGGTCGCCTCGATCCCCAGCGTATCGAAGAATCGCCCGGCGCCAAAGGCGACGACGACGATGCCCAGATTGACCAAGCTGGCGGTCAGGGCGACGGTGGTGCCGCGCAGCGACGCCGCCATCCCCGCCAGCACCGCCTGGTGGGTCGGCCCGGCGACGCCGTAGCCCAGCGCCCACAGCGCCCCGGCCGCCACGGCCAGCGGCGCCGGCAGGGTCGGCAGCACGCCGAGCACCAGGATGCCGGCGAGGGTGCCGGCGATGCCCGCCAGCACCGCCCGCGACGGGCTGCCCAGGCGGCGCACCGCCGCCGGGATCAGCAGGTTGCCGGCGATGGTGACCAGGCCGAACAGGCCGAGCGCCAGACCCAGCGCCTCGGTCGACAGGCCGTAGCGGCGGCGCAGGATCTCGGCCATCACCGTGATCACCCCGATCGACACCCCGAGCCACAGGAAGGTGGCGGCCAGCCGCGGCGTGGCCCCGGCTTGGCGGAATGCTGCGCCGATGCTGACCGCGACCCCGGCGCGCGGCCGCGCCTCCGGCCGCTGGAGCGGCATGGTGGCGACGGCGGCCAGCAGGGCGCCCACGGCCATCGCCACATAGGCGACGCGCCAGTCCAGCCGCGCCGCCACCAGGGCGGCGCCGGCCGGGGTCAGGACGAAGCTGACGGTCAGCCCGGCCAGGATCCGGCCCATGGCGGCGGGCTGGCGCGGCGCGTCGACGGTGTCGGCGACGATGGCGACGGCGTTGGGCGCCATCGCCGCGGCGCTCAGCCCCGCCAAGGCGGCGCAGGGCAGCGCGACGGCGAAGACCGGCGCCAGGGCGATCCCGGCATTGGCGACGCCGAAGCCGACCAGGGCGGGCAGCAGCAGCGCCTTGCGTCCCAGCCGGTCGGACAGCGGGCCCAGCAGCGGCGCCAGCACGGCATAGACCAGGGCGTAGCTGGCGGGCAGCCAGGCGATCCGCGCCGCCGGCACGCCGAAGCTGTCGCCCATCGGTGCCATCATCGGGCCGGCCACCACCTCGGCGCCGCCGATCAGGAACATCACGAGCATGAGCGGCAGCAGGCGCCGGCCGGGCAGGGAGGTCATGGCGGGCCGTATCGGACAGCGATGGCCCGAAGCTGGGCACGAGAACGCAGGCGAGCTTCGAGCGAGGAGTCCTGCGTGGCCGGCGGAGGCGATCCGATCGACCCGGGGACTATAGCGGGCCCGGCCGCGATGTCGATTGCGACCCCTGTGCTGGACGCAGGACAGTGCGCCGCTTGTTGCATCTTTTGACGTTGCCTTCTCAGGAATCGGCACCAATCTGTTGATCATGAAGGCGTTGCGCATTCTGGCCCTGATCGCGGCCATTCTTGCGGCGCCGTGCGGGACCCTCTCGGCGGCAGACGCCCCGACGCGTCTCGACACCCTCCTCGACCAGCTGCAGACGACCGCGGATGCGGCGGAGGCACAGCGGCTGGAGCGGCAGATCTGGACGATCTGGCTCGACTATGGCGGCGCCGACGAGCTGGTGCCGCAGCTGATGCGGCGGGGCAGCGCCGCTCTCCTGAGCCGCGACTACGCGGTGGCCGAGGCCGCCTTCACCGCCGTGGTCGACCGGGCGCCGGATTTCGTCGAGGCCTGGGACCGCCGGGCGGTAACCCGCTTCCTGCGCGGCGACTGCGCCGGCGCCATCCGCGACATCGACCGCACCCTGGCGCTGCAGCCGCGGCATTTCGGGGCGCTGTTCGGCCTTGGCCTGTGCCGGGCCGCGCTCGGCGACTACCAGGCGGCGCTCGACGCCTTCGATCGGGTGCTGGCGGTCGACCCGCATTACGCGCCGGCGCTCAGCCAGGCCGAGCGGGTGCGAAAATTCCTCGCGGGCTACCCGCTCTGAGCCCTTGCCGGCGGCCACCGCACGCCCGATCTCCATGGGATGCGGCGCATTCTCGCCTTTCTGCTCTCCGTCTTCCTGATCGCCGCGGCCCTGCCGGCGGCGGCGGCCGATGATCGCGCCGCCCAGCTGGACGCACTGTTCGCCCAGCTGAAGACCGCGGCGCCGGAGGAGGAGCCGGCGCTGCAGATCGCGATCTGGCATCTCTGGTTCCGCTATGAGGGCGCCGACACCGAGATCCCCGGGCTGCTGGAGCGCGGCAACACCGCGATGGCGAAGGACGACTACGCCGTGGCCGAAGCCGCCTTCTCCGCCGTGATCGAGCGCGACCCGGCCTATGCCGAGGGCTGGAACCGGCGGGCGACGGTGCGCTACCTGCGCGGCGACATCCGCGGCTCGATCGCCGACATCGACCAGGTGCTGGCGCGCGAGCCCCGGCATTTCGGCGCGCTGTCGGGCCTGGGCCTGTGTCGGATCAAGCTCCGCGACTATGCCGGCGCGATCGAGGCCTATCAGCGGGCGCTGGCGATCGACCCGCAGATGGCCGCCGCCCGCGACCAGATCGAACAGCTCAAGAAGCTGCAGGCCGGCGACCCGATCTAGGGGCGGACCACCCAGACCAGGCCGCGCCACGTTCCGATGCGCGCAGCCATCACGCCGCTGCGGGCTGGCCCGCCGCCAGCCGTGCCCGCACCGCGGGCGAGGCCAGGCAGGTGGCGACGGCCTCGTAGCCGGGTGCGCCGGGATAGGGGGTGACGAGGGTCGGCGGGCTATGGTTGGCGGGGCAGAGGAGGATGGCCTCGTCGGGGCCCACGGCGGCCAGGTCCAGGATGGCGCAGGAGCGCGTCATCAGGAACAGCGGCCGCTCGCCGGGCCCGCGGCGGCGCAGCCAGGCGATCAGGGCCTCCTGGGTGGCGTGGTCCAGCCCCTGTTCCACCATGTCGACGACCAGGACGGACGGGCCGTCCGATTCCAGCCCGGCGAGCAAGGCGACGAGGGCGCCCGACACCGTGGCGCCGTCCTCGACCAGCCAGGCCAGGGTGCGGTCGACCCGCGACCCGAGCGCCGGATCGGCGTCCAGCCGGGCCCGGGCGGCCGCGCCGCCGTCTGCCAGCCGGTCCAGGTCCAGGAAGGCGGCGCCCGGCAGGGTCTCGGCCAGACGCTTCGCCAGCCTTGTCTTGCCGCTGCCCAGCGGGCCGATGATGTAGGTCAGCGGCCGGATGCCGTGCAGTTCGAACCGCTCGCCGCCCCAGGGCCAGGGCAGGTCGAAGGCGACGCTGGGTTCGGCGGCCGGGCCGAACAGCCGTGCCAGCTCTCCGGCCGCCGGCGCCTGGCCACGGGCGAGGTCGACCCGCAGGCCGCGGATCGTCTCCACCGCGCCGGCCAGGTCCCGGATGCGGCCTTCGAGGGTCGACTGGTGCGCGGCCAGGGCCGGCTCCAGGCCCTGCGGGTCTCCCCCGAGCACCCGCGCCACCTGGGCCAGGCTGAAGCCGAGCGCGCGCAGGGCCGCGATCTCGGCGGCCCGGGCCATCTCGCCGGGGCCATAGGCACGCCATCCGGCCGCGGTGCGGATCGGGGCGACCAGGCCGCGCTGCTCGTAGAGCCGCAGGGCCTTGGCGGAGACGCCGAGCCGCCTGGCGGCCTCGGACGGGTTCAGGAAGAGGGCGGAGGGACTCACGACTCACCTCGTTGATCGCTGACCGCTCCCCTTATCGGGGCTGTCCCAGGGACCGAGTCAACCGGGTGTTTCGCGATATCCGGTGGTTCTCGCCGACGACGGCGCCAGCCTCAGTGGATGGTGCCGGCCGGGCGCGGCTGCTGTGGCGTGGCCTCGCGGGTCGGCCCGGCCTGGTGATGGACCATGCGCCAGCCCTCGGCCTCGCGGATGAAGACGTTGGTGGCGGCCAGCCGGTTGTCGCCGATCCGCTCGATGCACAGCACCACCGCGGTGTCGCCGTATTCCAGCACCCGCGCCGCCTCGGCCACGATGCGTGGCGGGGTGCGCAGGATCGACTCCCAGCTCCGCATCACCGCTTCGCGGCCGGCCAGCACCGGCCAGCCCGGATGGATGCAGGCGACCGGGCGCTTGTGCGACCACAGCGCCGTCATGGCGGCGGTATCGCCGCGCGCCAGGGCGGCATAGAAGGCTTCGTTGGCGGCGAGGGCGGACTCGGCCATGCAACCTCAGTCCTCGATCCAGGCGATGCGCAGGACGTTTGTATTGCCCGGGGTCCCGAACGGCACGCCGGCGGTCACCACGATGCGCTGGCCCGTGGTGCCGAAGCCGTCATGCTTGGCCAGGCGGCAGGCCTTGCTGACCATCTCGGTGAAGTTGTTCACATCCTCGGTGTGCACCGCGTGGACACCCCAGCACAGCCCCATGCGGCGGGCGGTCTGCAGGTTCGAGGTCAGGCACAGGATCGGCACCTCCGGCCGCTCGCGCGCGGCGCGCAGCGTGGTCGACCCCGAAGTGGTGTAGGTCGCGATCGCCACCGCGCCGATGGTGTGCGCCACCTGCCGCGCCGCCGCGGTGATGGCGTCGGCCGCCGTGCTCTCCGGGTCGTAGTGCACCGCGTCGAGGATGGTGCGGTAGATCGGGTCCTTCTCCACCCGGCGGGCGATGCGGTCCATCATGGTCACCGCCTCGATCGGGTAGTCGCCGGAGGCGGTCTCGGCCGACAGCATCACCGCATCGGCGCCGTCGAACACCGCGGTGGCGACGTCCGAGGCCTCGGCCCGGGTCGGGGTCGGGGCCGTGATCATGCTCTCCAGCATCTGGGTCGCCACGATCACCGGCTTGCCGGCATGGCGCGAGGCCCGGATGATCTTCTTCTGCAGCGACGGCACGTCCTCGGCCGGCATCTCGACGCCGAGGTCGCCGCGGGCGACCATCACCGCGTCGGTCATCTCGACCAGCGCGTCGAGATGCTGGATCGCCGCCGGCTTCTCCAGCTTGACGATCACCTGGGCCCGGCCGGCGATCAGCTTGCGCGCCTCGGCCACGTCCTCGGGCCGCTGCACGAAGGACAGCGCCACCCAGTCGACCCCGATGTCGAGGGCGAAGCGCAGGTCGTCGAGGTCTTTGGGGGTCAGCGGCGACAGCGGCAGCACCGCGTTCGGCACGTTCACGCCCTTGCGGTCGGACAGGCGGGACCCCGCCTCGACCACGGTGTCGGCATAGCCGGGGCCGCAGGCGGTGACCTGCAGCCGCACCTTGCCGTCGTCGAGCAGCAGCAGCTGGCCGGGCTCGATCGCGGCGAAGATCTCGGGATGCGGCAGGGTCACGCCGGTGACGTCGCCCTCGCGCTTGTCCAGGGTCAGGCGGAAGCTCTGGCCTTCGGTCAGCTGGACCGGGCCGTTGGCGAAGGTGCCCAGGCGCAGCTTCGGCCCCTGCAGGTCGGCCATCACGGCGATCGGGTGGTCGAAGTCGCGCTCGACCTCGCGGATCAGGGCCAGCCGGGCGGCGTGGTCCTCCTGCTTGCCGTGGCTGAAATTGAGCCGGAAGACGTCGACGCCCGCCTCGAACAGCCTGCGGATCCCTTCGGCCGTGCTGGTGGCGGGGCCCAGCGTGGCGACGATCTTGGTCTGGCGCGTTCGGCGGAACGACGGGCGCTTCTTGGGCATGGCTGACTCCCGGATCACGGGGCCGGTTCGCCGTGGACCGGGGCCTGAAGCCCGGCCCCGCATGCGCCGGCCGCCCGGGAAGAAATCACATCCGGGGGCTTTCGCCAATGTCGAATGTGCGCCGAGCTTCGGATGTTACGCGGACTTAATATTTCAATCCGGCACCGGCTAGCTAGTCCGAACGTGCTGGATCGGCTTGGTTTTTGGCGCGTTTTCGTCCTGCGGGAGCAGTCAGATCCGCACGGTGTTTGTCTGCTGCAGCACCGCGGTCGCGGCGTCCAGGTCGCCGCCGCGCACCAGGAGATAGTCGGTATCGTAGGTCGAGATCGCGAAGATGCTGATGCCGGCCTCGGCCAGCGGCGCGGCGAGTCGGGCGAGGATTCCGGTCAGGGCGAAGTCGAGTGGCCCTTCAACCTTGAAGCCGCGCCAGCCGCGCTCGGCCTGCACATCCGCCGGCAACCGCGCTTCCGGGCATACCACCGACAGCTCGTCGCGGGTGCGGCTGACGGTGACGAAGGGGTCGGTCCAGTCGATCCAGCCGGGCAGGGCGGCGCCGGCTGGCAGCCGGGCCACCGCCAGCGTCTCCGGCAGCAGGCTGAGGACGAGGCGAGCTTCGCTCATGCGCGGCGCGCCAGCAGGATGCCGGCCAGCACCAGCACACCGCCGATGCCCTGGGCCGGCCCCAGCGGTTCGGACAGGATGATCCAGGCCAGCGCGGCCGCCGCCACCGGCTGGATCAGCAGGGTCAGCGAGGAGAAGGCGGGGGGCAGCCAGGCCAGGGCGTAGGTGATCAGGCTCTGGCCGCTGACCTGCGAGATCCAGGACAGGCCGAACAGCACGGCCCAGCCGGCCAGCGTCGACGGCAGCAGCACCGGCTCGGTCAGCAGCGCCAGCGGCAGCGTCACCGCCGCGGCGACGGCGCTGGTCCACAGCATCACCGTGGCCACCGAGAAGCGGTCGCGCAGCCGGCCGACCGCCAGGATGTAGCCGCCGTAGAACACCGCCGCCAGCGCGGCCATGCCGTCGCCGGCCAGGTGGCCGTCGCCGAACGCGCCCGGGCCGCCCTTCAGCACCACGACGCCGACGATGGCGACGGCCAGGCCGGCGGCGAAGATCGGGCGGATCGGGGTGCGGAACAGCACGAAGGCGCCCAGGGTGACGAAGATCGGCGCCAGGTTGGCCAGCAGCGTGGCATTGGCGACCGAGGTGACGGCGATGGCCCAGTGCCAGGCCACCAGGTCGGCGGCAATGAACAGGCCGGGCAGCGCCAGCGCGGCATAGTCGGCCAGGCCCCGGGGCCGCGCCGCCTCGCCCCGGGCGCGTTCGGCCCGGTACCACAGGAACAGGATCGGCAGGGCCAGGGCCACGCGCCACACCGCTGTCGCGATCGGCCCGACCTCGGACAGCCGGACGAAGATCGGCGAGCTGCCGATCGCCAGCCCGCCCAGGATCAGGGCGGGCAGCGCCAGGCGCTGGGCGGGGGAAGGGGACAGGACGGCCTCGCTCATGATGGGCCGGAGCTTAGTCCGGCCGCCGCGCCGCGGCCATGCCCGGCGGTGCAAGGGAGGCCGGCGCGCGGCGCGGGCTATCCGCCGGGCTCTGTCTGCGGCCATCATCGAATCGTCACGGCTCCACGCCAGAATGGATCGACGTCAAGAACCGGGGATCCAGCATGCATCGTTTCGCCAGTCTCGTGGCCGGAGCCGTCCTGGCCCTGGCCGCCACCGCCGCCATGGCCGGGCCGGACGACCTGGCCCGCAAGATCGAAGGGCTGTCGCGGTCGACCCAGTGGCAGCTGGTCGAGACCATCCCGGTGCCGTTCGACACCCAGCACCCCCAGGGCTTCGCCCGGGTCGGCGACGCAATCTTCGTCACCTCGGTCGAGATCACGGTGCCGACCAAGCGCTATCCCCAGCCGCAGGACGGCTACGACCGCGACACCGGCCAGGGCGTCGGCCACCTGTTCAAGCTGGACGCGCAGGGCAAGCTGGTCGGCCAGATCACCCTGGGCGAGGGCGCGATCTACCATCCCGGCGGGATCGACTATGACGGCCGCTGGCTGTGGGTGCCGGTGGCGGAATACCGGCCGAACAGCCGGTCGATCCTCTACCGGGTCGATCCGCAGACGCTGGAGGCGGTGGCGGTCGGGCGCATTGCCGACCATGTCGGCGGGCTGGTGCACGACACCGACCACCAGACGCTGCACGGCGTCAGCTGGGGTTCGCGCCGCTTCACCACCTGGCATCTCGACGCCGACGGCCGGGTGACCGACCCCGAGGCCAAGCCGACCCTCAACCCCGAGCACTATCTCGACTATCAGGATTGCGCCTACCTGCCGGTCGGCCGCGCCATCTGCACCGGCATCACCGAATTCCGCCGCACGCCGGATGCCCCGGTGTTCGGCCTCGGCGGCATCGAGATCGTCGACCTCGCCGCCGGCCGGCCGGTGTTCCAGGTGCCGGTGCTGCTGTGGACCGAGGACGGCACCGCCATCACCCGCAACCCGGTGCTGGTGGAGGAGACGGCGACGGGCCTGCGGCTGACGGCGATGCCGGAGGACGACCATTCCCGGATCTTCGTCTACGAGACCACCGTGCCCTGATCCGTGGGGCGGCGGGGCGTCTGTGTCGGTCGGACGCCTCGACCCGTGGTCACGGCATCGACTGGCCGCCATTGACCTCGATCATCTGGCCGGTGACGTAGCCGCTCGCGATGCTGGAGGCGAGATAGAGGAAGGCGGCGGCGCAGTCGTCGGCGACGCCCAGCCGCTTCATCGGGATGGTGGCCTGCATCGCGGCCAGCTGCTCCGGCGTCGAATAGCGCTCGTGGAACGGGGTCATGATCACGCCGGGCGAGACGGCGTTGACCCGGATGTTGTCCTGGACCAGCTCCTTGGCCCAGCCGCGGGTGGCGACGGCGACGAAGCCCTTGGCCGCGGCGTAGATCACCGAGCCGGTGCCGCCGCCGCTGCGCGCGGCGATCGAGCTGAGATTGATGATCGACCCGCCGCTTCCCTGCCGGCGCATCTGCGCCGCACCCTCGCGCAGGAAGCGGACGACGTGGCGGACATTGAGGTCCAGCACGTCGTCGACGAATTCGTCGCTGTAATCCGCGACCGGTGTCCGCTTGACCAGGGCGCCGGCGTTGTTGACCAGCACGTCGAGGCCGCCGAAGGCCGCCACGGTCTGCTCGACCAGGCGCTGTGCCGTCTCCGGCCTGGTCACATCGCCCGGGGCCAGGATGGCCTCGCCGCCGGCCTCCTGGATGTCGGCCACGACGGCTTCGGCCGCCGCGCGGCTGGCGTTGAAGTTGACCGCCACCCTGGCGCGATTGTGGCCGAAGGCGCGGGCCGCGGCGGCGCCGATGCCGGTGCTGGCGCCGGTGATCAGCACCGCCTTGCCGGCGAGGTCGGGGAAGACGGGCAGGGGGCTGGTCATCGGGCTCACCTCGGTTTGTGCGATCCGTCCATCTTGTCAGACAACATCATGTCAGACAATTTGCCGGGATGCATACGAGCCACGATATGCGCGAGGCCGCCGCATCGCGCCGCTCTCCACAGCGTCGCGGCGCCCTGCTAGGGTTTGTCGGATGACGCTCCTCAGCCCCGACGATCCGCCGGCCTTCGAGCTGGTCAACCCCGACGGCAAGGCCTGCGCCCTGCTGGTGGCCGATCATGCCGGCCGCGCCTTTCCGAAATCCCTCGGCCGGCTCGGCCTGGGGCCGGAGGCGCTCGACCGCCATGTCGCCTATGACATCGGCATCGCCGCCTTTTCCCGCCGCCTGGCCGAACGGCTGGACGCGCCGCTGCTGCTGCACGGCTATTCCCGGCTGGTCCTCGACCCCAACCGCCAGCTCGACGACCCGACCTCGATCTGCGCCATCAGCGACGGGGTGATCGTGCCGGGCAATGCCAGGGTCAGTGCCGAGGATGCGGCGGCCCGGGCGGCGGCGCTGTTCCATCCCTACCACGACGCCATCACCCGGCAGCTCGAACGGGTGCAGGCGCGCTGCCCGGCGCCGGCGCTGCTGTCGCTGCACAGCTTCACCCCCGTGATGCGCGGTTTCGCCCGGCCCTGGCAGGTCGGGGTGCTGTGGCGCGACGACGGCCGCATCCCGCTGCCGCTGATGGAGGCGCTGCGCCAGGACCCGGAAATCACGGTCGGCGACAACCAGCCCTATTCCGGCCGCAACGCCCATGGCTACACCATGCATTCGCATGCCGAGCCGCGCGGCCTGCCCCATGTGCTGATCGAGATGCGCCAGGACCTGATCGCCGCCGACGCGGCGGCCGAGGCCTGGGCCGACCGCATGGCCGACATCTTCACCCCGATCCTGGCCGATCCGGCCCTCTACCAGCCGCTGCAGGCCGTCGCATGAGGCACACCGTGTCCGGGGAACCCGCCTTCACCCTCGGCATCGAGGAAGAGTACCTGCTGGTCGACCCGGTCAGCCGCGACCTGGTGGCCGACCCGCCGCCCGAGCTGGTCGAGGCGCTGGAGCACCGGCATGCCGGCAGCGTCGCCCGCGAATTCTTCCGCTGCCAGGTCGAGGTCGGCACCCCCGTCTGCCGGACCATCGGCGAGGCGCGGACCGAGATCAAGCGGCTGCGCCGGTCGGTGGTGGAGGAGGCGGAGCGGCACGGCCTCGCCATCATCGCCGCCTCGACCCATCCCTTCGGCACCTGGCGGCCGCAGAAGCACACCGACCGCAGCCGCTACGACCAGCTGGCGCGCGACCTCGGCGTGCCGGTGCGGCGCCTCCTGATCTGCGGCGCCCATGTCCATGCCGGGATCGAGGACCCCAACCTGCGCATCGACCTGATGCGGCAGATCCGCTACTTCCTGCCCCACCTGCTGTCGCTGACCACCTCCTCGCCGTTCTGGCAGGGCACCGATACCAAGCTGAAATCTTACCGCCTGGCCGTGTTCTCCGAACTGCCGCGCACCGGCATGCCGGAGGAGTTCCAGAGCTATGGCGAATACGAATCGGCGCTGGCCTCGCTGGTCCAGGCCGGGGTGATCGAGGACGGCAGCAAGATCTGGTGGGACATCCGCCCCTCCGCCCGCTTCCCGACGCTGGAGATGCGGGTGTCCGACGTCTGCACCCGGGTCGAGGACGGGCTGACCGTCGCCGCGCTGTACCTGTGCCTGCTGCGCATGCTGTGGCGGCTGCGCGCCCAGAACATCGCCTGGCGCCGCTACCGCAGCGTGCTGATCGAGGAGAACCGCTGGCGCGCCATGCGCTACGGCTTCGAGGAAGGGCTGATCGACTGGGGCAAGGGCAAGCTGGTGCCCTATGCCGAGCTCTTGGAGGAGGTCATGGTGCTGGTGGCCGAGGACGCCGCGGCGCTGGGCTGCGAGGCCGAGATCGCCCAGGCGCGCGACATCCTGGCCCGTGGCACTTCCGCCCACCGCCAGCTCGCCACATATTATGAGGCCCTGGCCCAGGGCGTCGACGAGGCCGAGGCGCTGCGCCGCGTCGTCGACTGGCTGATCCTGGAGACCAAGACCGGGCTGTCGGAAGACCCGCCCGCCACCGCATCCTGACCCCGTGGACCCCGCCATGACCGAGATCGACGCCAAGACCCGCACCGAGCTGGAGGCCGCCGCCTTCCGCACCCTGGTCGAGCATCTGCGCGGGCGGACCGACGTGCAGAACATCGACCTGATGAACCTGGCCGGCTTCTGCCGCAACTGCCTGTCGCGCTGGTACCGCGAGGCGGCGGAGCAGCGGGGCATTCCGCTGTCCGACCCGGCGGCGCGCGAGGCGGTCTATGGCGAGCCGTATGAGAGCTGGAAGGCCAAGCACCAGAAGGATGCCTCGGCCGGCCAGCAGAAGGCCTTCGACGCCTCGCACAAGCACTGACCCCGATCCCGGGCGCGAATCGCTCCCGGCCGGTCCCGGCGGCACTCTGCCGGGCGCAATCCCGCGCCGGCGCTGGCCCCGTCCGGCCGCGCTTGCCGGCCCGGCGGCGGCGCTTTATGGTCCCGCGCCCTGAGCAGGCCCGATCGCCTCGCTCTGTTGCCAATTTCGTCGCCCGTTGCCAATTTCGTCGAAGGACCAGCCCATGTCGGATGTCGGTGGTATCGCCGCGGATCGCCTGAAGTCGTTCATCGAGCGCATCGAGCGCCTCGAAGAGGAGAAGGCCGGGATCGCGGGCGACATCAAGGATGTCTATGCCGAGGCCAAGGGCACCGGCTTCGACAACAAGATCATTCGCCAGATCATCCGCCTGCGGAAGATGGAGCAGGATGACCGTCGCGAGCAGGAAGAGCTGCTGGACCTCTACAAGCAGGCCCTCGGCATGCTGGAGTAGGACGGGACCGCGCCTTCGGCCCTCCCGGCCTGTGCGCTGACGTCGGCGCCGGCCCATCGGCAGAATACCGGACAAGGCCGGCCTGAGACTCGCGGGTCCGGGCCGGCGCTTCGAGGGCCGGCGCGACCGGCGAGAGGCGAACCATGAGATTCGAGACTCCCAGGCTGATCCTGCGCCCCTGGGAAGATTCCGACCGCGTCGACTTCGCGGCGATCAACGCAGACCCCGAGGTCCGGCGGTACTATCATCCCAGCCTGCTGAGCTTTGCCGAGACCAGCGCCGTGATCGACGACGCGATCGCGGCGCTGGCGGAATGCGGCTTCGGCTTCGTGGCGGTCGAACGCAAGGCGGACGGCGCGCTGGTCGGGGGCGGCGGGCTGTCCCGCCCCGGCCCCGAGGTGCCGGGCGACCACCCGGCCGAGATCGGCTGGATCCTCGGCCGCGCCTTCTGGCGCCAGGGCTATGCGACGGAGATCGGCCAGGCCTGCCTCGGCGCCGCCTGGTCCCGCTTCGGCCTGCCGGAGGTGATCGGCTACACCTCGGCGATCAACCTTCCGTCGCGCCGCGCCATGGAACGCCTGGGCCTGGCCCATGTCCGCGACAGCGACTTCGAGGACGTCACGGTTCCGCCGGGCGACGAGCTGCGCCCGCATGTGCTTTATCGGATCGCCCGCCCGGGACTGTGACCGGGCGGGGTCCGACGATGTCGCGGCCTCTCAGGTCCAGGCTGCGATGAAGTTGACGACATAGATGTCCATCGGGTTGTTGCTGCCCTGATCGGTGTAGCCCGTTATCAGGCTGAAGCTGGGCTGCCTGCCGTTTCCACCATCTGTCGACGGGATGACGATCGACGCGGTCACGTATTGGTCGCCCGGGGTAGCCGCCACGACCGGGGGGATCGAAGACGAGCCCTGCAGCGTGATCGTGAACGTGCCCTTGCCGGTCTTTTCGACCGAGAAATTTCCGGAACCGCACAGGATCGAGCCGTCGCTGCCGCTGATGCTGCCGAATGCTTGCTGCATAATAATATGTCCTCATTGTCATAATAAAAATGAAATTTATGATAGTATGGCGACTTCGGATAGTCAATATTTTGCATTTTGACGTATCAAAAAATTGATCTGTATTTTCGATATTTGATAGATGGACTTGTGTATTGGGCTGATCTGTCGAGGTGACGCGGTCCGCCTCTTCCTGGCAGATCCCGCGCCGGTTCGCGATGGGCGGCCTGGACAGCGCTGGCGGAATGCGCCCTGTTCATGGGCAAACAACGAACAAGATATGGGGCACGCAATGAACGTTGCGTCCGTCCCGCGCCTGGGGGCGGACGCCGTCGTCGATGTCGCGAAGGTCGCGATGCCATTCCTCGCCTGGGGCGCGCGGGCGAGGACCGGCTTCGCGGACTGCCGTGTCGCGACACAGGCGCGGCGGAGCAGCCCCGCCGCGCCGAGTCCGTCGTTGGTTACGGCTCGAGATGCCGGCGAAGGCCTTCGCTGGCCTGCTCGATGGCCGCCTCGGTAGAGGGCACGTGGCGCAGCGCGTTCAGCAGTACGAAGTCATGGATCGTGCCGTTGTAGCGGACCGCCGCGACCTCGACGCCGGCCGCCTTCAGCTTCCGGGCATAGGCCTCGCCCTCGTCGCGCAGCGGGTCATTCTCCGCGGTGATGACCAGCGCGGGGGGCAGGCCCTTGAGCTGGTCGATGGTCGCCCGCAGCGGCGACACATAGGGGTTATCGCGCGTCTTCGCATCGGGCGCGTAGAGGTCCCAGCCATACTTCATGAAGGCGCGGGCCAGGAAGCGGCCGGTCCCGTAGTCGTGATAGGATTCGGTATCGACGCTGGCGTCGGTCGCCGGAATGAACAGCACCTGGTAGCTGATCTTCGGCCCGTTGCGGTCCCGGGTCATCAGCGTCAGCGCCGCGGCCATGTTGCCGCCGACCGAGTTGCCGGCCACGGCGACGCGGCTGCCATCCGCGCCGAATTCGCCGGCATGGGCGGAGGCCCATGTCAGCGCGGCGTAGCTCTCCTCCAGCTGGGTCGGAAACTTCGCGGCCGGAAGCGAGGTGTATTCGACGAACACGCCGACCTGCCCGGACCCGACGACGAGGTCGCGCAGCAGGCGCTGATGGTTCTGGAAATTGCCGACGATCCAGACGCCGCCATGGATGAACAGCAGCACGCCCGGCTTCGCGGCCGGGTGGTCGGGCGTCATGACGTACAGCTTCACCGGCCGCCCATCCACGGTGACGGTGCGCTCGGTCGTGGTGACGCCGGACATGTCGACCGCGGTCTGCGACTGCAGGCCGGTCAGGATGTCCTGCGGCTTCGGCTGGGGCAGCTCCCAGAACGGGCTGGGGTCCTTGTTGATCTCGGCCAGGAACGACCGGACCTGGGGATCGATGCGCGGGTCGGTGGCGGGGTCCGGGGACGCGGCCGCGGCAAGCTGGGTCATGAGACAGGCTCCGGTAATCAGGGCTGCGAGTTTCGGTAAGCGGGTCATGGGGGATCCGGTTGTTCGTCCTGGGAGGGGCCGGCTGCGGCCTTGGGCGCGGAACCGGCTTTGAATGCCCCAGGCTAGGAAGGCCGGCCGAGGCGCGTCTTTCCCGAGCCTGCTGTGGTCTTGACCGTGCTTGCGATCGGCCCGGAAATCCGGCCCGGCGGCGGCCTAGCGGACGAGGCGCCGGTATTCGCCCGGGGGCATGCCGGTGGCGCGGCGGAACGCGCGGCTGAAGCTCGCCTGTGAGGAGAAGCGGGACCGGTGCGCGATTTCGCTGAGCGGCAGCCTGCCGACGGCGAGCATGGCCATCGCATTTTCAAGGCGCCGGCGGCTGACATAGCGATAGGGCGGGATGCCGATCGCGGCCGTGAACATCCGGGTGAAATGGAAGGTGCTCAGATGGGCCATCTCAGCCAGGCCTGCGACGACGATCTCATCCTCCAGATGCCGCTCGATGTGGTCCAGCACCCGGCGCAGCCGCGCATTGTCGAGCCGATGCGAACGGCCCGGGCCGGGATCGAGGGCGCTGCTGTCGGCATAGTCGTGCGCCAGCCTGGCTGCGAGCATCAGGGACGAGACCTCCGCGAACATGCGGCCGGTCGAGGTTTCCCGCATCATCTCCGTCAGCACGGACAGGCCGATCTGGCGGATCAGCTCGTCGTTCAGGCCGCCCCGGTACTGGATGGCGTGAACCGGTGATCCGGCGAGGTTGTACCGATCCGCCAGCAGGTTGAACTGCCGGGCCGGCAGATACAGGTGCAAGGCCTCGGGAATCGGGGCGGTGATCGTGATCTCCTCGTCGCCGATGCCGATCGGGGCCAGCCAGATGGTGCCCGATGTCGGCCGGGCCTGCTGCCGCCGCCCCGCACCGGTGCGGATGACGAAGCCGTCATCGGCGCCGCAGACGGCGATGACGATCTCGACGCTCTGCTGGGCGACCGAGACGATCCGGCCGGCGGGATGGGAGCGGAGCTCGGCGGCGATCGTCGACCAGCCGCGGCCGGCGGATGACGCCAGCAACTTCGATCTCGGATATTTCCGTCGGCCATCGGCATGCAGGTCCATGGCGGACACCTCGGGGATACATTAATATCGTGAGCGATATAATCGCTCGATAAATAAATGTGCCCACCGATCGGCGATGTCAATAGCTTGCGATATGATCGTGCGCGATCTATCTAAGGGATGGCGAGACAGGGCTCGCCCGATCAGCCTGGAGTCCCCTCATGTCCGACACAGCCTTGGTCCCGGACGATTTCATCTGCTTCGCGGTCTATTCGGCGGGCCACGCATTCAACCGCGTCTACAAACCGCTGCTGTCGGCCCTGGGGCTGACCTATCCGCAATACCTCGTGCTGGTCGCGCTCTGGGCCAAGGACGACCGGACCGTCGGCAGCCTGGGCGAGACGCTGTTCCTCGAATCGAGCACCTTGACGCCGTTGCTCAAGCGGCTCGAAGGGATGGGGCTTCTGGCGCGCCGTCGCGACCCGGACGACGAGCGCCAGGTGCGCGTGCGCCTGACCGAAGCGGGCGCGGCCTTGCGGGACAAGGCCCGCGACTTCCCGTCCTGCGTCGATGGGGCCACCGGGCTTTCCGAGGATGCCTTGCGAAGGCTGCGGAGCGACATCCTCTCGGTCCGGACGGCTCTGCTGAAGACCGGCGGCTAGTCGGACGGCGCAGGAGCGCCGGATCGCGGCCGCCCCACGCAACGGCCGGCTGCGGCCGATGACGGGTGCCACGGTCGGCAGCGACCGCTTTTGAACGGTACGCTCTGCGGCCTCACCGACCTATCCTCCCTCTCCAGATCGACGTTGCCGGTCACGCATTTTCAAAGCAGTTGCTTTTTTAATCGGCCGGATATAGCAAGAGCCAACTTGCAAAAAGGACGAGACCATGGAGGAGACGATCGGTGGCCGGTGGGGTGAGCTGTTCACCCGGCGCTACGGCGCGGCCGTCGCCACCCTGTGCCTCGGCGTGGCGCTCTACGCCCTCAACGGCTTCCTGGTCTCGACCTCGCTGCCGACTGCGGTGACCGAACTCGGCGGCGTCGACCTGATCAGCTGGGCCTTCACCGTCTATCTGGTGGCGGCGATCGTCGGCGGCGCCGCCGCGGCGATGATCAAGCACCGCATCGGCACCCGCCCGGCGTTGATGGCCTCGGCCGCCGCCTTCCTGGTCGGCACCCTGGTCGCCGGGCTGGCCGGGTCGATGCCGATGGTGCTGGTCGGGCGGCTGTTCCAGGGCGCCGGCGAAGGGGTGATCGCCGCGATCTGCTACGCCCTGATCCCCGAGCTGTTCCCGTCGCGCCTGCTGCCCAAGGTGTTCGGGGCCGAGGCGATCGTCTGGGCGGCCGCCGCCTTCGGCGGGCCGCTCCTGTCCGGCGTGCTCACCGAGACCGTGTCGTGGCGCGCCGCCTTCCTGATCAACGTGCCGCTGATCCTGATCTTCGTCGCGCTGGTCGCCGTGGTGGTGCCGCCGGACCGCGGCGAGCGCAAGCGGGTCGCGGTGCCGTTCCTGCGCCTGTCCGGCTGCGCCGTCGGCATCATGCTGGTCTCGGTCGCCGGCATCGTGCCGCACAGCTGGCAGGCCGCGCTCTGCGTCGCCGCGGCGATGGCGGTGCTGGCCGGGGTGGTGCTGCTCGACCGCCGCAGCGGCGACCGGCTGTTCCCGTCCGACGCCTTCACCTTCCGCTCGACGGTCGGGGCCGGACTGTGGGTGGTGCTGCTGATGCCGCTGGCCCAGGCCGCGACCTCGGTCTACCTCAACATCACCATCCAGCATCTCTGGGGCTACGGCCCGACCATGGCCGGCTATGTCAGCGCCCTGATGGCGCTGTCCTGGAGCGGCTCGGCCATCCTGGTCGCCAATGTCGCCCGGCCCGCGGTGCAGGCGCGGCTGATCCGGGTGGGGCCGTTCCTGCTCGCCGTCGGCCTGCTCGGCGTGATGGTCGCGCTGGTGTCCGGCCAGCCCTGGCTGCTGATGCTGTGCCAGATCCTGATCGGCACCGGCTTCGGCCTGTCCTGGGCCTTCCTCAGCCAGGCGGTGATGGAGGCGGCGCGGCCGGGCGAACGCGACGCCGCCTCGGGCCTGCTGCCGACGCTGCAATCCGGCGGCTATGCCATCGGCGCGGCGGTGTCGGGGCTGGTCGCCAACGAGGCCGGCATGGCCGGGGCCGGCGGCGCGGCCGAGATCATCCATGCCGCCGCCTGGGTGTTCGGCGTCGCCGCCGTGCTCGGCACCCTCGGTTTCCTCGCCAGCTTCGGCGTGCGCCGGGGCGGGCGGTGACGCCGGCGACTCGACACCCGGCGGGCCGCCCCGCTACCGTCGGGACTTCGGCTCACGGGCGCGGAGGAGAGAGGACATGGTGACGGGGTCGATCCTGGCGTTTCTCGGCGTGTCGCTGCTGGTCATCGTCACGCCCGGGCCGGACACCGCGGTGACGGTGCGCAACGCCCTGCTCGGCGGCCGCGCCGGCGGCATCTTCACTGCACTCGGCGTGTCGCTCGGCCAGGCGGTCTGGGCCTTCGCCACCAGCCTCGGCATCGTCGCCCTGCTTGTGGCGTCCGAGCCGCTGTTCCTGGCGGTGAAATACGCCGGGGCCGCCTATCTGGTCTGGCTCGGCCTGCACGCCCTGCGCGCGGCTTGGCGCCCCGGCATGGCCGACGCCGCAACCACGGCGCCGGCGCGGCGGCTCGGCCGGGGCACGGCGTTCCGCCAGGGGCTGGTCAGCGATCTCGGCAATCCGAAGATGGCGGTGTTCTTCGCCAGCCTGCTGCCGCAATTCGTGCCGGACGGGCAGCCCGCCTTCATTGCCTTCCTGGCCCTCGGGCTGGTGTTCAGCCTGATGACCTTCGCCTGGCTCGCCGCCTATGCCGTCGCCGTGGCCAGGGCCGGCGACGTGCTGCGCCGGCCGCGCATCCGTCGCGCCATCGAGGGCATCACCGGCGTGCTGCTGATCGCGCTCGGCCTGCGCATCGCCGCCGAACAGCGCTGATCGGGATCACGACCCGGCGTCGGGCTCGTCGCCCGGCGCCGGGTCGCCGCGGCCCAGCACGCGCAGCCGGGCGTTCTCGATGTGGCGGCGCATGGCGTTGCGGGCGCCGTCGGGGTCGCGCCGGCGGATGGCCTCGACCACGGCGACATGCTCGTCCTGCACCAGGCGCAGCCGCGACCGGTTGTGCGCCAGCGACAGGATGCGGGCGACATGGATGCCGTTCAGCACATGCCGGCCCAGGCTCTCCAGCGCCGTGGTGAACAGGTCGTTCTGCGCCGCCCGGGCGACGGCGATGTGGAAGGCGTTGTCCTCCTCCGCCCCCAACGCGCCGGTCTCGATCACCCGGTCCAGGGCGGCCAGCGCCTCCTCGATCGCCGTCAGCTCGGCCGCGGTGTGCCGCTCGGCGGCCAGGCAGGCGGCCTCGCCCTCCAGCGCCACCCGGAACTCGAAGCAGCGCATCAGGTCGGCGATGCTGCCGATCGGCGCGACGCTCTGGAACTCGGTGCGCGGCCGGTGGCGGACGAAGCTGCCGGCGCCGTGGCGGGCGGCGACCAGCCCGTCCGCCTGCAGCCGCGACAGCGCCTCGCGCACCACCGGCCGCGACACGCCGAACAGGCCGCCCAGCCGGGTCTCCGACGGCAGCTTGTCGCCCTCCGCGAACTCGCCCGAGACGATCTTGGCCAGCACCTGCTCATAGAGCTGGTCTGCCAGCTTCGCCGACCGCACGGGGGGCTGGAAGTCGGGGGTCGGTTCGGGCGCGGCGTCGCGGGTCGGCCGGGGCAAGGGACGGGTGCTCCTGTGTGTCGGGCGCCGGCGGCGCCCGCGCCCACTGTGCCGCGGCGCCCGAGGCTTCGACAATGGCCGGTCCTTGGCTTCTCCTTCACGATAGAGGCGGTGAACTCCGTGGAGGGGCTGCCGATCGGCTAGGCCCCGATCGCTTCGACCCGGGTCGCCAGCGCCACCGCCTCCCAGGCCTTCAGCTCGGCCAGCAGGGTCTCGGCATGCTCGCGCACCATGGCCACGGCATCGGCGCCCAGCTGCAGCCGCAGCGGCGTCCGCGCCGCCGCCAGCGCCCGTTCGACCGCGGCGGGGACCTTGCGCGGGTCGCCCTCCTGGGCCTCGTGCAGGCCGCGGGCGAAGTCGCGGGTCTTGCCGACCGTCTCAGCATAGGCGGCCATCACCGGCATGGGACGCAGGGCGCCGCCATGGAAGCCGGTGCGGAACGCGCCGGGCTCGACGATCAGCACCTTGATGCCGAACGGCGCCAGCTCCTGCGCCAGAGCCTCCGACAGGCCTTCGAGCGCGAATTTCGAGGCCGAATAGGCGCTGAACCCGGCGAAGGACAGCTGCCCGCCCAGGCTGGAGATGTTGACGATCGCCCCGCGGCGCTGGGCCCGCAGCACCGGCAGCGCGGCACGGATCACGGCGGCGGCGCCGAAGAAATTGGTCTCCATCTGCGCCCGCAGCTCGGCCTCCGGCGTCTCCTCGACCGCGCCGACGATGCCGTAGCCGGCGTTGTTGACCAGCACGTCGATGCCGCCGAAGCGCGCCACCGCCGCATCGACCGCCGCCTGGGCGGCGCCCGGCCGGTCGACGTCGAGCGGCAGGACCAGCACCCGGTCGGGCGCCTGCGCCGCCAGGTCGTCCAGCTTCGCGACGGTGCGGACCGCGGCGACCACGGCGTCGCCCTGGGCCAGGGCATGGTCGGCGAAGGCGCGGCCGAAGCCGGACGAGGCGCCGGTGATGAACCAGGTCTTGGGCATGATGCTCTCCGGATCGGACCCCGGAATGGGGGTGTGCGGAGAAGGATGGCCTGCGATCGGTTCGTTGATAATATGGTTCAGTTCGTAATGACTGTGCGATCGGGTGCATGAATGGATCGTGACCTGCTGCCCCATCTGCCGGTGGTCCTGGCCGTGGCCCGGCGCGGCGGCTTCGCGGCGGCGGCGGGGGAGCTGGGGATGAGCCCGTCCGCGGTCAGCCACGCCGTGCGGATGGTCGAGGACCGGATCGGCGCGCCGCTGTTCGCCCGCACCACCCGCAGCGTCGCGCTGACCGAGGCGGGGCAGGGCTTCGTCGCCACCCTCGGCCCGGCGCTGCAGGACCTGCAGGACGGGCTCGAACGGCTGCGCCTGGCCGGCGGCCGGGTGACCGGGGTGCTGCGCCTCAACGTGCCGCGCATCGCCCAGCCGATCGCGCTGACCCCGATCCTGCTGGAACTGGCCCGGCGCCATCCGGAGCTGGTGGTCGAGGTCACCAGCGATGACCGGCTGGCCGACATCGTCGCCGAAGGCTTCGACGCCGGGGTGCGCCTGGGCGGCATGATCGCGCAGGACATGGTGGCGGTGCGGCTGACCCCGCCGTTCCGGGCGATCATGGTGGCGGCGCCGGCCTATCTCGCGGCGCGGGGCGAACCGGCCGCCATCGCCGAGCTGGCCCGGCACAACTGCATCGGCTTCCGCCTGCTCGCTTCCGGCGGCGTCTATGCCTGGGACCTGGTGCAGGATGGCGAGGACGTCGCGGTCGGCGTGACCGGCACGGTGCGGGTCACCGATTCCAGCTACGCCAAGGACCTCGCCTTGGCCGGCGCCGGCATCGCCTATGTGTTCGAACCGCTGGTCCGGCAGGAGCTGCGCGACGGCCGGCTGCGCTGGCTGCTGCCGGCGACGGCGATCGAGGAGGCCGGGCTGTTCCTCTACCACCCCCGGCGCGCCGGCACCGCGCCGAAGCTGCGCGCCTTCATCGACGTGGCGAAGGAAATCCTGGCCGCGGCGGCCTAGCTAGCTGCGGGGCAGCGGCGCGTCGGGCTTCGCCGCCTTGCGCAGCACCGGCCAGGGAATGGTGCAGTCATACGACCCTTCGGCATAGGCGCCGATCTCATAGGCGTCGTAATGGATGGCGGCCCCGTCGCGGCGGAACTGCCACGACTCGATGGTCCGGATGCCGTCCCCCACGGCCTTGTCGGTCAGGTCGCCATCGACCGCATCGGCGTCCGCGCCGCGGCGGATCTTTTCCTGGCGCAACTGGGCACGGCAGAGATTGGTCAGGGCCGTGACGCCCTTGTCGTCGACCAGGTCGTCGGCCTTCAGCGCCCGCCCCAGCATCGGCGCGTAATTGGCGGCCGCCTGCACGCCCTGCCCATGCGCGCCGCCATGGTCGACGTAAATATCGAACAGCACCGATACCAGCTCGCCGCTGTCATAGGTGATGGTGTAGCCGGCGTCGTAGCTGTAGTGCGGATCATCGTCGACCGGGTCGTCGGCGGTCTTTGCTGCCGCCTGCAGCAGCGCGTCGAGCCCGGGCGCAGGGCCTGCCCCGGCCGCGAGCTGCGGCACGGCGATCGACACCTCGACCTTGTGCGCCGGCTCGATCCGCTCGCTGAAGCTCGGGCGGAAGGGCAGGGCGCCCGGGCCGGCATACTCCGCTTCGCCGGTCAGGAGGCGGTGGCGGGACTCGGTCTCCCGTGCCAGGCAGGCGCCGTCGATCCTGACCGTTTCCTGGCTCCAGTCGCGGCAGCGCGCCTCACGCTGCTGCAGCCAGCTGCGCTGGTTGCGCAGCAGCACCTGGCCGTGGGCTTTGTCCATCCCGGCTTGCAGGGCGGCATAGGCGGCGCTCATGGCGTCATCGGCCCGCTTGGCCTCCGGCGTGGCGCAGATCGTGGTCTCGATCGGGGATTTCGCCTTGGCGCAATCGAAGGCCAGGGCAGGGGCGGTGGTGCCGGCCAGCAGCAGGGCGGCGAGCAGAAGCGGGGCGCGCATGCGGTCCTCCGGGCGTGGTGACCGGCCCAGGTCACCAGCCGACCATGTCGAAATTGGGGATGGCCGCCCGGCCGGACCTGTCGCAATCGCGCCGCGGTGTCGCCTTCCGGACAGTTCCGGTCGTCGCCGATGCAGCAGGAAAGCCCCGTCATCACCATCTTCTATTCACGCGCCGGTGCTGGCGCCGTGCCCATGGAGGTCGGTGAATGCTCGGGTTCAATCGGTCGACCGCGAAGATCGTCTCCCTGCCCACGCCGAAGACGGCGGTGGTCGATCTGTTCCGCGGCTTGTCGATCGAGACCGCCCCAGGCATCGCCGCCAAGACCGCCAGCTACGGCGCGCATCTGGCGCCCCAGACCCCCGTCTACATCACCATGCTGCCGGGCGCCGATCTCGGCGAGATCGTGCAGACCGCGGCGCGGCTGCGCGGCGAAGGCCTGGTGCCGGTGCCGCACATCGCCGCCCGCAGCCTGGCAAGCCACGCCCAGCTCGACGACCATCTGCGCCGCCTCGCCGGCGAAGCGGCGGTCGACCAAGTGCTGGTGATCGGCGGCGGCGTCTCGACCCCCGCCGGCCCGTTCGACCGCAGCATGCAGGTGCTGGAGACCGGGCTGCTGCAGAAGCATGGCATCAAGACCATCGGCGTCGCCGGCCACCCCGAGGGCAGCAAGGACATCCCGGCCGACGAGATCGCCCGCGCCGTGGCCGAGAAGAACGCCTATGCCAAGGCGACCGGCACGGCGATGTATATCGCCACCCAGTTCTGCTTCGACCCCGAGGCGATCATCGCCTGGGATCGCAGCCTGCGCCGCGCCGGCAACGAGCTGCCGATCCATCTCGGCCTGGCCGGCCCGGCCAAGCTGAAGAGCCTGATCCACTATGCCGCGATGTGCGGCGTCGGCCCGTCGATCCGCTTCCTGACCCGCCAGGCGATGAACATCGCCAAGCTGGCCTCGGTGTCGGTGCCGGACAAGCTGCTGGTCGAACTCGCCGACTACCGCACCAAGGAGGCCGATTGCGGCCTGGCCCAGCTGCACCTGTTCGCCTTCGGCGGGCTGGAGCGGTCGGCGCGCTGGGTCAAGGCGATGCAGGATGGCCGCTTCACCTTCGACGGCCGCGGCGGCTTCGCCATGGACGAGTCGCTGGACTGATCCGTCCCGTCCTTCCGGAACGAAGACGGGCGCCCCTGGGGCGCCCGTTCTGTTTCTGTGTGGCTGGGCTAATGTCGCCGTCCCTACACTCTGTCATTGCCCGGCTTGATGTATGGCCCGGGGAGATCCCTGACAGGTGTTCGGAGACATGACTGACACATAGTGCCGTGGCATTGGCTTCTGAGGAGGCGAGCCATGGCGTGGCAGGAGATGTCGGTCATGGAGCAGCGTCGGGAGTTTGTCCGGCTGGCGGGACAGGAAGGGGCGAACCGGCGGGAGTTGTGCCGTCGGTTCGGGATCAGCCCGGATGTGGGCTACAAGTGGCTGGGTCGCTGGCAGTCGGGCGATGCCGAGCTGGCGGACCGGTCGCGCCGGCCGCATGAGAGCCCGGGGCGCAGCGCGGCGGCGACGGAAGCAGCGGTGCTGGCGGTGCGCGATGCGCATCCGGCCTGGGGCGCCCGCAAGATCGCGGCCTGCCTGATCCGCGACGGGAGCAGGCCGCCGGCGATCTCGACCGTGCACGAGATCCTGCGCCGGCATGGCCGGATCGATCCTGAAGCCGCCGGCTCGGGCCAGCCCTTCCAACGCTTCGAGAAGGACGAGCCCAACCAGCTCTGGCAGATGGACTTCAAGGGCTGGGTGCCGCTGGTCGGGGGCCAGCGGTGCCATCCCCTGACCATGCTCGACGACCATTCGCGCTATGCGCCCAGCCTGCAGGCCTGCGCCGATGAGCAAAGCCGGACCGTGCAGGGCCATCTGCGGGCGGCCTTCCGCCGCCACGGCCTGCCGCAGGCGATCTTCGTCGACAACGGCTCCCCTTGGGGCGACGCCTCGGGAGAGCGCTGGACCCGGCTCGGCGTCTGGCTGCTCAAGCTCGGCGTCCGGGTCCTGCACAGCCGGCCCTATCACCCGCAGAGCCGGGGCAAGATCGAGCGCTTCCACCGCACCCTCGCCGCCGAGGTCTTCGCCCTCGAAGCCTTCTCCAACCTCGCCGCGGTCCAGCGCGCCTTCGATCGCTGGCGCGAGGTCTACAACTGGCAGCGCCCCCACCAGGCGCTCGATCATCGGGTCCCGGGCAGCCGCTACCGCTCCAGCCCCCGCGCCATGCCCAGGCACCTGCCCGAGGTCGAGTACGACAGCCACGACATCGTCCGCACCGTCGGCACCACTAAGGCTTATGTCAGCTTCCGCGGCCGGCCCTGGAAAGTGCCGCAGGCCTTCCGGGGCGAGCGCGTCGCCATCCGACCACTCACCACCGATGGCCACTTCGGCGTCTTCTTCGCCAGCCACCTCATCGCCACCATCGACTTGACCAACACCAAACCTGTCAGCCATGTCTCCGAACAGGTGTCCGCCATGTCACCGGGCTGAACACTTGACCGGGCAATCCAGGGGCCACCAAAAGCCGCTCTGGCCGCCCCTGGATGCCACGGTCAAGCCGTGGCATGACAGAGTAAGAGCTGAGTTTCGGTCGAACTGAGCGTCGCTCAACCCAACCTAAGCGGCGATGGCTTCGGCCAGGATCTCGCCCAGGGGCGGCACGGCATGCGCCAGCTCGGCGATCACGGCGCGGGTGACGCGCTGCAGCTCCGGGATCTCGAAGATCACCGGCACGCCGCCATGCTTCTCGATCGCGGCGCGGTTGCCGCCGTTCAGCGGGCCGTTCATCACCACCCCGGCGATCGGGATCTTGCGGGCGCGCAGCGCCTCGATCGTCAGCAGGGTGTGGTTGATCGTGCCGCGGGCGCTGCGCGCCACCACGATGGTGGGGTAGCGCCACACCGACAGCAGGTCGACCGCCAGGGTCGAGCAGTCCAGCGGCACCATCAGCCCGCCGCCCGGGCCTTCGATCAGCAGCGGCCGGGTCGAGAACGGCGGCACGATCGCGGCCGGGTCGATCTCGCTCTCCTCCAGCGCGGCGGCGGCCACGGGGGCCAGCGGCGCCTGGAAGGAATAGCGCGGCGCCTGCAGCCGGTCGGCGGACATGCCGGTCAGCGCGGCGATGGTCGCGGTGTCTCCCGGCTCCTCGGCCAGGCCGGTCTGCACCGGCTTCCAGTAATCCGCGTCCCAGGCGACGGCCAGGCAGGCGCAGGCGAGGGTCTTGCCGACATCGGTGTCGGTGCCGGTCACAAAGAATCTTGTCATGGGGTGCTGCAGGTCTCGACGACGGGGCGGGCGGCGGCCAGAAAGGCCTGCCAGGTCCGGTCTACGGGCATTCGGGTCCGGGATGCCGTTACGCGAAGCCACGGACTATGCACAGAACCATCCTCCGATGCGAGTCCCCTCATGACGCAGCGCAGCAAAGCTGGGCTGCGTCGTCAAGCGGGGATCTTCTGGCGCACCGGCCGTTCCGGCATCGGCACCCCGCGCAGGATGGCGTTCGCCCGCTCCTCGCGCGGCGACCGGCCATAGAGCTGGCGGTAGCATTTCGAGAAATGCGACGCCGAGACGAAGCCGCAGGCCAGGGCCAGATCGACGATCGGCAGGTCGCTCTGGTTGATCAGGTGCTGCGCCCGTTCCAGCCGCAGCTCGAGGTAGTAATGCGCCGGGCTGTGGCCCAGCTGCTTGCGGAACAGCCGCTCCAGCTGGCGGCGCGACAGCCCGACATGGGCGGCCAGCTCCTCCTGCGGCAGCGGTTCGGCGATGTTCGCCTCCATCAGCTCGATCGCCGAGACCAGCTTCGGGTTGTGCACGCCGAGCCGGGCGCGCAGCGGCAGGCGCTGGCGGTCGTGCGGGCTGCGGATGCGGTCGACCAGGCACTGCTCGGACACCTTGGTGGCGAGGTCGCGGCCCTGCCGCAATGCGATCAGGTGCAGCATCATGTCGATCGCCGCGGTGCCGCCGGAGCAGGTGAAGCGGTTGCGGTCGACCTCGAACAGGTCGCTCGACACCGGGATCTCGGGGAAGGTCTCGGCGAAGCCGGGCAGGTTCTCCCAATGGATGGCGCAGCGGTGGCCGCCCAGCAGGCCGGCGCGGGCCAGCAGGTGCGAGCCGGTGCACAGCGCGCCGATGCCGACGCCCTGGCGCTCGGCCCGGCGCAGCCAGGCGAAGACCTCGTCGTCGCGGTAGCGCTCGATGCCCAGGCCGGAGCAGGCGAAGATCATGTCGAGCGGCTTGGAGATACCGGACTGGCGGCTCAGCTCGGCCAGCGCGGTGTCGACGCCGACGCTGATGCCGTTGCTGGCCTTGACCGGCTGCCCGTCCTTGGACAGCACGATCCAGCGGTACAGCGTCTTGTCGGCCATGCGGTTCGCGATGCGCAGCGGTTCGACCGCCGAGGTGAAGGCGATCATCGAGAACTGCGGAATCAGCAGGAACCCGATGGTCTCGGTGTCGAACCCTGAATCCTGGCCCATTGGTCCCTCTGCCTCCCGGCGGCGTTTGCGCCTGCCTGCCGAATCGGTAGCACGGGTCGCAAATTCGACAAAGAGGCTACATGCGACGGGCTGGATGGGGGCGGACAGCGGAAACGCATGGCTCGCGGCCCGATCCGCGGGGTGTCGCATCGGGGTCGCGCAATGTCGCCGCAGACGGGGCCGCCTTCGGGATGCTATGCGACGATGGCTCAAAACGCTGGCTTGGGGGCAGATTCATGTCGGTACCGTCGGATATCGAGGTCGCGCGCGCCGCGAAGATGCGGCCGGTGGTCGAGATCGGGGCGAAGCTCGGGATCCCGGCCGATGCGCTCTACAGTTACGGCCCGAACATCGCCAAGCTGGCCTCCGGCTTCGTCGACGGGCTCGGGGACCGGCCCGACGGCAAGCTGATCCTGGTCACCGCCATCACCCCGACGCCGGCGGGCGAGGGCAAGACCACCACCACCGTCGGCCTCGGCGACGGGCTGAACCGGATCGGCAAGAAGGCGGCGATCTGCCTGCGCGAGCCCTCGCTGGGGCCCTGCTTCGGGGTCAAGGGCGGCGCCGCCGGCGGCGGCTATGCCCAGGTGGTGCCGATGGAGCAGATCAACCTGCACTTCACCGGCGACTTCCACGCCATCGGCAGCGCCCACAACCTGCTGTCGGCCCTGCTCGACAACCACATCTACTGGGGCAACGCGCTCGACATCGACACCCGCCGGGTCACCTGGCGGCGGGTGATGGACATGAACGACCGGGCGCTGCGCGGCATCGTCACCAGCCTGGGCGGCGCCGCCAACGGCTTCCCGCGCGAGGACGGGTTCGACATCACCGTGGCGTCGGAGGTGATGGCGATCTTCTGCCTGGCGAAGGACCTGAAGGACCTGGAGGCGCGGCTGGGCCGCATCATCGTCGGCCACACCCGCAGCCGCAAGCCGGTCACGGCCAAGGACCTGAAGGCGGACGGGCCGATGACCGTGCTGCTGAAGGACGCGTTCATGCCCAACCTGGTGCAGACGCTGGAGAACAACCCGGCCTTCGTCCATGGCGGCCCCTTCGCCAACATCGCCCATGGCTGCAACTCGGTGATGGCGACCAAGACGGCGCTGAAGCTGGCCGACTACGTCGTCACCGAGGCCGGCTTCGGCGCCGATCTCGGGGCCGAGAAGTTCTTCGACATCAAGTGCCGCAAGGCCGGCCTGAAGCCGGTGGCGGCGGTGATCGTCGCCACCGTCCGCGCCCTGAAGATGCATGGCGGCGTGGCGAAGGAGGATCTGGGGCGCGAGAACGTCGCGGCGCTGAAGAAGGGCCTGGCCAATCTCGGCCGCCACATCCGCAATGTCGGCCAGTTCGGGGTGCAGGCGGTGGTGGCGATCAACCGCTTCGTCGCCGACGCCGAGGCCGAGCTGCAGGCGGTCGGCGACTATTGCGCCGAACATGGCGTCGAAGCGCAGGTCTGCACCCATTGGGCCGACGGCGGCGCTGGTGCCGAGGATCTGGCGCGCAAGGTGGTGGCCCTGGCCGATGGCGGCCATTCGCAGTTCCGCACCCTGTACGACGACGACGTGCCGCTGTGGGAGAAGATGCGGACCATCGCGACCTCGATCTACGGCGCCGACGACGTCATCGCCGACAAGCAGGTGCGCGACCAGTTCGTCCAGTACCAGAAGGGCGGCTACGGCCATTTCCCGATCTGCGTCGCCAAGACCCAGTACAGCTTCTCCACCGACCCGGCGCTGAAGGGGGCGCCGTCGCACCATGTCGTGCCGGTGCGCGAGCTGCGGCTGTCGGCCGGGGCGGAGTTCCTGGTCGCGGTCTGCGGCGACATCATGACCATGCCCGGCCTGCCCAAGGTGCCCGCCGCCAACGCCATCCGGCTGGACAGCGACGGCCAGGTGGAAGGGTTATTCTAGGGCGCATTCCGGCCCCGCACGGCTGACGCACCCCTTCGGCGTTTGACCCGGCGGCGGCCGGGCGGGGACAATGCGGCAGACACAAGGGAAGACCGATGCTGCTGCACCCCGACCGCCATCTCACCGTCTGCGGGCTCGACGAGATCGCCGGCTTCAGCGCCGCCGGCGTCACCCATGTGCTGTCGATCGCCGATCCCGGCACCCCGGCCGAGACCTATTTCGACGGCTTCGCGGCGCATCGCCGGCTGGACCTGCGCTTCCACGACATCATCGACGAGCTGCCGGGCCACGTCTTCCCGACGCCGGACCATGTCGCCTCGATCCTCGAATTCGGCGAGGCGATGGCGGCCGAGGGCGAAAGCCTGCGGCACCTGCTGGTGCATTGCCACATGGGCGTGTCGCGCTCGACCGCGGCGATGCTGATGCTGATCGCCCAGCGCCATCCCGGCGAGGAGGAGAAGGCGGTGGCGCGGCTGGCCGCGATCCGGCCCCAGGCCTGGCCGAACACGGTGATGATCGACTACGCCGAGGCCCAGCTCGGCACCCAGGGCCGGCTGCGCGAGGCGCTGCGCCCGCAATACCGCCGCGTCGCGGTCGAGCAGCCGGAGCTGATGGCGCTGCTGCGCCGGGTCGGCCGCACCCGCGAGATCCCGACCGACTGAGGCCGCCGCCTCGCTTCTTTGCGACATCGCCGCACCGGCCGGCCGGCGCCGGCGGTCCCAGCCGGGCCGCGGGCCGCGGGCCGCCCGCCGCCGGCCTTGGCGCAGGGCGACGCCTCGATGTCGCGCCTAAGCTCGCGACCGGCGGCCCGCTTCTGCACGATGCCCACGCTCTCCCCGGACCGGCCACGGATCGATGACGCGCTATTCCCTCTTCGCCCTCGCGCGCAATGCGCTGTCGCACCATGAAGGCTGGCAGAAGGCGTGGCGTTCGCCCGAGCCCAAGCCGGCCTACGACGTGGTCATCGTCGGCGGCGGCGGGCACGGCCTGGCCACCGCCCACTATCTGGCGAAAGAGCACGGCATCACCAATGTCGCGGTGCTGGAGAAGGGCTGGATCGGCGGCGGCAACACCGGCCGCAACACCACCATCGTCCGCTCCAACTACCTGTTCGACGCCTCGGCCTTCATCTACGAGCACGCGCTGAAGCTGTGGGAAGGCCTGTCGGCCGACCTCAACTACAACGTGATGTTCAGCCAGCGCGGCGTGATGAACATCTGCCACGACCCGCATGAGGCGCGCGAGCTGATGCGCCGGCTGCACGCCAACCGGCTGAACGGCATCGACAGCGACTGGCTGACCCGCGAACAGGTGCTGGAATTCTGCCCGGCGCTGAACCCGGACCAGAGCATCCGCTTCCCGGTCTATGGCGGCACCGTGCAGCGCCGCGCCGGCACTGCCCGGCACGACGCCGTGGCCTGGGGCTATGCCCGCGCCGCCGACAGCCGCGGCGTCGACATCATCCAGAACTGCGAGGTCACCGGCTTCCGCACCGAACAGGGCCGCGTCGTCGGGGTCGAGACCAGCCGCGGCTATATCGGCGCCGGCAAGGTCGGGGTGGTCGCCGCCGGCCACAGCTCGGTGCTGGCCAACCTCGCCGGCTTCCGCCTGCCCTTGGAAAGCCACCCGCTGCAGGCGCTGGTGTCCGAGCCGATCAAGCCGGTGATCGACTGCGTGGTGATGTCGAACGCGGTGCACGCCTATGTCAGCCAGTCCGACAAGGGCGAGCTGGTGATCGGCGCCGGTATCGACGGCTACGTCTCCTATTCCCAGCGCGGCGGCTTCGCGGTGATCGAGGAGACGCTGGGCGCGATCGTCGAGATGTTCCCGATCTTCAGCCGCATGCGCATGCTGCGGCAATGGGCCGGCATCGTCGACGTGTCGCCGGATGCCAGCCCGATCATCGGCAAGACCCCGGTCGAGAACCTGTTCATCAACTGCGGCTGGGGCACCGGCGGCTTCAAGGCCACCCCGGGATCCGGCCACGTCTTCGCCCACACCATCGCCCGGGGCGAGCCCAACGCCATCGCCGCCCCCTTCGCGCTCGACCGCTTCAGCTCCGGCGCGCTGGTGGCCGAGCACGGCGCCGCCGCCGTGGCGCATTGAAGAGGGTCGCCCGATGTTCCTGATCGACTGCCCCTGGTGCGGCACCCGCGACCAACGCGAATTCCGCTGCGGCGGCGAGGCCCATATCCGTCGCCCGGCGGCCCCGGCCGAGCTGAGCGACGCCGAATGGGCCGACTACGTCTTCATGCGCTCGAACCCCAAGGGGCTGCATTACGAGCGCTGGGTCCACATCCATGGCTGCCGCCGCTGGTTCAACATCGCGCGCAACACCGCGACCGATGAGATCCTGGCGATCTACGGCGCGGGCGACCCGCCGCCGGCGATCGAGGGCCAGTCGATCCCGACCCCGTCCGGCGAACCGGCGCGGGGCACCGCCAACACGCCGCTGGTCGATTCCGCCAGCGCTTCCGGCTCGCAGACCCCATGACCCAACGCTATCGCCTGGTCGGCCGCGGCGCCGACATCGACCGCAGCCAGAGCGCCGACTTCGCCTTCGACGGCAGGTCCTACCGCGGCTATGACGGCGACACCCTGGCCTCGGCCCTGCTGGCCAACGGCGTGCACCTGCTCGGCCGCAGCTTCAAGTACCACCGGCCGCGCGGCGTGGTGTCGGCCGGGCCGGAGGAGCCGAACGCCCTGGTCCAGCTGGGCCCCGACGCGGCGCGGACCGACCCCAACACCCGCGCCACCCAGGTCGAGCTGTTCGACGGGCTGGTGGCGCGCAGCCAGAACCGCTGGCCGTCGCTGCGCTTCGACCTGCAGGCGGTCAACGACCTGATCGCGCCGATGATCCCGGCCGGCTTCTACTACAAGACCTTCATGTGGCCGCGCTCGCCCAAGGCCTGGATGGTCTATGAGCGCTTCATCCGCAAGGCCGCCGGCCTCGGCGTGTCGCCGCGCCAGCCCGACCCCGACCGCTACGACCACGTCAACGCCCATTGCGACGTGCTGGTGGTCGGCGGCGGCATCGCCGGCCTCGGCGCCGCGCTGGCCGCCGCCCGCGCCGGCGCCCGGGTGATCCTGGCCGAGGACCAGGCCCGCTTCGGCGGCTGGCTGCGGTCGGAACCGACCGCGTCGGTCGGCGACGTCGCGGCGCTGGACTGGGTCGCGGCGACGGTGGCGGAGCTGTCGTCGATGCCCGATGTCCGGGTGCTGCCGCGCACCACCGGCTTCGGCTACTACGGCCACAACTGGCTCGGCCTGCTGGAACGCGTCGCCGACCACATTCCGCCGCATGCGGTGCCGGCCGGCACGCCGCGGCAGCGGCTGTGGAAGGTGCGGGCCAAGCAGGTGGTGCTGGCCACCGGCTCGATCGAACGCAGCCTGGTGTTCGCCGAGAACGACCGGCCGGGCATCATCCTGGCCGGCGCCGTTCGCGCCTATCTCAACCGCTGGGGCGTCAAGGTCGGCGAACGCGTGGTGGTCGCGACCGGCGACGATGCCGCCTACGCCACCGCGCTGGACCTCGCCGCCGCCGGCGTCGCCGTGCCGGCGATCGTCGACACCCGGCCCGACCCCGACGGGCCGCTGGTCCGGGCGGCCCGCGCCGCCGGCCTGCCGGTCTATGCCGGCCATGCCATCGTCGGTACCTCCGGCCGCCTCAGGGTGAACGAGGTGCGGCTGATGCCGCTGGCCGCCGACGGCCTGTCGGTGCGGCGCGGCGCCGAGACCACCATCGCCTGCGACGCCGTCGCCATGTCCGGCGGCTGGAACCCGGTCCTGAACCTGCAGTCGCAGTCGCGCGGCCGCCTGCGCTGGGACGAGGCGCGGTCGACCTTCATGCCCGGCGACAGCTTCCAGGCCGAGCGGTCGGCCGGCGGCTGCACCGGCACCATCCGCTTCGCCGACGCGCTGCAGGAGGGCCTGGTGGCCGGCGCCGGCGCGGCCGAGGCCGCCGGGCTGACCGCGGTGGCGGTGGCGGTGCCGGCGGTCGAGACCGCGCAGGAGGAGCCGGAGGCCGACGACAGCAAGCCGCTGTGGTACGTGCCGTCGGACCGGCCGGCCAATGCGGTGCGCGCCTTCGTCGACTTCCAGAACGACGTCACCGCCAAGGACCTGCGGCTGGCGCTGCGCGAGGGCATGGTCTCGGTCGAGCACGTCAAGCGCTACACCACCACCGGCATGGCCACCGACCAGGGCAAGACCGGCAACGTCAACGCGCTGGGCATCGTGGCGCAGACCATGGGCCGGACCATTCCGGAGATCGGCGTCACCACCTTCCGCCCGCCCTACACCCCGGTCACCTTCGGCGCCATCGCCGGGCGCAGCGTCAAGGCGCTGTACGCCCCGATCCGCCGCACCCCGATGCATCGCTGGGCCGAACGGCACGGCGCGGTGTTCGAGAATGTGGGCGGCGGCTGGAAGCGGGCCTGGTACTTCCCCAAGCCGGGCGAGGACATGCACGCGGCGGTCAACCGCGAGGTCAAGGCGGCGCGGACGTCGGTCGGCGTGATGGACGCCACCACCCTGGGCAAGATCGACGTCAAGGGCCCGGACGCGGCGGAGTTCCTGAACCGCGTCTACACCAACGCCTGGGCCAAGCTGGCGATCGGCGGCTGCCGCTACGGCCTGATGCTGGGCGAGGACGGCATGGTCAAGGACGACGGCGTCACCACGCGCCTCGCCGACGACCATTTCCACATGACCACCACCACCGGCGGCGCCGCCACCATCCTCGCCTGGCTCGAGGAATGGCACCAGACCGAGTGGCCGGACCTCAAGGTGTTCCTGACCTCGGTCACCGAGCAATGGGCGGTCGCCACCATCTCCGGCCCCAGGAGCCGCGAGCTGCTGGCGCGCCTGACCGACATCGACCTGTCGAACGAGGCCTTCCCGCATCTGTCGATGCGCGAGGGCGTGGTGGCCGGGCTGAAGGCGCGGGTGTTCCGCATCTCCTTCACCGGCGAGCTGTCCTACGAGATCAATGTCCCGGCCGCCCAGGGCATGGCCCTGATCGAGGCGATCGAGGCGGCGGGGCAGGGGCTCGACCTCGTCCCCTACGGCACCGAGGCGATGCATGTGCTGCGCGCCGAGAAGGGCTTCATCATCGTCGGCCAGGAGACGGACGGCACCGTCACCCCCGGCGACCTCGGCATGGACTGGATCGTCGGCAAGAAGAAGCCGGACTTCATCGGCAAGCGCTCGCTCGACCGTACCGACACGGCGCGGGGCGACCGCAAGCAGCTGGTCGGCTTGCTGACCGACGACCCCAAGCTGGTGCTGGAGGAGGGGGCGCACATCATCGACACCGCGACGCCGGGCGCCCCGCCGGTGCCGATGCTGGGCCATGTCACCTCGAGCTACTGGAGCCCGAACCTGCAGCGGTCGATCGCCATGGCCATGGTCAAGGGCGGCGCGGAGCGGCTGGACGGCACGGTCCACATCGCCATGCCCGACCGCACCATCCCGGCCAAGGTGGTGAAGCCGGTGTTCGTCGATCTCGAGGGAGCGCGCCTCCATGGCTGACACGGCCTACGCTCATGACGACGCCCCGGCCGACCTGCCGGCCCGCCGCACCGCCACCGAAGGCCTGGTCCGGCCGCTGGTGGCGCCGGCCGATCCCGGCCTCCGCCTGGCCGAGATCGCGCATGAGGCCAAGCTGAACCTGCGCGGCGACGCCGGCGATGCCGGCTTCACCGCGGCGGTCTCCGGCGTGCTCGGCCTCGGCCTGCCGGCCCGGCCCGGCGTGGCCGCGGCGGACGGGCTGGCGGCGCTGTGGCTCGGCCCCGACGAATGGCTGGTGGTCGGTGGGGTGGACCGCGAGGCCGATCTCGCCGCCCGGCTGGGCGATGCGCTGGCCGGCCATCACGCCGCGGTGACCAACGTCACCGACAACTGGACCGTGTTCGCCCTGTCCGGGCCGAAGGCGCTGGACGTGCTGGCCAAGGGCTGCCCGCTGGACCTGCACCGCCGCGCCTTCCCGGCGGGGTCGGTGGCGCAGAGCGTGGTGTGCCACGCCGACGTGATCCTGCACCGGCTGGACGATGCCGACGGCGCCCTGCGGCTGCGGGTCTATGTCCGACGGTCCTTCGCCCAGTACCTGTGGGACTGGCTGGCCGACGCCGGCCAGGAATACGGCGTCGGCGAAGGCTGAGGCGGCGGGGCGGGGCTGCGAGGCCGCTAGCTAAGCCCTTCGCTAGGCCTCATCCCCCTTCGTCATTGCGAGGAGGCGCAGCCGACGAAGCAATCCATGGGCCCGCACGAGCGGTCCGATGGGTTGCTTCACTGCGCTCGCAATGACGGTGTTTGAGGCCGGGACGCGAAGCCAGAAAACCGCTCAGATTGCCTCTCCCGCGTGGCGGGAGAGGTCGGGCTCGCGCAGCGAGACCGGGTGAGGGCGGGCCCCGGCCTCGACAAAATCCCCTCACCCGGAGCCGCTTCGCGTCTCCGACCTCTCCCGTAAACGGGAGAGGCAATCGGCGTAAGCAAAACGTGCATTGTGTTAACTGGAACGACTCGTTCATGATACGTTCCATGAAAACGCCACCAGAAGGTTTCGACATCCAGGCCCACTGCCGCAGCCTCGCGCTGCAGCAGATGGAGATGCTCACCGAGATCGCCGAGCTCAGCATGCAGCTGGTCAGGGGCGAGGGCGCCCGCGCCCTCGACGCCCAGGCCAAGGTGAGGGCCGCGGCGCCCGGGACCGACGAAGCGGTCGCAGCAAGAGCCGAGGCGCGGGAGGCCGGGCTGGCCTTCGCCCGCTTCACCCGCACGGTGCATCAGTCGCTGGCCCAGCGCGCCCGCACCGCCGACAAGCTGTGCGCCCAGGACCGGGCCGAGACCCCCGACCGCCTGGCCGCCCGCAAGGTCCGCCGCGAGCGGCACCGCGACGAGGTCCGGGACACCCTGCAGGACATGATCTGCGAGGAGATCGAGGATGAGGGCCGCTTCAACGCCCTGAAGGACGATCTCGAGGAGCGGGTCGATGGGCTCTACGAGGACCAGGATGTCCAGGTCGAGGACCGGCCGGTGGGGTCGGTGATGGCGGGGGTGGCCTGCGGCCTCGGCCTGTCGGAGACCTGGCAGCGCTGGCGCGGCGAGGAATGGCCTGCCACGCCGCGCCCCACGCGGCCGGCGGGCAGCCCGGCGGAGATCCAGGCGATCCGGGCCAAGCGCCGGAAGGCAGTGACCGCCGCGGTCGAGCGGGACTTTGCGGAATGCGCCGATCCCGCCTGGATCCCGGGGCTCCGGGCCGGGCTGGCGGTGCGGCTGCAGGAGCCCGATGTGATCGAGATGCTCGACACCGAGACCATCGCCACCGTGGCCCAACGCCTCTGCCGGTCGCTCGGGCTCAGCCCGATGATCTTCGGCTTCAAGCCGAAGGCCCTGGACGGCCCGGACGCGGATGTCCACGACACCGGGTAACGGATGGGCCGACCAAAGCCGAAGCAAATCAAAACGACCTCCCCCTCCCCTTGCGGGAGGGGGTAGGGGGAGGGGGTTATCGCCGCCGGAACCGGCCTCGACTCCGACGGCCCAGCGTCGATGGTGAAGCCTGCCCTTTGCCCATTCGCGCGCGGACGCGCGCAGACCCCTCCCCCTGACCCCCTCCCGCAAGGGGAGGGGGATGACTCTTAATGGCCGCATCGATGATGACTTCGGGGCGCAAGCACCCGTGCCCTCAATCCCAAAATGGCGCTGCGGATCCGCGATCGCGGGTGGACATGGCGCTCGTCCCGGACGACTCTCGGGCCCGAACGCCGTCGTGACGCGCGGCGATCCAAAGCGCCGGAGGAACGCCCCATGCCCGAGATGAAGACCTATGAGGGTGGCTGCCATTGCGGCGCCGTGCGCTACCAGGTCGAGACCGACCTGGCCAAGGTCGTGAGCTGCAACTGCTCGAACTGCTCGAAGCGCGGGCTGCTGCTCAACTTCGTCATGCCCGACCGGTTCACCCTGCTGTCGGGCGACACCGACCTGGTCGATTACCGCTTCAACAAGAAGGTGATCGAGCACCTGTTCTGCCCGTCCTGCGGCATCGAATCCTTCGCCCGGGGCCGCAAGCCGGACGGCACCGCCATGATCGCGATCAATGTGCGCTGCCTCGACGGCATCGACCTCGCCATGCTGCAGACCATCCCGGTCGACGGCGCCAGCTCCTGATCCGCCCGGCCCGGCCGGCATCGCGCCAGCCGGGCCAGCGTGACGCCAGCCGGGATGGCTGGCATACGGCAATCGCGGTTTCGCCCCGCCATGAGGAGGCTATGAAGGTGCCCATGCCCCAGACGCCTCCCGCCCGCGCCGATTTCGGCTATCGCCTGTTCCTGATCGCCCGCCTGTGGCGGCGCGAGATCGATGACGTGCTCGGCCGCTACGGCCTCAGCGCCGCCACCTGGCAGCCGCTGCTGCATGTGACGCGGCTGGGCGACGGCATCCGCCAGCGCGACCTGGCGGATTCGCTCGGCGTCGAAGGCTCCTCGCTGGCCCCGCTGCTCGACACGCTGGAGGGCCAGGGCGTGATCGAACGGCGCGAGGCCGGCGCCGACCGCACGGTGCATCTGACCGCCGACGGCCGCACCCTGGTGGAAGGCATCCAGGGCGTCGTCGCGGAGGTGCGCGAACGGCTGCTCGACGGCGTCTCCGACCAGGATATGATCGTCTGCCTCGACGTGCTCAGCCGGATCGAGGCGACCATCGCCGCCGGCCGGCCCGAGGCTGCGGGCGGCCGCTAGGCGACGAGGGACGCGGGGGACGCATGGACTGGCCGACCTGGCGTGATGGCGTGTTCTCGCTGCGCACCTTCTGCGCCGCGATCCTGGCCGCCTGGATCGCCCTGCGCATCAACCTGTCCTCGCCCGGCACGGCGATGCTGACCGCCTACATCGTGTCGCAGCCGCTGACCGGGATGATGCTGTCGAAGAGCGTCTACCGCGTGATCGGCACTGCCGCCGGGGTCATCGCCAGCATGACCTTCATCGGCCTGTTCGCGCAGGAGCGCGAGCTGTTCGTGCTGGCCAGCGCGCTGTGGTTCGGATGCTGCATCTACGTCTCGGTGCTGCTGCGCGACGCGCCCAGCGCCTATGCGCCGCTGCTGGCGGGCTACACCGCCGCGATCATCGGTTTCCCCGCGATCACCGCGCCGGACACGGTGTTCGACATCGCCACCAACCGCTGCGTCGAGATCCTGCTGGCGATCGGCTGCGCCGGCGTGCTCAGCGCCATCGTGCTGCCACGCCCGGTCGGGCCGGTGCTGCTGGGCCGGATCGAGGCGCTGCTGGCGGCCACCGCGACATGGGCGGTCGGCATCCTGCGCACCGAGGGCACCGACGAGGCGCCGCAGGCCGACCGCGCCCGGCTGATCGGCGATGCGGTGGCGCTGGAGACCCTGCGCGCCCATGCCGTGTTCGACACACGGGCCATCCGCTTGGCCAATGACGTGGTCCGCCAGCTGCAGGGGCGGCTGTTCACCTTCCTCGCCGTGCTGGTCTCGGTGCAGGAGCGCGGGCGGCTGCTGCGCTTCCGCGACCCGGCGCGGTGGCAGGAAATCCGTCCGGCCTTCGAGGCGGTGGCGCGGATCATGGACCGGTCGCCGGGCCCGGACCAGCCGGATGACGGCGAGAGCATCGGCGCCGCCCGGCGCCTGATCGACACCCTTCAGCCGACGCTGGAGGAGCTGCGCCAGAGCCAGACGGCGATGGTCGTGCGCATCCTGCTGGACCGGCTGCAGGACGTGCTGACGCTGCGCGACGACTGCCGGCGGCTGCGCGACCATGTTGCCGCCGGCACCCGGCCGCGCAGCATGGGGTCGGCGCCGTCGGTCAGCCGGCACCGCGACCAGGCCGCCGCCATCATGGCCGGGATCACCGCCTTCACCGCGCTGGTGGTGGCTTGCAGCTTCTGGATCCTCACCGCCTGGCCGAACGGCGCCGCGGCCGCCACCATCCTGGTCGTGGTCTTCGGCTTCTTCTCCGGCGCGGACGAGCCGGCGCTGCCGGCCAAGGAATTCCTGCGCATGGCGGCGGTCGCGTCCATCGTCTACCTGCTCTATTTCGCGCTGGTGCTGCCCCGGGTCGACGGCTTCCCCATGCTGGCCCTGGTGCTGGCCACGGTGCTGGTGCCGGCCGGCGTCCTGATGCCGGCGCCGCGGATCGGGGCCTCGGGGCTGCTGCTCTGCATCAACTTCCTGACCCTGCTCGGGCTGTCCGATCGCGCCTCGCTCGACTTCGCCGGCGCGGTCAACAACAGCCTCGCCACCCTGGCCGGCATCGCCCTGGCGGTGCTGCTGTTCCGGCTGATCCGGCCGCTCGGCGTGCGCTGGATGGCGCAGCGCTTCGTCACCGGCATCATGGCCGACCTGTCGCGCATGGCGTCCGGCGCCGGCCTGTCGCAGGCCGAGTTCGAAAGCCGGATGTTCGACCGCATCAACGGCCTGTTCGCGCGGCTCGACCACGCCTTGCCCGGCGACCGGCCGATCCTGGATGGCAGCCTGGCCAGCCTGCGCGTCGGCCACAACATCATGATCCTGCGCCGTCTGTCCGACCGGCTGCCGCCGCCGGGGATTCGGGCGGTGGAGGCGGCACTGGCCGCGCTGGAGCGCCATTTCGGCCAGGCCTGGCGCCACCGCGGCCCCAGCGGCTCCGAGGCGCTGGCGGCCCTGGCCCGCGCCGGCGAGGCGCTGCAGGGGCTCGAGGTCGACCGCAACACCGTCGCCGCCCTGGTCTCGGTCACCGCGATCTGGGTGACGCTGTCCTACCAGTCCGAATTCTTCGCCCTGCCGCAGACCGGCGGACCGGCCCTCATCCATGACCTGATTGTGCCGACACCATGATCAAGGAAATCGACTTCGCCGGCGTCTACCTGTCGCCGATGCTCGGCTACCTCGTGGTGGCGCTCCTCCTCACCGGCGTGCTGCGCTTCGTGCTGGCGCGCGTCGGCGCCTATCGCTGGATCTGGCATCCGGCGCTGTTCGACCTGTCCCTGCTCCTGATCATCATGACCACCCTCGTCGCGCTGACGATGTGAGGCGAAGAAAGCCATGAAAACCGCAGCCCTCGCCCTCCGCATCTTCATCACCCTGGTCGTGGCGGCCGGCGCCGTCGTCGCCGGCGTGCTGCTGTGGCAGTACTACATCGACAGCCCCTGGACCCGGGACGCCCGGGTGGCGGCGGAGATCGTGCAGGTGGCGCCCGACGTCTCCGGCCTCGTCACCGAACTGCACGTCACCAACAACCAACTGGTGAAGAAGGGCGACGTGCTGTTCGTGATCGACCTGGACCGGTTCAAGCTGGCGATCCAGCGGGACCAGGCGGCGCTGGACAACCAGCAGGCCCAGGCGGACCAGCTGGAGGCGGATGCGGAGCGCCGGGCCAAGCTGGGCCTCAACGCGATTTCGGTCGAGGCCAAGCAGCAGGCCGAATCGGCGGCCGAGGCCGCCCGCGCGGCGGTGGAGCAGGCCCAGGCGGCGCTGGACACGGCGAAGCTGGACCTCGAGCGCGCCACGGTGCGCTCGCCGGTCAACGGCTTCGTCTCGTCGCTGATCCTGAGGCAGGGCGACTACGCCACCGCGGGCAAGCAGGTGATGGCGATGGTCGACGCCGACAGCTTCCACGTCCGAGGCTATTTCGAAGAGACCAAGATCCCGCGCATCCATCCGGGCGACAAGGTCGAGATCAGGCTGATGGGGATGTCGGCGCCGCTGCAGGGCCATGTCCTCAGCATCGACCGCGCCATCGCCGACCGCGAGATCGCGCTCAACTCGATCTACCAGATCGTCGACGTCAACCCGACCTTCAGCTGGGTCCGGCTGGCCCAGCGCATCCCGGTGCGGATCGCGATCGACTCGATGCCCGACGGCGTGCTGCTGGCCTCGGGCATGACCGCCACGGTCGAGGTGATGCCGGCGGCGACCGCGCCGGCGAAGTAGAGGGCGGGGCCGCCTACTCCGCCGCCTGTTCCTCCTCGCCCAGGAAGCCGCCGGACTGGCGGCGCCAGAGCGCGGCGTAGTGGCCGTTGGCCTTCAGCAGCTCCTCATGCGAGCCCAGCTCGACGATGCGGCCGCGCTCCAGGATCACCAGCCGGTCCATCCGGGCGATGGTCGACAGGCGGTGGGCGATGGCGATCACCGTCTTGCCCTCCATTAGATCCTCCAGCTGCTCCTGGATCGCCGCCTCGACCTCGGAATCCAGCGCCGAGGTGGCCTCGTCCAGGATCAGGATCGGCGCGTTCTTCAGCACCACCCGGGCGATGGCGACGCGCTGACGCTGGCCGCCGGACAGCTTGACCCCGCGTTCGCCGACATGGGCCTCGTAGCCGCGGCGGCCGCGCCAATCCTCGACATTCAGGATGAAGTCATGGGCATGGGCCTGCTTGGCCGCGGCGATCACCTCGTCCTCGGTCGCGGTCGGCCGGCCGTAGTTGAGGTTCTCGAAGATCGACCGGTGCAGCAGCGAGGTGTCCTGGGTCACCACCGAGATCTGCTCGCGCAGGCTCTCCTGCGTCACCCCGGCGATGTCCTGGCCGTCGATCAGGATGCGGCCGCTCTCCAGGTCGAAGAAGCGCAGCAGCAGGTTGACCAGGGTCGACTTGCCGGCGCCGGAGCGGCCGACCAGGCCGATCTTCTCGCCGGGGCGGATCTCCAGGTTCATGTCGTCGATCACGCCGCCGGGCCGGCCGTAGTTGAAGCTGACATGGTCGAAGCGGATGCCGCCTTCGCTGACCGCCAGCCGCTTGGCCTCCGGCTTGTCGACCAGGCGCAGCGGGTTGGCGATCGAGATCATGCCCTCCTGCACCACGCCGATGTTCTCGAAGATCGTGGTGACCTGCTGCGCCACCCAGCCGGCCATGGTCACGATCTGCCAGGTCAGCGGCAGCACCATGGCCACGGCGCCGATCGCCACCTGGCCCCGGCTCCACAGATAGATCGCGATGGTCGCGGTCGACACCACCAGCAGCGCGTTGGTGGTGGACAGGCACAGGTTGAACAGGCTGATCAGCCGCAGCTGGCTGCGGAAGATCAGGGTGTGGTCGTCGACCGCCTCGCGGACGTAGTCGTCCTCCTCCTTCGCGCGGGCGAACAGCTTCACCGTCAGGATGTTGGTGTAGCTGTCGACGATCCGGCCGGTCAGCAGCGACCGCGCCTCCGACATCTCGACCGAGCGCTGCTTCAGCCGCGGCACGAAATAGATGAGCAGGACGATGTAGACGGCGAACCAGGCCACGGTCGGCAGCGCCAGCCACAGGTCGGCGGTGGCCAGCAGGATCAGGGCGCTGGTGCCGTAGATGGTGAGGTACCAGACCGCGGCGATGGTCATCACCGTGCTGTCGCGCAGGGCCACGCCGGTCTGCATCACCCGGTTGGCGATGCGGCCGGCGAAGTCGTTCTGGAAGAAGCTCCAGCTCTGCCGGACGATGTGCCAGTGGCTCTGCCACCGGATCAGGTTGGTGAAGCCCGAGGCGATGATCTGGTTGATCACCAGCGCCTGCAGGAACAGCGCCGCCGGCCGGCACAGCAGCAGCACCGCCGCCATGCCCAGCAGCAGGCCCCAGTGTTCGGCCAGCAGCGATTCGGGCGATGTGGTGCTGAGCAGGGTGACCACCCGGCCGATGAACACCGGGATCAGCGCGTCGAGCAGCGCGACGAGCAGCCCGACCCCGAGCAATCCGACGTAGTACCAGCGGACCTGACGCAGGAAGAACCAGTAGAATCGCAGCAGCGTGCCCGGCGGTTGGCCAGGCATGCCCGTGGCGGTCGGGCGCACGCGGGCTTCGAAAAAGCGGAACATGGGTGGGCCTTCCGGCGGCGTTTCTTGTTTGGACGGCAGGCTTCCAGCCTGCGACGGTAATGTGTCGTCGAAAAGACCGGACAATTGGACACAGGAATTCGCCCAGCGCAGGGCTCGGGATATTTTCTGCGCTGTGCGCATGGTCACTGGCGGTTCCGCAGCCGCCGCTAGGATCGGGCGGCATGGATGCAGGGGCGCGGCCGGACCGTCCGGGCGCGAGGCATCCGAAGGGGACCGACATGAAGTACATCATCGTGCCGCTGCTGGTGGCGCTGGCCGGGTGGGGCATCCGGCCGGCCCTGGCGGACGACATCCACGACGCGCTGGGCCAGGCGGAATCGGCCTACAGCAGCGCCGACTACGGGCGGGCCAAACGGGCGGCCGACCTGGCGGCGACCTTGCTGGGCCAGCTGGCGGCGGAGCAGCTGGCCAAGGCCCTGCCCGGGCCGCTCGACGGCTGGACGGCGGAGGACGCGTCCGGCGATTCGAGCGCTGCGGCGATGTTCGGCGGCGGCGTCCAGGCCGAGCGCGGCTACACCAACGCGGACAGCCAGCAGGTGCGCATCCAGGTGATGGTGGATTCGCCGCTGGTGGCGCAGATGGCCGGTCTCTACGCCAACCCGGCGATGGCGGCGATGATGGGCAAGCTGGTCAAGATCGGCGACCGGCAGGCGGTGCAGAACGAGCAGGGCGAGCTCCAGATGCTGGTCGACAACCGCGTCCTGGTGACTGTCACCGGCGACGCGCCGGCCGAGGCGAAGCAGGCCTATGCCACGGCGGTCGACCTGTCGAAGCTGAAGTGACCGGCCGGCGGGGAACCAGGGTTCCCCGCGCCGGGCTCAGGCCGGCGGCGGCTCCGGGTGAAACTGGTACAGCCAGGTCTCGGTCAGCGGCTTGTCGTTCAGTCGCAGGAACAGGCGCAGCTCCACCGGGTCGGTGCCGTCGACCGCGAGATCGAAGGTGGCGCGCCAGACATTGCCGTTCGGCACCGGCTCGCTGAACGGCCGGACGATGGTGCCGCGCGACGCCGTCACCACCACGTCGGGGAACACGCCGTAGGGGATCTGCCGCATCACCGCCGGGTTGTCGAATTCGGCGACGATCTTGTACACGCCGGGCGGGCGGGGCTTGCCCGGTTCGCCGCCGCGGCCCATCCGGGTGGCGATGGTGCGGGCCACGGCCTGGTCGGGATAGGGCTCGTCCGCCAGCCAGTGCAGCCGGTAGCTCAGGTCCAGGCGCGACCCGGCGGCGGGCCGGTCCTCCGGCACCCAGAAGGCGACGATGTTGTCGTGGATCTCGTCGTCGGTCGGCAGTTCCACCAGCTGGATCGCGCCGCGACCCAGCGGCGCCAGCGGTTCGACCCACACGCTCGGGCGGCGGTCGTAGAACACGCCGTCGAGATAGTGGTCGAAGTTGCGGTCGCGCTGCATCAGGCCGAAGCCGCGCGGGCTGTCGCCGCCGAAGCTGGACACCATGATCTCGCGCGGATTGTTCAGCGGCCGCCAGATCCGCTCGCCGCCGGCGGTCCAGATCGCCAGCCCGTCGGAATCATGCACCTCGGGCCGCCAGTCCAGCATCCGGCCGCGACCGTATTCGCCGTACCAGAACATCGAGGTCAGCGGCGCCAGCCCCAGCCGGGTCACCGCCTTGCGCAGGAACACCGCCGCCTCGACCTCCATCACCACCCCTTCGGTGCGGTGCAGGGTGAAGCGGTAGGCGCCGCTGACGCTGGGCCCGTCCAGCAGGGCGCAGACCACCACCGGCTGCGCCGGGTCGGGCGCCTCGGCGATGAAGAACTGGGTGAAGATCGGGAACTCTTCCGGGCTGCCCTTGACCGCGACGTCGATGGCGATGCCCCGCGCCGACATGCCGTACTGGCCCAGCGCGCCGATCGCCCGGAAGTAGGAGGCGCCGAGGAAGGCGACCCAGTCCTGGGTGCGCCAGTCGTCGCGTTTGTTCGATTCCTGCAGGCGGAAGCCGGCGAAGCCGGAATCGGCGGGCAGCTTGCGGGCCGGGCTGTCCTCCGGCATGTCGAAATAGCGCGGCCGGTACAGGATCTCGCGGGAATCGTCGCCGACGACCAGATTCATCCGCACCGCCTCGCCGAAGAAGCGGCCGAGATGGAAGAAGGTGGCGGGATAGGCGCCGGTGCCGTCGGCATAGGGCGCGAGGTCGGTCTTGAACTTGATCTTGCCATGGGCGTCGTAGTCGATGGCCTCGACGATCTCCGGCGCCGGCCGGTAGGGCGGCTGGTAGGGCTGCGCCGCCAGCGCCTGGGCCCGCGCCGTCAGCAGGTCGTAGGAGAACGGCGTTGCGGCGCCGAGGGCCAGGCCCTGCTCTTCCGCCGCCGCGGCGCGCTGCGCGGCCGGCAGCCCGGCCAGCAGGGCGGCGGCGCCGGCGGCGCGGAACAGGGTGCGGCGGTGGAGCGGGGTGGCGATCATGCGACCTCCCGAAATCTCTTTGGCCGGAATCTCTTGGGCGGGCCACTGCAGCGGAACCGCCGATCCGGCACATAGACCGCCGGCCGGGGGATGACAAGGCCAGGGCGACAAACGGCGCCGGCGATCAGGCTCTGACCGCGGCCACGCCTCGTCGTGAGATGGCAGGGGCAAAGGGGAGGGGCGGATAGGCCTGGTGCAGTCGATCGCCTGCCTGCCGACCTGCCTGGCCCGGGCGAGGCGCCGAAGCACCCGCCGGTGCCGTCCGGCCCGCATCCGGCATCGAAGTTCAGATCGACCGTGACGCTGCCGGCAGTGTCCTAGGGTTTAGAAATCCGAGCAGCGGCCGTTGACTTCCCAGTCGCCGTAGCGGGTCGGCTCGGGGCCCTTGGGGCCGCCGATCTCGCCGGGCTTCTGCGGCACGGCCTCGATCGGCGCGCCGGTGCGGACATCGATGCGTTCGGCCAGTGTCTTGGCGGCCAATGCATCGGGTACGGGCGGCTTGGTGGGGGTGGGGTCGTGATCGCTCATTCCCCTGATATGGCGAGGCGGGGGCCTCGCGTCCAGCCTTGATCGGGGGGACGATAGGGCCATTTGATCCGGGGCGAGAACCAACGGAGGATTCGGATGTCGGGGTATGTCCGCACGGCGCTGCTTCTGGCGGCCCTCACCGCGCTGTTCATGGTGGTGGGCGGTCTGCTCGGCGGGCGGGGCGGAGTCGTCATCGCGCTGCTGGTGGCGGTGGGCATGAACCTGTTCGCCTATTGGAACGCCGACAAGATGGTGCTGCGCATGCACAATGCGCGCGAGGTCGACGCCCGCAGCGCGCCCGACTTCTACCGGCTGGTGGCGCAGCTGGCGGAACAGGCGCAGCTGCCGATGCCGCGGGTCTACCTGATCGACGCCGACCAGCCCAACGCCTTCGCCACCGGCCGCAACCCGCAGAATGCGGCGGTCGCGGCCACCACCGGCCTGCTGCAGCGGCTGTCGCCGGAAGAGGTGGCGGCGGTGATGGCGCATGAGCTGGCGCATGTCCGCAACCGCGACACGCTGATCATGACGATCACCGCCACCCTGGCCGGCGCGCTGTCGATGCTGGCCAATTTCGGGCTGTTCTTCGGCGGCGGCAACAACCGCAACAACCCGCTGGGCTTCATCGGCGTGATCCTGACCGTGATCCTGGCGCCGCTGGCCGCCATGATGGTGCAGATGGCGATCAGCCGCAGCCGCGAATACGAGGCCGACCGGGTCGGCGCCGAGATCTGCGGCCGGCCGCTGTGGCTGGCCGCGGCGCTGGAGAAGATCGAAGCCTTCGCCAAGGGGATCGACTACGCTGCGGCCGAGCGCAACCCCGCCACCGCGCCGATGTTCATCATCAATCCGTTGCATGCCAATGCGGTCGACAGCCTGTTCTCGACACATCCCTCGACCGCCAACCGCGTCGCCGCGCTGCGGCGCATGGCCGGCGTGGCCGACACCCCGGCCCGCGGGCCCTGGGGGTAAGGCGAGGGAATCCGCCCCATCAAGTCCCCCCTCCCCTTGCGGGAGGGGGCTAGGGGGAGGGGGCTGTCGAGCGAAGGGCGCGGCCCGGGCTGATTCGACAGCCGTCGCCGGCCGGATCCTGAGGCCGGGTTCTGCTCCTCCGGCACGAACCCCCTCCCCCTACCCCCTCCCGCAAGGGGAGGGGGGACCAGGATTGCTTGCCGCCGCTGATTCCGGACTCTGGACTTTCCGTCGCCGAGGAATTTCCAAGTGACCGCTGACGCCGCCCCCGCCGCCGCGCCGGCCTCCTCGCGGTCCGCGATCTTCGGCTGGTGCCTCTACGACTGGGCGATGAGCGCCTTCAACACGGTCATCGGCACCTTCGTGTTCTCGGTCTATTTCGCCAAGGGCATCGTCGGCGACGCCGACCATGGCGCGGCGCTGTGGGGTGTCGTCGCCGGCAGCGCCGGCATTGCCATCGCGCTGCTCAGCCCGGTCCTCGGCGCCGTGGCCGACCATGGCGGGCGGCGCAAGGCCTGGTTGGCCACCTGCGTCGCGGTGTCGGTGGTGCCGACCGCGCTGCTCTGGTTCATGGCGCCGGAGCCGTCGTCGATCGTACCGGCGATGCTCCTGGTCGGCATCGCCACCATCGCCTTCGAACTGTCCTACGTCTTCTACAACGCGCTGCTGATCGACGTGGCGCCGCCCGGGATGCTCGGCCGCGTCTCCGGCTGGGGCTGGGGCCTCGGCTATTTCGGCGGGCTGTTCTGCCTGGTCATCGCCCTGTTCGGGCTGATCGGCTTCGGTGGCGCCGCGCCGCTGTTGCCGCTGCCGGACGTGGCCCAGGCCGGGCCGCGCGCCACCGGGCCGCTGGTGGCGCTGTGGTGGGTGGTGTTCGCCCTGCCGCTGCTGCTGCTGGTCCGCGAACGGCCGGGCGGGGCCCCGATCGGCACCGCGATCCGCCGCGGCCTGGCCGATCTGGGGCGCACGCTGAAATCGCTGCCCGCCCAGGGCAACATGGTCCGCTTCCTGGTCGGCAGCGCCATCTACCGCGAAGGCTTCAACGTGCTGTTCGCCTTCGGCGGCATCTACGCCGCGGGCGCCCTGGGCCTCAATTTCGGGCAGATCGTGCTGTTCGCGATCGGCCTCAACGTGACCTCGGGCATCGGCGCGTTCCTGTTCGCCTGGGTCGATGACGGGATCGGGTCGAAGCCGACGATCCTGATCGCCATCGTCGGGCTGGTCGCCATCGGCGTGCCGCTGATCCTGGTCACCGACCCGGTCTGGTTCATCGGCCTGGCCCTGGTGCTGGGCCTGTTCCTCGGCCCGGCCCAGGCGGCCAGCCGGACCCTGATGGGGCGGCTGGCCCCGGCAGGCGGCGAGGCCGAGGCCTATGGCCTGTACGGCCTGACCGGCCGCGCCACCGGCTTCGTCGGCCCCTGGCTGTTCGCGGCCGCGACGGCCGTGTTCGCCAGCCAGCGCGCCGGCATGGCGGTGGTCATCGCCCTGTTCGCGATCGGCGGCCTGATCGTGGCGACGGTGCGGGAACCGGCTCGGGGGTAAGCCTCTCCGCGTAGGTTGGGTTCGCGGGTGCGAACCCAACATCCCACGATCGGATGCGTGTGGGTTCGCCAGGGCGAACCCAACCTACCCGCGATGGCCGCTCAGTGCCGGAAGTGCCGGCGCCCGGTGAACACCATGGCGATGCCGGCGGCGTCCGCGGCGTCGATCACCTCGCGGTCGCGCATCGACCCGCCGGGCTGGATCACCGCGGTGGCGCCGGCCTCGACCAGGGCCACCAGCCCGTCGGCGAAGGGGAAGAAGGCCTCCGACGCCGCCACCGACCCGGCGATGCGAGACCCGGTCTCGCCGGCCGCCGTCGCCGCCTCGGCCGCCTTGGCCACCGCGATCTTGACGCTGTCCACCCGGCTCATCTGCCCGGCGCCGATGCCGACGGTGATGCGGCCCTTGGCGAAGACGATGGCGTTGGACCGGACATGCTTGGCCACCTGGGTGGCGAACAAGAGGTCGTCGATCTGCCCTGCGGTCGGCGCCTTGCGTGTCACCACCTTCAGTTCCGATGCCACCGGGGCCGCGTCGTCGCGGGTCTGAGTCAGGAAGCCGCCGGCGACGCTGCGTAGGATGCGGCGGCGCTGCTTCGGGTCTTGCATGCCCCCGGTCTTCAGCACCCGCAGATTGGCCTTGGCCGCGAACACGGCGGCCGCTTCCGGCGTGATCTCCGGGGCGATCACCACCTCGGCGAACAGCGCGGTGATAGCCTGGGCCGTGGCGCCGTCGATCGGCCGGTTGGCAGCGATGATGCCGCCGAAGGCGCTGACCGGGTCGCAGATCAGCGCCTTGGCATAGGCCTCGCCCAGCGTTGCGGCGACGGCGACGCCACAGGGGTTGGCGTGCTTGACGATGACCACCGCCGGCTCGGCGAATTCCGACACCGCCTCGAACGCCGCGTCGGCGTCCAGGATGTTGTTGTAGCTCAGCTCCTTGCCCTGCAGCTGCTCGGCCGTGGCCGGGCCGGGCACCGGCGTGCCGGTCAGGTACAGGGCGGCGGCCTGGTGCGGGTTCTCGCCGTAGCGCAGGGTCTCGGCCAGCTTGCCCGACAGCGACAGCCGCGGCGGGAAGGTCTCGCCCTCGACCTCGGCGAACCAGCCGGCGATGGCGGCGTCATAGGCGGCGGTGCGGGCGAAGGCGGCCGCGGCCAGGCGGCGGCGGGTGGCGCCCAGCGTGCCGCCGTTGGACGCGATCTCCAGCCGCAGCGGCTCGTAGTCGACCGGCGAGGTGACGACGGCGACGAAGGCGTGGTTCTTGGCCGCGGCGCGGGTCATGGCCGGGCCGCCGATGTCGATGTTCTCGATGCCGTCGTCGAAGCTGGCGCCGCGCGCGATCGTGGCCTCGAACGGGTAGAGGTTCGACACCAGCAGGTCGATCGGGGCGATGCCGTAATCGGTCATCGCCTCCAGGTGCTCGTCGCTGTCGCGCCGGGCCAGCAGGCCGCCATGGATCTTGGGGTGCAGGGTCTTGACCCGGCCGTCCATGATCTCGGGGAAGCCGGTGTGGGCCGAGACCTCCTTGACCGGGATGCCGGCGTCGGCCATCGCCTTGTAGGAACCGCCGGTCGACAGGATCTCGACGCCGCGGTCGGCCAGGAACCGGGCGAACTCGACGATGCCGGCCTTGTCGGAAACGGAGATCAGCGCGCGGCGGATCGGAAGGGCGGCTTCGGTCATCATCGGACGGCTCCTGAACGGGATGCGCCCGTCTTTAGACCCGACGGGGAGGGATGTCGACCCGCGCGTGGCTTGGGGGCTAAGCTAAACGCCGCTCGCGGCGCAGGATCCACTGCACGCCGGTGCTCTCGGGCCCGACCTCGCCCCAGATCACCACCTGGGTGGTCTTGCGGCGGTCGGCGCCGCGGCCGGCATAGACGCCTTCCTCCAGCGCCACCTCGCCGCCATAGCCGCGCAGCCGCCAGCCGTCGCCGCCGGGCAGCCGGATGATCACCGAGCTGCCGCCCTGCACCGGCGACAGCTGCAGCGCCGGGTGCAGGTGGAAGCGGATGGCGAAGGGCAGGCCGCGCGAAGTCTCGTTCTCGGCGAACAGGATGTCCTCGCCGCGCAGCTCGTCGCCATTGGCCGACAGCTCCAGCCGGCGGCGGTGGATCAGCCCCATCGCCTCGCGATAGCCGTCATGCCAGGCGTCGATCAGGATCGACTGCGGCGTCTCCTGGCGGTCGATCTCGATGTCGCGCGGTCGCTTGCCGATGCCGCCGTCGCGCAGGATCTCGGCCGAATCGCGGCCGGCGACCGACAGGGTGGAATGCGCCGGCGTGCCGCGCAGCGCGGTGTGCCAGGCGCTGTCCTCGGGCGTGCCGCGGCCGGTCCAGGCGCCGCAATTGACGATCATGCGCTCGCGCCCGACCGACAGCTCGAAGCTCAGCAGCCCGGCATGGCTGCCGCCGTCCAGCCCGGCGGGCGGCGGGGCGCCGACATCCATCAGCAACAGGGTGCGGCCGGCCATGGCGCGTTCGAAGCCGCTGTGCCGCGCGCTCTTCGGCGCCCGGTTCTTGGAATCGGCCTGGGCCAGGACGGCGTCGATCAGCACCGGCTCGCCCTCCTGCGCGTCGTTGAACAGGGCGAAGCCGCCGTCGCCGTGGCGGAACAGGCGCAGCGCCGGCGCCATCCGGTCGATCGCCAGGTGCAGCGCGTCCGGCACATGGCTCTGGGCGGCGCGGAAGGCGGCGCGGATGTCGATCAGGTGCCGCAGCATGGTCAGGTGGATCGACGGGTTGCGCTGGACGTGCCCGCCATCCGGCAGCACCTGGCGCGGCAGGCATTTGCCCAGGATGCGCTGGGCCAGGTCCAGCCGCGCGCGGCCCTGCGGCAGGGCGACGGCGCCGTAGACCAGCCCCTTCACCGTCTGGATCTGGCGCGGGTCCAGCGGGTCGCCGTCGGCGACGCGGGTCAAATGGCGCAGCTGTCGCGACAGGCTGGCGAAGACGCGGGCGCGGAAATCGTCGTCGGCGCTGGCGCAGAAGAAATCATGGGCGCCCAGCCAGCTGGCGATGCGCAGCCCCAGGATGTCCGGACGCCACATCAGCGGGTGCCAGCGGTCGTAGCGCTCGATCCAATGGTCGATCAGCCGCCGCGCCTGGCGCCGGGCCTGGTCGCCGCCGGCGGCGCGCAGGTCGCGCAGCCATTCGAAGCCGTGCAGCGCCTCGGTGAAGCTGGGGTCGGCGCCGAACGGCTCCCATGGCGCCGCGGCCGCCGCCTCATAGGTCTGGCCGCCCAGCCGGTAGACCCCGGCGATCAGCGCCGCGCCGCGCTCGGCGTCGCCCGGCCAGGGGTCGGGCGGCACCATCAGCAGGTCGCGCGGTCCCTTGCGCCCGAGCGCCACGGAGTAGAGCGGATTTGAATAGGCGATCCGCGTCAGCTGGTCGTGGACGTTGCGGGTGAGGGTGCGCGGGCTCCGCATGTATCAGCCGTTGCCGCGGATGGCGGCGATGTTGGCGGCGTAGGCCGCGGGCCCGCCGCGGAATGCCGCGGTGCCGGCGACCAGGGTGTCGGCACCGGCGGCGACCACACGCGGCGCGGTCTCCGGCGTCACCCCGCCATCGATCTCGATCCGCACGTCCAGGCCGGCCTTGTCGATCATCTCGCGCAGCCGGGCGACCTTGTCGACCTGGCTTTCGATGAAGCTCTGCCCGCCGAAGCCGGGATTGACCGTCATCACCAGCACCAGGTCGATGTCGCCCAGCAGCTCCTCGACCATGGCGATCGGCGTGCCGGGGCTCAGCACCACGCCCGGCGCCTTGCCGAGCGAGCGGATCAGCTGGACGGTGCGGTGCGGGTGGGGGCCGGCCTCGGGGTGGAAGCTGATGCGGTCCGCCCCGGCCTCGGCGAAGGCCGGGATGTAGGGGTCGGCCGGGCCGATCATCAGATGCACGTCGAAGGGCAGGGCGGACCAGGGCCGCAGCGCCTTCACCACGGACGGGCCGAAGGTGATGTTGGGCACGAAATGCCCATCCATGATGTCGAGGTGGAGCCAGTCGGCCCCGGCCTCGGTCATGGCGCGGGCTTCCTCGCCCAGGCGGGCGAAATCGGCGGAGAGGATCGAGGGGGCGATCAGGACGGGTTTGACCATGATCGTCCCTGAATAACAAGGGACCGGGCCCGTCACAACCATGACGAGGCCGGGGGCAGGAAACCGGGGCCGGCGCGCAGCTGCGCCCGGCCCCGTCCGACCGCGGCCTACTTGGCCTTGGCGAGGAATTCCTTGACGTTGTCGGGGGTCACGACGTCGAGGCCGACATAGGTGATCTCCTGCACCTTCTCGCCCTTCTTCAGCTTGAACAGCGTCTCCATCGCCAGCGCGCCCATCTCATGCGGCTGCTGGCCGATCAGGGCGTTGGCGTAGCCGTCGCGCAGCAGCTCCAGCTCGGTCTTCAGCGTGTCGGCCGAGACCAGCACGACCTCCTTCGACGCCAGCTTGGCCTTGATCGGCTCGGCGAAGTTGCGGAAGGCGTCCGGCACGAACAGCGGCCAGCCGCCGACCGGCAGCAGGGCGTCGATGTCGGGATGCGCGGTCAGCGTGTCCTGCAGCTGCTGCACGGCCAGCGCCGCGTCGTCGTTGCAGTACAGCGGCGACCCGGCGACCTGGGTCCAGCCGGCGCCCAGCCCGTCGATGGTGCCGCGGACGCGGTCGTTCAGATTGGCCGCGGCCGGGCCGCCCGAGACCAGGGCGAAGGTGCCGCCCTTCGGGTGCAGCTTGGCCGCCATCTCGCCGATCGCCTTGCCCATGGCGTAGTTGTCGGTGCCGACGAAGGCCTGGCGCTTCGACCCCGGCGCGTCGGCGTCGAAGGTGATGGTCGGGATGCCGGCCGCGACCGCCTGGTTGATCACGTTGGTCAGCGCGTCGACATCGGCGACCGAGATCGCCAGCCCGTCGATGCCCTGGGTGATCAGGTCCTGCACGATCTGCGCCTCGCTGGCCGGCTCATGCTCGACCGGGCCGATATAGACGCATTCGATGTCGAGCTTCTTGGCGGCTTCCATGCAGCCGTCGCGCGACAGGTCGAAATAGGGGTTGTTCATGGCCTTCGGCACCAGGGCGAAGCGCAGCTTGTCCGCCGCGTTCGCGCCGCCGGTCATCGCCGCCAGTGCGCCCAATGCCACCGCCGCCAAAAGAAGCTTCTTCATAATGTCGTCCTCCCAGGTTGAATGCTTGTTGTCGGAACGGACGGGCGGGGCGTCAGCCCGCCCGCTTGGATCGGATGCGGTCGAGCAGGACCGCCAGGATGATGAACACGCCGACGAAGAAATCCTGCCAGTAGGGCTGCACCCCGCTCAGAATCAGGCCGTTGCGGATCACCTCGATCAGCGCCGCGCCGGTGACGGCGCCCAGCGGGCCGCCGATGCCGCCGGTCAGGTTGGCGCCGCCGATCACCGAGGCGGCGATCACCCGCAGCTCATAGCCGACGGCGGTGTTGGCGGGGGCGGAGCCGAGCCAGGACAGCAGAAGCACCCCGGTGAAGCCGGCCAGCGCGCCGCAGAACACGTAGACCGAGATCTTGATGCGCTCGACCGGCACGCCGGTCAGCGCCGCCGCCCGCTCGTTGCCGCCGATGGCGAAGACGTGCCGGCCCCATTGCATGTGGCGCAGCAGGAACCAGATCATCAGCGCCAGCGCCACCATGTAGATCAGCGACGGCGGCACCGCGCCGAGGATCGGTTCGTTGCCCAGCGTCCGGAACAGGTCCTTGGCCGGACCTGCGGTGGGCGACCCGCGACCCTGGGTGACGACATAGACCAGGCTGCGGCAGACGCTGAGCATGCCGAGCGTGGTGACGAAGGGCGACAGGCCCAGCCGGGCGATCAGGATGCCGTTGATCAGCCCGACGAACCCGCCGGCGGCCACCCCTGCCAGCACGGCGAAGGCCAGGGCCAGGCCGGGCCAGTCGATGAAGACCCCCCAATCGGCGCTGCCGTCCATCGCCAGGCTGGTGGCGACGGCGCCGACCGCCATCACCGACCCGACCGACAGGTCGATGCCGGCCAGGATGATCACCAGCGTCTGGCCCAGCGCGGCAATGGCGATGTAGGAGAAGTTCTGGGCGACGTTCTGCAGGTTGCGCTCGGTCAGGAACTTGTCCGACCCGATGGTCATCACGATCATCAGGATCACCAGCGCCGCCAGGACATAGGTGATCTGGGACGACAGGATGCGGTGCAGCGGGCCCGGCTGGCGGACGTTCTCGAAGCCCATCGGGCTGGTCGTGGTCGTCGCCATCACGCCGCCTCCAACGCGCCGGTGATCAGCCCGGTCACCTCTTCCGGCGAACTGGACGCGATCCGCTTGTCGGCGACCTTGCGGCCGCGGCGCATCACGATCACCCGGTCGCAGACGTCGAACACGTCGGGCATGCGGTGGCTGATCAGCATCACCGCGATGCCGCTGTCGCGCAGCCGGCGGATCAGCTCCAGCACCTCATGCACCTGGCGCACGCTGATCGCCGCCGTCGGCTCGTCCATCAGGATCAGCTTGGCGTTGGCCAGCCGGGTGCGGGCGATCGCCACCGCCTGGCGCTGGCCGCCCGACATCAGCCGGACCAGGTCGTTCGACCGGGTCTCCGACTTCAGCTCGGCGAACAGCGCCTGGGCCCGCCGGTTCATGGTGCCGTGGTCGAGCCGCCGGAAGGGCCAGGGGCCCTTCTTCAGCTCGCGGCCGAGGAAGACGTTGGCGGCGGCGGTCAGGTTGTCGGCGATGGCGAGGTCCTGGTAGACCACCTCGATCCCGGCATGGCGCGCGTCGACCGGCTTGTGGAAATGCACCGGCTTGCCGTCCAGCAGCATCTCGCCGGCGGTCGGCGGGAAGTTGCCGGCCATGACCTTGACCAGGGTGGATTTGCCGGCGCCGTTGTCGCCCATCAGCCCGACCACCTCGCCGGGCTCGATCGTCCAGCTGACGCCGTTCAGGGCGTGGATCGCCCCGAAATGCTTGGTGATGTCTCGTAGCTCCAGAAGCGCCATCCGCTTCGGTCCTCCCTGGTCCCGGGTTGCCCCGCAGGGTCCCGGCTCGTTCGGGCGGAACTGTGAAAGAGCGCGCGCTCGAGTGCAATCCCTTTTGTATGATTAATGCATCGAAAGGTCAGTGCGGCGGCCGACGGCTTGCAGCCGCGGCGTGCCGACGGCCTTCAGCCGCGACGTGCCGACGGCATCAGCCGCGCCGTGCCGACGGCTTTCAGCCGCGGCGTTGCAGCCGGGCGATGTGGAAGCCGTCGAGGCCGCCGAGGTCGGGCCAGTGACATGGCAGGCTGCGGACGTCGCCGGCCGGGGTCAGCACCTCGTCCGACCCGCCGACCTCGGTCGGCGTCACCGGCAGCCGGACCATGCGGTCGTCGGTCGCCAGCAGCCGGTCGATCTGGGTCTCGCCCTCCTCGGGCAGCAGCGAGCAGGTGCACCACACCAGGATGCCGCCGGGCCGCACCAGCTCGACCGCATGGCGCAGCAGGCGGGACTGGGCCCCGATCAGCTTGGCGACGTCGTCCGGGCCTTTGAGATAGGGCACGTCGGGGTGCCGCCGGATGGTGCCGGTGGCGCTGCAGGGCGCGTCCAGCAGCACCGCGTCATAGGGCTCGGCCGCGGTGAAGGTCTCGGCATCCGCGGTCTTCATGGTGGCGGGCAGGCCGAGGCGTTCGAGGTTCTCGGCGACGCGGGCCAGCCGCCGGGTCGAGCGGTCCAGCGCGGTGACGTCCGCACCTGCGGCGACCAGCTGGGCGGTCTTGCCGCCGGGCGCGGCGCACAGGTCGAGCACCCGCTTGCCGGCAACCGGGCCGAACAGCCTGGCGGGCAGGGCGGCGGCGGCGTCCTGCACCCACCAGGCGCCCTCGGCAAATCCGGGCAGCTCCGGCACCAGGCCGCCGGCCTCGCGCCGCAGCGTGCCGCTCGGCAGCAGCCGGGCCTCCAATTGCGGGGCCCAGACCTCGGGGTCGGCCTTGACCGACAGGTCCAGCGGCGCCTCGTGCAGATGCGCCGCGGCGATGGCGGCGGCGGTCTCGGCGCCATAGGCCTCGGTCAGGCGCGACCACAGCCAGGCCGGGGTGTTCAGCCTGGCCGCGTCCTGCGCGGTCAGCAGCGCCGGGCCGTCCTCGGACAGCCGGCGCAGCACGGCGTTGACCAGCCCCTTCATGCCGGCGAAGCCGGTGATCCCCGCCAGCTCGACCGAGGTGTCGACCGCGGCATGCGACGGGGTGGCCAGGAACAGGCGCTGCGCCAATCCCAGCCGCAGCACGTCGCGCACCGTCGCGGCGGCGCGCGGCAGCGGCGACTTCAGGGCGCCGTCGATCAGCGCGTCCAGCTGGCCCAGCCGTCGCAGCGTCGTGCTCAGCAGCAGGCGGGTGAAGGCGCGGTCGCGCGGCTCCATCCCGCGCAGGTCGAGATGGCCGTCGAGGGCCTCGTCGATCGGGCGCCTCTGCGACAGCACGGCACGGAGAAGTTCGAGGGTCGCCTTGCGGGCGGCCAGTCCGGGATCGGTCATGCCGCCGGGTGTAGACGATCGGGCCGGGCCGGGCCAGTGCCGTCGACACCTGCGACATCCATATCGAGCCGGGCGCCATGGCAGGAGGCTTCCGCGATCGCCGCCGCCGGGCCATGCTAGGCAACTTGCGAGGAGACACGCCATGCCGTCCGAAGACGCCGCCCGCCTGTATCTCGAAGACCTGCATGTCGGTCAGCGCTTCGGGTCCGGCACCGTCGCGGTCACCACCGAGGCGATCAAGGCCTTCGCCGCCGAATTCGACCCGCAGCCCTTCCATCTCGACGAGGCGGCGGCCAAGGCATCGCTGTTCGGCGGCCTGGCCGCCAGCGGCTGGCACACCGCGGCCCTGACCATGAAGCTGCTGGTCGGCGGCGAGTTCCTGCCGGTGGGCGGCCTGATCGGGGCGGGATCGGACGAGATGCGGTGGCCGCGGCCGGTGCGCCCGGGCGACGTGCTGCGGGTCGAAAGCGAGATCCTGGAGATCCGACCATCGCAGTCGCGTCCCGACCGCGGTATGGCCAAGGCCCGGATCACCACCCTGAACCAAGCCGGCGAGCCGGTGCAGGTCCTGGTGGTCAACATGGTCATACCGCGCCGGCCCACATGATCAGCCGGCCAGCTTCGCCACCAAGCCCGGCACGTCGCGGATGGTCTCCAGGGTGTGGAAGCCGGGCGGGGCGATATCGGGCCGGCTGACCGCTTCATGCGCCCAGGTGATGCGGTAGGGAATGTGCACGGCGCGGCCGCCGAGGTCGAGCACCGGCAAGATGTCCGACCGCATCGAATTGCCGATCATCAGAAAGTCTTCCGGCGCGGTGCCGCTGCGCTGCAGGATCCGGCGATAGGTCGCCTCGTCCTTCTCGGCCACGATCTCAATCCGCTCGAAGCGCTCGGCGAGGCCGGATCTGGCCACCTTGCTCTCCTGATGGAACAGGTCGCCCTTGGTGACCACCATCAGCCGGATGCGCCCGGCCTCGGCCTCCGGCGCCAGCGCATCCAGGGTCTCGACCACACCGTCCAGCAGCTCGACCGGGTGGTCCATCATCGCCTTGCCGAGGTCGAGGATGGTGCGGATGTCCGCCGCGGGGATGCGCCCCTGCGTCAGGTCGATCGCGGTCTCGATCATCGACAGGGTGAAGCCCTTCACCCCGTAGCCGAAGGTCTTGAGGTTGCGGCCTTCGGTGTCGAGCAGGGTGCGGTCCAGCGCCTCGGCCTCGACCCAGGGGGCGAGCAGGGCGCGCAGGCGGCCATGCGTCTCCTCGAAGATCGATTCGCTGTGCCACAGGGTGTCGTCGGCGTCGAAGGCGATGGTCAGGATCGAAGGCATAGGGGGCAGGTGACTCACGGAAAGGGGAAGAAAGTCGCGGCTCAGCTGCGCCGGACGGCGAAGCCGGAGACGGACTGGACCAGGGCGTGCAGGGCGAAGCCGATGAACACCAGGCCCGAGGCGCGGACGAACCAGATCTCGTGCCGGCGGTAGAAGCCGCGCACGGCCGCAGCACCGGTGACGGCGACCAGGATGGCGTAGGCGCAGACGGCGCCCAGGCAGGCGGCGAAGACCAGCGCCGGGAAGGACGACCAGGACAGGCTGGCGGCGTAGCTGGTCAGCAGCGCGGTGAAGGTCGCGACCGCCACCGGATAGCCCTTCGGGTTGGTGACGCCGAACACCAGGCCGCGCAGCAGTGGCCGGCGCACCACGGTGTCGACCCCGCCATCGGCGCGGCGGCGCACCGTGACCGCGGCCCAGCCGAGCCACAGCAGATAGGCGCCGCAGATCAGCCCGAGCGCGTCGAACACCGCCGGCCCGACCGCCTGGGCGCCGATGATCGCGACCAGCGCCAGCGACGACCACAGCGCGTCGCCGACCAGGTGGCCGCTCAGGAACACGGCGCCGGCCTTCCGTCCCTGGCCGGCGGAGATGCCGAACAGGGCGAGCACGGCCGGCCCCGGCGAGATGCCGTAGGCGAAGCCGGCGAGGCCGCAGGCCAGAAACAGGGTCGCGTTCACGATATCTCCGTCACCACAGGGCCGCGGTCGTGCCGATTCTCAAACATGACAGGGCGCGCGGTCGCGCCCCGGGCCAAAATCAGCCATAAGGGGCGCCTGGGGCAAGCCTGACGGATCGACGCGGGCGGCAGCGAGCGAGGACGAGATGGACCAGGCCGAGATCCTGAGACGCTTCGACGCCGAGATGCGGCGCGCCCCGGTCCCGCCCGACCCGGCCTATCGGGTCGAGCAACTGGCCGAGGTGACGCGCTCCGTCGGCCCGGACACGGGGGCATATGACAACTGCATCCTGTGGAGCGGGCTCGACGCCGCCTCCGCCGACGCGGTGATCGCGCGTGAGGCCGCGTTCTTCGCCGGCCAGGGCCGGGCGCTGGAGTGGAAGCTGTACGGCCACGACGCGCCGGCCGATCTCGGCCGTCGGCTCGAGGCCGCCGGCTTCGTGCCGGAAGGGCTGGAGACGGTGGTGGCCCTGGACCTCGACGGCGCATTGCCGCCGCCGGTCGAGCCGCAGGGCGCCACCATCGAGCGGGTGGTCGACCCGGTCCGCTTCGGCGCCATCGACGACCTGATGGCCGCGGTCTACGGCGCCGACGAGGACTGGCGGTCGGAGGTGCTGGGGGCGGAGATCGCGGCGGCGCCGGACCGGCTGTCGGTCTACCTCGCCATGGCCGATGGTCATTGCGTCTCGGCCGGTTGGGTGCGCTTCCACCCCGGCACCGGCTTTGCCGATCTGTGGGGCGGCGCCACCCGGCCGCATTGGCGCGGCCGCGGCATCTACCGCGCTTTGGTCGCCCGCCGCGCCGCCGAAGCCAAGGCGCGGGGCTTCCGCTTCCTCACCGTCGACGCCTCGTCCGAGAGCCGCCCGATCCTGGAACGGCTCGGCTTCCGGGCGCTGACCACAACCACGCCCTATATCCGGGAGGCCGGGGCGGCTTGAACCGCCCGGCCGCCCCGGTTTAGCCGCGGCCGATGAAGGGCATGTTGGTGGCCATCACGGTCACGAACTGGATGTTGGCGTCCAGCGGCAGGTTGGCCATGGCCAGCACCGTGCTGGCGACATGGGTCGCGTCCATCAGCGGCTCGGGCTTGATCGACCCATCGGCCTGGGGCACGCCCTTGGCCATCCGCGACGCCATCTCGGTGGCTGCGTTGCCGATATCGACCTGGCCGCAGGCGATGCCGTATTTCCGCCCGTCCAGCGAGGTCGACCGGGTCAGCCCGGTGATGGCGTGCTTGGTCGAGGTGTAGGGGGCGGAGTTCGGCCGCGGCACATGGGCCGAGATCGAGCCGTTGTTGATGATGCGGCCGCCGCGCGGGTCCTGGTCCTTCATGATCCGGAAGGCTTCCTGGGTGCACAGGAACGGCCCGGTCAGGTTGGTGTCGACCACCGCCTTCCACTGCTCGAAGGTCAGCTCCTCCAACGGCACGCCGGGGGCATTGACGCCGGCATTGTTGAACAGCACGTCCAGCCGCCCGAACTTCGCCTTGGTGGCGTCGAACAGCGCCCGGACGCTCTTCGGGTCGGTGACGTCGGTCGGCACCGCCAGGGTCCGGTCCGCGGGCGCGCCCGACTGCTGGATGGTCCCGGCCAGCGCGTCCTGCCGCCGGCCGGCCAGCACGACGGTGTAGCCATCCTTCAGGAAGGCCAGCGCCACCGACCGGCCGACGCCCGATCCGGCGCCCGTGATCAGGGCCACCTTGGTTTCCGATGCCATCTGCGTCTTCTCCCGTGTCGATCCTGGGGCGCTTTCGCCCGTCTGCGGCCGAGACCCTAGCGCATTATGTCCGACCTAGTCAGCCGGATTGGTGGCCGTGCCTGCCGGAACATCGCCCGGCACTGTCCCCGCCGGCAGCGCGGCGGCATGGGCGGCGATGGCGCCGGCGGTGGTGATCCAGATGTCGCCGCGCCGGGCGGCGATGTGGGCCAGGGCGCGGCGCAGCTGGCGCAGCCGATAGGGCTGGCCGACGATGTAGGGATGCAGCGCCACCCCCATCACCAGGGCTTGGCCCCGCGCCTGCTGCTCCAGCATCTCGTCGAAATTGCCGATCACCATGTCGGCGAAGGCGTCGGCGTTCATCTTGCGCGCCACGATCGCCGGAATGTCGTTCAGCTCCTGCGGATAGGGCACCGACAGGATGCGCCCCACCCGGGTGCGCATCCACACCGGCTGGTCGTCATGGCACCAGTCCAGCAGATAGGAATAGCCGGCCTCCTGCAGCAGGTCCGGCGTCCGGTGGCTCTGCGAGATCCACGGCCCCAGCCAGCCCTGCGGCGGCGCCCCGGCATGGCGGGCGATGGCGTCGGTGGCGCGGCGGATCAGTGCCGCCTCCTCGGGCTCGGCCAGGGCGCCCTGGCGCTCGGCATTGCTATGGCCATGGCCGACGATCTCGTCGCCGCGGGCCTGGAAGGCGGCCGGCAGCTCCGGGCAATGGTCGTAGACCGCGGCGTTGACGATCAGCGAGCAGGGCAGGGCCAGGCGGTCGAACAGCTCCAGCAGCCGCCAGGCGCCGACCCGGTTGCCGTAGTCGCGCCAGGCGTAGTTCAGCACGTCGGGCTGCGGCCCGGCGGGCGCCAGCTCGGCGCCCAGGCCCTCGCCGAAGGCGAAATGCTCGAGGTTGAGGCCGAGATAGACGGCGAGACGGGTGCCGTTCGGCCAGGCATAGCCGGGCCGGTGGACGATCGCGCTATAGTCGTAGCGGTCGTGGCCGGCCAGCGGCCCCGCACCCGTCTCGTCCATCGCAGGCTCCAGCGGCCGGCGCCCGGGGCGCCGGCGGAAGAGATCAGAGCCGGGTGGCGAAGGGAGCTTCGGTCTTGGCCCGGATCTCGTCGACGGTGACGCCGTCGGCGACCTCGGTCAGGGTCAGGCCCTGCGGCCCGATCTCGAATACGCCGAGCTCGGTGATGACGAGGTCGACCACGGCCTTGCCGGTCAGCGGCAGGTCGCAGGCGTTCAGCAGCTTCGGCGTGCCGTCCTTGGCGTTGTGCTCCATGATCACGACGACGCGCTTGACGCCGGCGACCAGGTCCATCGCCCCGCCCATCCCCTTCACCATCTTGCCGGGGATCATCCAGTTGGCGAGGTCGCCCTCCTTCGACACCTGCATGGCGCCGAGGATCGACAGGTCGATGTGCCCGCCGCGGATCATGGCGAAGCTGTCGGCCGAGCTGAAATAGCTCGACTGCGGCAGCTCGGTGATCGTCTGCTTGCCGGCGTTGATCAGGTCCGCGTCCTCCTCGCCCTCATAGGGGAAGGGGCCCATGCCCAGCATGCCGTTCTCGCTCTGCAGCGCCACGGTGATGCCGTCGGGGATGTAGTTCGCCACCAGCGTCGGGATGCCGATGCCGAGGTTGACGTAGAAGCCGTCCTCCAGCTCGCGGGCGGCGCGGGCGGCCATCTGCTCACGGGTCCAGGCCATGATGCTCTCCCTGGGTTCAGGCGGCGCGCGGCCGGGTGGTCCGCTGCTCGATGCGCTTCTCGTAGTTCTTGCCCTCGAGAATGCGCTTCACATAGATGCCGGGGGTGTGGATCTGGTTCGGGTCCAGCCCGCCGACATCGACCAGCTCCTCGACCTCGGCGACCGTCACCTTGGCTGCGGTGGCCATCATCGGGTTGAAGTTCCGCGCCGTCTTCCGGTAGATCAGGTTGCCCTCGGTGTCGCCCTTCCAGGCCTTGACGATGGCCAGGTCGGCGAACAGCCCGCGCTCCATCACATACTGGGCGCCGTCGAACTCGCGCACCTCCTTGCCCTCGGCAACGATGGTGCCGACGCCGGTCTTGGTGAAGAAGGCGGGGATGCCGGCGCCGCCGGCGCGGATGCGCTCGGCCAGCGTGCCCTGCGGGTTGAACTCCAGCTCCAGCGCGCCGGACAGGTACTGCTGGGCGAACAGCTTGTTTTCGCCGACATAGGACGAGATCATCTTCTTGATCTGGCCGCGCTCGAGCAGCTTGCCCAGGCCGGCGCCGTCGATGCCGCAATTGTTGGAGATCACGGTCAGCCCGGTGACGCCGCTGTCGGCGATCGCGTCGATCAGCTTCTCCGGAATGCCCGACAGGCCGAAGCCGCCGGCCATGATCATCATCCCGTCGCGGAGCACGCCGGCCAGCGCCGCCGTCGCATCCGGATAGACCTTCTTCATCCCGTCACTCCCGTCAGGCGTCGATTGGGCAGGCGTCAACTGGGCGCCGGGGGACTAAAGCGGGGCCGCGGGCGGGTGTCAATCGAGGCCGCGCCGCACCCCGGCCGGTTTGCGGCAGGGCCCTCCCGGACGGGCTCTCAGATCTCGAGATGCGAGCCCAGCTCCACCGCCCGGTTGGCCGGGATGCGGAAGAACTCGGTGGCGCTCAGGGCGTTGTTCGACATCAGGATGAACAGCCATTCCTGCCACGGCGGCAGCTCCGGCCGCGACGACGGCACGAAGTATTCCCGGCTCATGAAGAACGAGGTGTCGGCCATGTTGAAGCCCAGGCCCTTGCCGGCGCAGGCGGCGAGCGCCCGGGGCACGTCGGGCTGCTGCTGGAAGCCGTAGCGCACGATGATGGTGTAGAAGCCGTCGCCCAGGTCCTTGATCTCGATGCGCTGCTCGTCGTCCACCCGCGGCTCGTCGGTGGTCTCGACCTTCAGCAGCACCACCCGCTCGTGGATGATCTTGTTGTGCTTCAGGTTGTGCAGCAGGGCGAAGGGCACCACGCCGACATTGCCGGTCATGAAGATGCCGGTGCCGGGCACCCGGTGCGCCCGCTTGTACATCTTGCCCTCGACGAAGGTCGACAGCGGGATGGCGTCGCGGTAGCGGCGGCGGAACAGGATCTCGCGGCCCTTGCGCCACACCCACATCATCGTCGTCAGCCACACCGCCAGCACCAGCGGGAACCAGCCACCATGGAACAGCTTGATGGTGTTGGCGCCGAACAGCACCACGTCGATGAACAGGAACAGGGCGAACAGCGGCAGCGCGGTCCAGCGGCTCCAGCCCCAGCGGTGACGGGCCACCAGATAGGCCAGCACGCTGGTCACCGCCATGGTGCCGGTCACGGCGATGCCATAGGCCCCGGCCAGGGCGCTGGAGGAGCCGAAGCCGACCACCAGCACCACCACCGCGAGGTACAGCGACCAGTTGACCCGCGAGATGTAGATCTGGCCCTTCTCCTCGGCCGAGGTGTGGCGCACCTCCAGCCGCGGCATGTAGCCCAGCTGCGCCGCCTGCTGGCTGATCGAGAAGGCGCCGGAGATCACGGCCTGGGCCGCGATCACGGTGGCGATGGTCGACAGGATCACCATCGGATACAGGCCCCAGGACGGGGCCATCAGGTAGAAGGGTGATTCGATCGCGCCCGGATTCTCCAGCAGCAGCGCCCCCTGGCCGAAATAGTTCAGCAGCAGGGCCGGCCAGACGAAACCGAGCCAGGCGACGCGGATCGGGCCGCGGCCGAAATGCCCCATGTCGGCGTACAGCGCCTCGCCGCCGGTCACCGCCAGCACCACCGACCCCAGCACCACCACCGCCGCCCAGGGATGGGTGAAGAACAGCTCCACCGCATGGTTCGGCCAGATCGCGGCGATGACGTCGGGCCGGTTCACGATCTGCGCCGCGCCGAGCACGCCGATGGTCAGGAACCAGATGCACATGATCGGACCGAAGGCCCGGCCGACCTTGGCGGTGCCATGCGCCTGGACCATGAACAGCAGGGTCAGGATCACCAGGGTCAACGGGATGATGTAGGGGTCGAACACCGGTGTCGCGATCTTCAGCCCCTCGACCGCGCTGAGCACCGAGATCGCCGGGGTGATCACGCCGTCGCCGTAGAACAGCGCCGCGCCGATGATGCCCAGCATGACGATCAGCTGGCCGCGCTTGGCGCCCTTGCGCGAGCGGAAGGCCAGCGCGGTCAGGGCCAGCACGCCGCCCTCGCCGCGGTTGTCGGCGCGCATCACGAAGGAGATGTACTTGATCGTGATGATCAGCGTCAGCGCCCAGAAGATCAGCGACAGCACGCCCAGCACCGCACCCTCCGTGACGCCTGGGGCGCCCGGATGGGTGAAGCATTCGCGGATGGTGTAGAGCGGGCTGGTGCCGATGTCGCCATAGACGACGCCGATGACGCCGAGCAGCTTGGGGGCGAGCGATTGGCCGTCGCGCGAGTCGGAAGCGAGGGTCGTCATCGCGCCTTCCTAGTCGGATGGCGCGCCGCCGGCAACCCGGCCATTGCTGGCATGTTCATCGCCCCCTTGCTGCGATCCGTGGTGCGGAGGGTGCGGTGATCCCGTCCGGCAAGCAAGCCCGCGCTGTGCCGGATCCTCAGATGCAGCGGCCGCCGTCGACTTCCAGCGCCACGCCGGTGATCATCGAGGCTTCGTCGGAGGACAGGTACAGCGCCGCATTGGCGATGTCCTCGGGCGTGCTCATGCGGCCCAGCGGGATGGTCGCCAGGAACTGGGCCCGACGCTCCGGCGTGTCCTCGCCCAGGAAGGTCGAGGTCATGCCGGTCTGGCCCAGCACCGGGCACAGGCAGTTGACCCGGATCTGCTTCGGCGCCAGCTCGACCGCCATCGACTTGGTGGCGGTGATCACGGCGCCCTTGGAGGAGTTGTACCAGGTCAGGCCCGGCCGCGGCCGCAGCCCGGCCGTGGAGGCGATGTTGAGGATCGACCCGCCCTTGGCCGCCAGATGCGGCGCGGCGTGGCGGACCGACAGGAAGATCGACTTCACGTTGACGGCGAAGATGCGGTCGAACTCGTCCTCGGTGACCTCGGCCATCGGTTTGTTGCGATGGGTGTAGCCGGCGTTGTTGACCACGATGTCCAGGCCGCCGAAGGCCTCGATCGCGGTGGCGATGGCGACGGCGGTGTCGGCGTCGCGGGACACGTCGGTGCGGACGAAGCGGGCGGCGTCCGGCCGTTCCGCGTTCAGCGCCGCGGCCACCGCCTCACCGGCCTCGGCCGACAGGTCGGCGATCAGCACGCTGGCGCCTTCCCGCACGAAGCGCTCGGCGATGCCCTTGCCGAACCCCGACGCCGCGCCGGTGACGATGGCCACCTTGCCTTCGAGCCGCATGCCAGTCCCTTCTCGCTTGTTTCGGATCGTGTGGTGGTCGCGCCGCGGGGGCGATGGCCCGAAATCCTGGCCTGCGACGCCGGTCCCGGGGCTGCCCGGGGGATCGAATGGCCGGACTATAGGGGCAGGGCCGCCGGGGCAGCAGGCGAATGTCCGCCGAGGAGGTATGACCCGGGCGCGGATCTTCCACCGCCGGAATCCAAGGTTCCGACTCGCCGCATTGCCTTTTTGTAATGCTTTTCGGCATCGCGTCCGGCCGCGCGGTGGCCTACATCCAGGACAGGTCGCCGCCGCGCTTGGCGGCGCCTGTCGTGCTGGAGGAATGTCGTGCTGCGCCTTTGGGCTTTGATGATTGCGGTCGCAGTGCCGGTGTCGGCGATGGCCAACACCGTGATCGTGCTGAACTCCGACGACGACACCATGAGCGTGATCAGCGGCACCGACCTCAAGGAGCTGTCGCGCGGACCGATCGGCCGGGCGCCGCATCATCTGATGCTGACGCCGGACGGGCAGGACCTGATCGTCGCTAATGCCGGCGGCAACGAGCTGGTGTTCGTCGACCCGGCGACCGGCGCGATCCGCCGTCGCCTGCCGAAAATCAGCGACCCCTACCAGGTCGGCTTCAGCCCCGACGCCAAATGGTTCGTCACCACCTCCGACCGGCTCGACCGGGTGGACATCTACAACGCCGCCGATTTCACCCTGGCGCACCGGCTGTCACTGCCGCGGATGCCCAGCCACATCGCCTTCCTGCCCGACAGCAGCCGGGTCTTCATCACCCTGCAGGCGACCGACAGCGTCGCCGCCATCGACCTCGCCACCGGCGCCGTGGCCTGGACCCAGCCGGTCGGGCCGCAGCCCGCCGGGATCTGGATGACCCCGGCGGGGACCCTGGTGGTCGGGATCATGGGGTCGAACCATGTCGCCGAGATCGACCCGGCCGACGGCCATGTCATCCGCACCATCGAGACCGGCAGGGGCGCGCACAACTTCCTGGCGGCGCCGGACGGCAAGGCGCTGTACGTCAGCAACCGCGTCGCCAACACCATCTCGGTGCTCGACCCCGCGACGCTCGCCGTCACCCGCACCCTGACCGCGCCGGGTGGGCCCGACGATATGGCGTTCTCGGCGGGCGGCACCGAGCTGTGGGCCACCGGCCGCTGGCGGTCCCAGGTCGATGTCATCGACCTGGCGTCGGGGTCGCTGAAGGGCACCATTCCGGTCGGGCGCTCGCCGCACGGGATCTACATCCATGACGAGCCGCCGCAGGCGGCAGAGAATGACGCGCCACCGGCGCCGGCGCATGATGTGCCGTAGGCGCGGGGGCACAGGGCAGGGACCGGGGCGATGATCGACGATCTGCTGCACCAGCTCGGACTGCTGCAGGGCTGGATCTTCGAAACGGCGATCGAGCCGCTGCTCTACGCCCTCGGCCTGATGGACTATGCCGAGGACGTGTTCGACTGGATGTGGGTGGCGATGTTCGGCGGCGTCGCCGTGATCGCCGCCTATGTCATCTGCCGCCCGCTGGAGCTGTGGCGGCCGGTCGAGCCGCGGGCCGACCGCAAGGCGATCCGCACCGACGTCACCTACACCCTGGTCCACCGCCTCGGCCTGGTGCCGCTGATCGTCTTCGTCCTCCTGACGCCGGCCGGCTACGCCATCGACCGGGCGCTGATGTTCCGCGGCATCCTGCCCGAGGCGATCGACCAGTACGTCCCGGCGCTGGCCGACTGGCCGCTGCTGACCCTGGCGATCTACCTGGTGATCCTGGATTTCGCGGAATACTGGCGGCACCGGCTGCAGCACCGGCTGCGCTGGTGGTGGGCGCTGCACAGCCTGCATCACGACCAGCGCCAGATGACGCTGTGGAGCGACGACCGCAACCACATCCTCGACGACGTGCTGCAGGCGGTGTGGCTCGGCGCCATCGCCCTGCTGATCGGGGTCGAGCCGGCGCAGTTCCCGATCATCGTCATCGTGCTGCGGCTGGTCGAAAGCCTGTCGCACGCCAATGTCCGGCTCGGCTTCGGCCGGTTCGGCTCCTGGCTGCTGGTCAGCCCGCATTTCCACCGGGTGCACCACGCGCTGGACCATGCCGACGGTGCCGCCTCGGCCCGCGCCCATGGCTGCAACTTCGCGGTGATTCTGCCGGTCTGGGACGTGCTGTTCGGCACCCGCCGGGTCGACCCGGACTTCCCGCCCACCGGTATCCGCGCCGCCGACGCCCGCTGGGCCGGGCTCGGCTACATCAGGCACCAGATCGAGGGCTTCCGCCGGCTGGCCAAGGCGCTGGCGCCACGGCGGCGCCAGCCCGGCCCGGCGATCACCGAGCCGGGGGAGTAGTCCCAGCTTACCCGTGCCGGACCGCGATGGTCTTGGTCACGCTGAAATGGTCCAGCCCTTCCATCGCCTTCTCGCGGCCGAAGCCGGAGCGCTTCATGCCGCCGAAGGGCAGCTCCACCCCGCCGCCGGCGCCGTAGTTGTTGACGAAGACCTGGCCGGCGCGGATGCGGCGGGCGCAGCGCATCTGGCGGGCGCCGTCGCGGGTCCAGACCCCGGCGACCAGGCCGAATTCGGTGCCGTTGGCCAGGCGGATCGCCTCCTCCTCGTCGTGGAAGCGCAGCACCGCCATGACCGGGCCGAACACCTCCTCCTGCGCCAGCGGATGGTTCGATGGCACGTCGCCGACCAGCGTCGGCACCTGGTAGAAGCCGCCGGAAGGGGCGTTCGGGCTCAGCTTTCCCTCGGCCAGCACCGGCAGGCCGTCGGCGCGGGCACGGTCGAGATGGCCGCGGACCCGGTCGCGCTGCCGGGCGCTGATCAGCGGGCCGCAATCCGGGTCGCGGTCCCAGGGCCCGGTCTCCAACGCCCGGAAGCGGCCGGCCAGTGCGTCGAGGAAGTCATCGGCGATGCCATCCTGCAGCAGCAGGCGGCTGCCGGCCGAACAGGTCTGGCCGGCATTCTGCACGATCGCCGCGGTGACGAAGGGCAGGGCGGCCTCGGCATCGGCATCGTCGAACACCAGCTGCGGCGACTTGCCCCCCAGCTCCATCGTCACCGGCCGGTTGAACGCGGCCGCGGCGGCCTGGATCGCCGCGCCGGTGGCGGGCGAGCCGGTGAAGCTGATGTGGTCGATGCCGGGATGCGACGCCAGCGCGGCCCCGGCCTCGGCCCCCAGCCCGGTGACGATGTTCAGCACGCCCGGCGGCAGCCCGGCCTCCAGCGCCAGCTGGGCGATGCGCAGCGGGGTCAGGCAGGCATCCTCGGCCGGCTTCAGCACACAGGCATTGCCGGCGGCCAGGGCGCCGCCGATGGTGCGGCCGAAGATCTGCGCCGGATAGTTCCACGGGATGACGTGGCCGGTGACGCCGTAGGGCTCCTTCACCGTCAGCACGGTGTAGCCGTCGAGATAGGGGATGGTGGTGCCGTGGTGCTTGTCGCAGGCGCCGCCATAGAACTCGAAATAGCGGGCGCAGGCGGTGATGTCGGCCTTGGCCTGCTTCACCGGCTTGCCGGCATCCGCGGCCTCCAGGCGCCACAACGTCTCGAAATCGGCCTCGATGGCGCGGCCCAGCCGGGCCAGGATCCGGCCGCGCTCGACCGCCGGCATCCGGCCCCAGGGGCTCTCGTCGAAGGCGCGCCGCGCGGCCCGCACGGCGGCGTCGATCTCGACCGCGCCGCCGCGGGCCAGGCTGTCGATCTCCGCCCCGGTCGACGGATCGATCACCGGAATCACCCGCCCATCCGCGGCCGGGTTCCAAATTCCATCGATCAGAATCGTTTTCGGTCCTATCATGGTATTCTTTCTGTCTCGGGGCATCGTCGCGATGGATGCACGCTTGGAACGTCGTTGCTGTTAAGCTGAATTGTTCTTGCGGATAGTATTGAAGATGGATGCCCCCATGGGCCACGATATAGCCATGGCTCCGATTGCCGAAACGCCCACGATCGACCGTGCGGCCGTCCTCCTGGTCGAGGACATGCCGGCCCTGGCCCGGCTCTATATCGAGACCCTGTCGAAGGTCGGCATCGCGGTGGATCATGCCGAGACCGGGGCCGAAGCGCTCGCGGCGCTGGCACAAGGGCGCTATGCGACCGTGCTGCTCGACCTCAACCTGCCCGACATGAACGGCATGGACATCCTGCAGCACATCCGCGACCAGCAGATCCCGGTGGCGCCGATCGTCATCACCGCGCATGGCTCGGTCAACACCGCGGTCGACGCCATGCGGCTCGGCGCCTTCGACTTCCTGGTCAAGCCGTTCCCCGGCGACCGGCTGACCGTCACCGTGCGCAACACGCTGGAGCGGATGCGGCTGCAGCGCGAGGTCGATGCCTGGCGCGAGGATCTCGGCCGCGACCGCTACTATGGCTTCATCGGCCGGTCGCCGACGATGCAGGCGGTCTACCGCATCATCGATTCGGCGGCGGCCTCCAAGGCCACGGTGTTCATCACCGGCGAGAGCGGCACCGGCAAGGAGCTGTGCGCCGAGGCGATCCACCGCCGCAGCCCGCGCCGCGACCAGCCCTTCATCGCCCTGAACTGCGGCGCCATCCCGCGCGACCTGATGGAATCCGAGATCTTCGGTCATGTGAAGGGCGCCTTCACCGGCGCGGTGGCCGACCGCGAGGGCGCCGCGGTGCGGGCCGATGGCGGCACCCTGTTCCTGGACGAGATCTGCGAGCTGCCGCCGGAGCTGCAGACCAAGCTGCTGCGCTTCCTGCAGACCGGGCAGGTCACGGCGGTGGGCGGCAGCCGCGACCGCAAGGTCGACCTGCGCATCGTCTGCGCCACCAACCGCGACCCGGCCGAGGAGGTGCGGCGGGGCCGCTTCCGCGAGGATCTCTACTACCGCCTGCTGGTCATCCCGGTGACCCTGCCGCCGCTGCGCGAGCGCGAGGACGACGTGCTGCTGATCGCGCGGCAGTTCCTGCACGACTATGCGGCGGAGGAGGGCAAGACCTTCGGCGATTTCGACATCGAGGTGGCCGAGGACCTGCAGCGCTACGCCTGGCCGGGCAATGTCCGCCAGCTGCAGAACGTGGTCCGCAACATCGTCGTGCTGCACGATGGCGGCCGGGTGTCGCGGGCCATGCTGCCGTCGCCGGTGCGGTCGCTGATCCCGGCGGCGCAGCCCAGCCGGCCGATCGAGTTGCCGCCGCCCATGCCGAGCGGCGCGACGTCCCCGGTGCGGCCGCTGTGGATGGTCGAGAAGGAAACCATCGAGGCGGCAATCACGGCCTGCGACGGGCATGTGCCGCGGGCCGCGGCCCTGCTCGGTATCAGCGCCTCGACGATCTACCGCAAGCGGCTGAACTGGGAAGCCGAGGGCCACGACTGAGACCGGGCCTGGCTCCCTGCCTTCGTCCTCGCCCTCGGCGTTCCCGTCAAGCGCAGCGCGGCGCTGCCCGGCGGCGCAGCAGCTCGGTGCTGTAGAACAGCAGCGCCGCGACTGGGAAGACCAGGCCGACCAGGGTGACCAGGCTCCAGCCGCCCTGGCCGAAGGTGCCGCTGGCGATGGCCGACCCGACGGCGCCGCCGGCGAAGGCGCTGGCGACATAGATGCCGTTCAGACGGCCCCGCGCCTCCGGCGCCAGGGCGTAGATCGTGCGCTGCCCCAGCACCATGTTGGCCTGCACCCCGAAATCCAGCAGGATTCCGGCGGCGGCCAGCACCACCACCGACCCGGCGGCGCCGCCGGCCCAGGCCATGGCGAAGGCGAGCGCGACCGAGGCCAGGGCGCCGCCGGTGGCCGGCCGGGTCCAGCCGCGGTCGGCGACGCGCCCGGCCAGGGGGGCGGCAAGGGCGCCGGCCGCGCCGACCAGCGCGAACAGGGCAATGCCGGACTGGCTGTAGCCGAAGCGCGGGCCCGCCAGCTCCAGCGGCACGGCGGTCCAGAACAGGCTGAAGGCGGCGAACATCGCCGCCTGGTAGGCCGACCGTCGCCGCAGCAGCGGGTTGCGCCGGAACAGGGTGCCGAGCGAGCGCAGCACCTGGCCGTAGCGCGGCCCCGGCGCCGGCTGCCACTTTGGCAGGCGCCAGGCCAGCACCAGCAGCAGCCCGACCATCATCAGGGCGGACAGGAAGAATATGGCGCGCCAGCCCGCCACGTCGGCGACCACGCCGGCGATCGGCCGGGCCAGCAGGATGCCGATCAACAGGCCGCTCATGACGTTGCCGACCACCCGGCCGCGGATGGCGTCGGGCGACATGTGCGCCGCCATCGGGATCAGGATCTGGGCGGCGACCGAGCTGATGCCGATCAGCAGGGCGGCGAACAGGAACAGGCCGGCGCCGGGGGCGACGGCGGCGATCGCCAGCGCCACCACGGTGCCGGACAGGGTCACGATCACCAGCCGGCGGTTCTCGATCATGTCGGCCAGGGGCACCAGCAGGATCAGCCCGACGCCGTAGCCGATCTGGGTCAGGGTGACGACCAGGCTGGCGGCCACGGTGCCCAGGCCGACCGACGGCGCGATCAGCGCGATCAGCGGCTGGGCGTAGTACAGGTTGGCGGCGATGGCACCGCAGGCGACCGCCAGCAGGACCGTCAGCGCCCGGGTGATCGTCGGAGCGGCGGGATGCGCGCGACCGGGTTCGCCTGTGGCCATGGCGACGCCTCTCGGAAAACAGGATGGATGATAAGGATCAAATATAGAACATCCCATCCTGTTGCGGTGCACAAAAGTCGGACATGGCAGTGTTGAGCGTTCGGCGCGGCTGCTGTAGAGGCGACCGCCGCCTTACCGGTTCGCCTGCGAGATGCGCCACATCAGCCGGTCCTGCATCCGGTCGGTCAGGAAGCGCTGCAGGAACAGGATCATCCGGGCGCCGCCGCCGGCGGCATAGCGCGTGCGCGGCCGCCGGGCCGCCACCGCGCGGCCGATGATGTCGGCCACCACCTCGGGCGGCGAGGGCATCTTCGACGCCGCCGCCGCCTCGAACATCTTGGCGTGACGGCGGGCGTAGGGGCCGTAGGCGGTGTCGCCGGACATGCGCAGCATGCTCTCATGGGCGATGCCGCCCCATTCGGTCCGGATCGCGCCGGGCTCGATCACGACGACGTCGATGCCGAAGGGGATCAGCTCCATCCGCAGGCTGTCGCTCAGCCCCTCCAGCGCGAATTTGGTGGCGTGGTACCAGGCGCCGAACGGCTCGCCGCCCTTGCCGCCGATCGAGCTGACATTGACGATCCTGCCGCGCTTCTGCGCCCGCATCATCGGCAGGGCCAGCTGGCACAGCCGGGCGGCGCCGAACAGGTTGACCTCGAACTGGCGGCGGGCCTCCTCGACCGGCACATCCTCCAGCGCGCCGTAGCTGCCGTAGCCGGCGTTGTTGACCAGCACGTCGAGGCGGCCGGTCTCGATCCCGATCCGCTCCACCGCCGCGACCAGCGAGGCGTCGTCGGTCAGGTCCAGCGCGACCGGCCGGGCGCCGGCGGCGGCCAGCGACAGCAGGCGGTCGGTCCGCCGCGCCGCGGCGTAGACGGTGTAGCCATCCGCCAGAAGCCGCTTCACGGTCGCCTCGCCGATCCCGGCCGAAGCGCCCGTCACCAATGCCGTCCGGTCCATGTCTTCCTGCTCACCATCCGAGGGAGCTGTCTCTATAAGTGTGGACCTAGGTCCATGGTCAAGGGGCGTTCGGCATGCTGATCTCGGAGTTCGCGCGGGCGGCGGGCCTGAGCACGGACACGGTGCGGTTCTACGTCCGCCGCGGGCTGCTGGCGCCCGAGACCAATGGCAAGGGCGGCCGCAACCCCTACCAGGTCTTCACCGCCGAACATGTGCGCACCGCACGGATCATCCGCCTGGCGCAGTCGCTCGGCATGTCGCTGAAGGAGATCGCCGCGATCGGCGAGGAGTATCGCGACGGCGGCATCACCCGCGAGCGCAGCATCGAGCTCATGAGCGCGCAGCTCGCCCGGCTGGAGCGGAAGGCGGCGGCGCTGGAGGCCGTGACCGGCTATCTCCGCGCCAAGGTCGCCTGGCTCGAGGGCGGCGAACAGGGGCCGGAGCCGGATTTCCCGATCGGAGGCCCGGACGGCGGATGCGCCTGAGGCGGCGATCCTAGCCCAGCCGCGCCCGCAGCCGGCGCAGCATCTTCGGCACGTCCGGCGGCTGCACGCTGGCGCCGCGGATCAGGCTGTCGAAATGCTCCGACAGCGCGCGGATGTGCTCGGTCGAATTGAACAGAAAGTACATGCCGCCGAGATAGATCACCGCCCGCAGCGGCCCGAACACGGTCAGCGGCACCGAATAATGCTGCCGCCCGTCGTAGAAGAACCAGCGGAAGGTCGGGTACAGCTCCTCCACCAGGGCGATCATGTGGTCGAGCTGGCGGGCCCGGATCGAATCGTCGAGGTCGTGCCAGATGCCCTCGCCGCGGGCGAAGCCCTCGATCGCCTGGATCGAGTTGCAGACCTCCATGTCGGTCTCCGGCCGCCGCTGATAGGCCAGGCGGGCGGCCGCGGTCTCGATCCGCTGCTCCGGCCGCGTCGCGGTGAAGTGCTCCAGCTCGTGCCGGATCACGTCGCGGTTCTTCAGCAGGTCGGGCAGGGTGGTGGGGACGTGGCGGATCTTGTAGCCGATCGCCTCGCGGTGCCACGCCACCAGCCGCTCGTCATCGGCCCATTGCGCGTCGCGCTCGATCGCCATGCGCTCGGGCAGGATGTCGGCCGACAGGGGGCCGCGCTGGCTCAGCCCCAGCAGCCAGTCGATGCTGACCTGGCGGGCGGCGGCGATCGCCGCCAGGGTCTCGGCCCGCGGCAGCCGGTCATTGGTCGGCGACAGGATCTGCGACAGGGTCGACCGGTCCATGCCGGCCGCGGCGGCGAAGGCGCTGCGGCTCTGGCCGGAGGCGGCGATGATCTCCTCCAGCCGGCCGCGGAAGGTCTCGATCATCTCGTGCCGGGTCTGTGCCATTGCGGTGTTTCCGAAACAATTCGTGCGAGATATCAACAGTTCGTTTGAGTATACAGCAGTCGAGTTGTTTCGTGCGCATTCTCGCGTTGTTCAGCATGGCATTTGGCGAGAGTCTTGATCCGAAGGGGACGGATCAATGGCGGAGACGGTGAAGAGAGCTCGGATCGAATGGCCCACTTGGGCGGTGGCGGCCGCGGCCTATGGCGGCTGGGTGGCGCTGCTCTCGTTCCACGCCTGGCTGCCCTGGCCGGCCTTCATCGCCATCGGCGCGGTGCTGCTGGCCTGGCACGGGTCGCTGCAGCACGAGACCATCCACGGCCATCCCACACGGTCGCGCCGGATCAACGCCGCGATCGGCTGGGTGCCCCTGTCGCTGTGGCTGCCCTATGCCAGCTATCGCGACCTGCACCTGCACCATCACCGCGAGGCGCATCTGACCTCGCCGGTCGAGGATCCGGAAAGCTACTACGTCACCGATGCCCGCTGGTCGTCGCTCAGCCCAGCGGGGCAGGCGGTGCTGCGCTTCAACCGCACCCTGCTGGGCCGCTTCCTGGTCGGCCCGGCCCTGGCTTGGTACGGGCTGTGGGCGGCGGAGCTGCCGCTGCTGCGCCGTGACCGGAAGGTCCGCGCCGTCTGGGCGCTGCATCTGGCCGGGGCGGCCGCCATCCTCGCCATCGTCACCGGCGTCTTCGGCGTCCCGCTGATGGTCTATGTCGCGACCTGCTACGCCGGCACCGCCCTGTCGCAGCTGCGCTCCTTCGCCGAGCACCGGGCCGGGCCGGAAGGCCTGCGCACCGCGGTGGTCTCGTCCGGGCCGTTCTTCTCGCTGCTGTTCCTCAACAACAACCTGCATGTGGCCCACCACGCCCGGCCTGGTCTGGCCTGGTACCAGCTGCCGCGCTTCGCCGCCGCCAACGACTCCGCCGCCGTGGCGCAGCGCGGCGCCGGGTTGTATCGTGGCTATGGCGAGATCGCCCGGCGCTACCTGTTCCGCCCGGTCGACGCGCCGGTCCATCCCGATTTCGACGAAGAGCGCCGCGCCCGATGACCTCCGTGCCCGGCACGGCCAGCCTGCTCCAAGCCAGTCCGCTCCAAGCCAGCTTGCCGATGTACGACCTGCCGGAGGTGCGCTGGGCCACCGATGCGCTGTGGTCGGCGGTGGCCGAACGCCTTTCGGCGGACCATGTCGCGGCGCCGCCGGCGCTGACCCGTGGCCCGGCGTTGCCCGATCTGTGGACCGACCCGGCGCTGCTGTTCAGCCAGACCTGCGGCAACCCCTATATCAGGCGCTTCCGTGACCGGCTGCGGCTGGTGGCGACGCCATGCTACGCCGCGCCCGGCTGCGACGGGCCGCGCTACCGCAGCCAGCTGGTGGCGCGGGCGGGCGGGCCGGAACGGGCCCTGGCGGATTTCCGCGGCGCCGTCTGCGCCGTCAACGAATGGGACAGCCTGTCCGGCTGGGTCGGCTTTGCCGCGGTGCTGCCGGAAGCGCCGGACCGGTTCTTCGCCGGCGCGGTGGTCACCGGCGCCCATGTCGCCAGCCTGGCCGCCGTGGCCGCTGGTGAGGCCGACATCGCCGCGATCGACTGCGTCACCCATGCGCTGCTGCAGCGCCACCGACCCGCCGCCCTGGCGGGGCTGCGCGTGATCGGCACCACCGCCCCGGCGCCCGGGTTGCCCTATGTCACGCGGCGGGGGATCGACGACGGCACCGTCGCGGCCCTGCAGCGGGCGCTGCGCGACGTGCTGGCCGACCCGGCGACGGCCGAGGCGCGGGCGGCGCTGCTGCTCGACGGGATCGAGATCCTGGGCGAGGCGGATTACGACGCCATCCCGGCGGTGCCGGTCAGCATTCCTCCTCCCGCTCCAGCTCCTCTTCGCCGCCGCGCCACATCGCCAGCGCCCTGAGGGTTTCGGCAACGCGGGCCTTGACCACCTTGGCCAACTCCTGCGGCCGGCCGGGCTGGCTTTCCGCCTTGCCGGCCAGGGTGTCGGCCAGGTCGATCAGGGTGCGGGCGCCGCAGATCGCGGCGCAGGATCGCAGGGCGTAGGCCTCCAGCGCAACCGCCTCGCGGTCGCCGGAACCGGCCGCGGCGCTGATCGCGGCGGCGCGCTCACCCAGCTCCTCCACCAGGTCGTCGATCATGGCGCGGCGGGCCGCCCCGTCGAAGCCCTGGAGGTTGCGCTCCAGCGCCGCAGGGTCGAACAGGTATCGCGGGTCGCTGCTGGTCGTCATGGCCGTGCTCCTCCGCCTCCCCTTCATATCGCTTCGCCGGGCCGGGAGTTCCAGGCGGCATGTGCCGCGATGCGGGTCGGCTTGACTTCCGGAACGACCAGTCCATATATCCGGCCATGGCTCAAACGCTCGGACGCCCCCGCGAATTCGACCCCGACGCCGCCCTCGACGCGGCGATGGCGGTGTTCTGGCGCCAGGGCTACGAAGCGACCTCGCTGGATGACCTGACGCGGGCGATGGGCCTCAGCCGCAGCAGCTTCTACGGCTGCTTCGGCTCGAAGCGTGACACCCTGGTTGCGGCGATCCGCCGCTACGGCGATCTGCGGCTGGCCGACCTGGAAAAACTGGTCGAGGCCGAGCCGGATGCCGGGCGGGCGCTGCGCACCGCCGTGGCCGCGCTCGCCGGTGTCGGCGGCGGCCGCGAGGGCTGTTTCCTGATCAACTGCACGGTCGAGCTGGCGCGGCAGGACCCGGAGGTCGAACGCCTGGGGCGCCGGCATCTCGAACGGCTCGAGGCCGTGCTGGCCAGGCTGCTCGCCCGCCATGTCGGGGCCGCGGACGCCGCCGCAGTCACGGCGCAGGCCCGGGCGCTGCTGTCGCTGGCCACCGGCGCGTCCGTCATGCGCAAGGCGGGCGCCGAGCCCACCACGATCGACGAACTTCTGGCCGCCGCCGAACCGCTGATGCGGTAGCGCGGGCCGGGGATTTTTGCGTTAACCCTTGCTCAATTATGGACTGACCAGTTCAAAAAGAGCGTCGACCTGGAGAGATTGATGTCCGTACCGAAGCTGTTCACGCCGACCCGGATCGGCGACCTGGAAGTGCCGAACCGGCTGGTGATGGCGCCGCTGACGCGCAACCGGGCGCTGCCCCAGGGCGACGTGCCGCACGCGCTGAACGCCGAATACTATGCCCAGCGCGCCACGGCAGGGCTGATCATCAGCGAGGGCACGCAGATCTCGCCGGAGGGCAAGGGCTATGCCTGGACCCCGGGCATCCACAGCGCGGAACAGGTCGCCGGCTGGCGGCTGGTGACCGACGCCGTGCACCAGGCCGGCGGCCGGATCGCGGCGCAGCTGTGGCATGTCGGCCGGGTCTCGCACACCGTGCTGCAGCCGGACGGCGCCGCGCCGGTCGCGCCATCGGCGATCACGCCGAAGGCGCGGGTCTATGACGGCGAAGGCTTCGTCCCGTCCTCGGCGCCGCGGGTGCTGGAGACCGATGAGATGCCGCGGCTCGTGCGGGACTTCGTCCATGCCGCGAAGCAAGCCCGCGACGCCGGCTTCGACGCGGTCGAGATCCACGCCGCCAACGGCTACCTGCTCGACCAGTTCCTGCGCGACGGCAGCAACCGGCGCACCGACGCCTATGGCGGCTCGATCGCCAACCGGGCGCGGCTGCTGTTCGAGGTGGCGGAAGCGGTGGCGGCGGTGTGGGACCCCGGCCGGGTCGGCGTCCGTCTCTCGCCATTCTCCAATTTCGGCGACATGACCGACAGCGACCCGGTGGCGACCTTCGGCCATGCCATCGAGGGGCTCAGCGGCCTCGGCATCGGCTACCTCCACATGGTCGAGGGCCAGACCGGCGGCACCCGCGAGCTGCCGCCCGGCGCCGACATCCAGGCGCTGCGCCGGCGGTTCAAGGGCAGCTACATCGCCAACAACGGCTATGACCGTGACCTGGCGATCGAGGCGGTGGAGACCGGCCGCGCCGACGCGATCGCCTTCGGCCGGCTGTTCATCGCCAATCCGGACCTGGTCGACAGGCTGCGCCACGGCGCGCCGCTGAACCCGGCCGACCAGGAGACCTTCTACGGCGGCACCGCCAAGGGCTACACCGACTATCCCGCCCTGAGGCAGGCCGCAGCCTGACCCTGGCTACTCCGACTTCGGCGCCAGTGCGGACGCCGCGTCACGCGCCGTGCTGACGCCGAGGTTGAAGCCGATGTAGAGGCCGATGCCGAGGCCGAAGATCAGGGCCCAGACGGCGAACCAGCGCATGCCGCGCAGCCGCTGCTGCAGCTTTTCGATCTCGGTCATCGGTGCTTCCCCCAAACGTCCTGAGCCGTGGCCCGTCACACCGGCCACGGCGACAGCTCCTCGTCATCGGCGGTCTGCAGCGCCCACAGCCGGGCATACAGGCCGCCGCCGGCGATCAGCTCGGCATGGCTGCCGATCTCGGCGACGCGGCCATGGTCGAGCACATAGATCAGGTCGGCGTTGCGCACGGTCGACAGGCGGTGGGCGATCATCAGCGTGGTGCGGCCGGCCATCAGCTGGGTCAGGGCCGCCTGGACCTGCCGCTCGCTTTCGGTGTCGAGCGCCGAGGTCGCCTCGTCCAGCAGCAGGATCGGCGCGTTCTTCAGCATGGCGCGGGCGATCGACAGGCGCTGGCGCTGGCCGCCGGACAGCTTCACCCCCTGTTCCCCGACCAGGGTGTCGTAACCCTTGGGCAGGCGCAGGATGAACTCGTGCGCCGCGGCGCCGCGGGCCGCGGCCTCGACCTCCTCCTGCGTCGCCGAGGGGCGGGAATAGGCGATGTTGGCGCGGACCGTGTCGTCGAACAGGGTGATCTCCTGGCTCACCAGCGCCATCTGCCCGCGCAGCGAATCCAGGGTCAGGCTGCGCACGTCGTGGCCGTCGATCGCGACCGAACCCCCGGTCGCGTCGTAGAAGCGCGGGATCAGGTTCAGGATGGTCGACTTGCCGGCGCCGGACGGGCCGACCAGCGCCGCCGTCTTGCCGGCCGGCACCTCCAGGGTCACGCCGCGCAGCGCCGGGATCTTCGGGCTGTAGGAGAACTGGACGTCGGTCAGGGTGATGCGGCCGCGGCAGCTTTCCAGCGCGATGGCGTCGGGCGCGTCGCGGATCGTCGGCACCTCGTCGATCGTCTCGAACACCCGCTCGGCGGCGGCGAAGCCGGAGGACAGGGTGTTGTGCAGGCTGGCCAGCCGCTTCAGCGGCTCATAGGCCATCAGCAGCGCGGCGATGAAGGAGAAGAACGACCCGGGGGTGCGCGAGCCGGAGACCACCTCGTTGCCGCCGTAGAGGATGACGATGACGATGGCCAGGCCGGACAGGGTCTCCAGGATCGGGTTGGTCGCCGAGCTGACCCGCATCGCCTTCTGCCGCAGCCGGGACACCTCGTTGATGATCTTGGCGGCCCGGTTGGTCTCGCGCTCCTCGGCGTTGTAGGCCTTGACGTGGCGGATGCCCTGGAAGACCTGGCCGAGATGGTTGTTGAGCGAGCCGTACTGGGTGAAGGTCTTGCCGGTGATCTTGCGGATGCGCTTGCCGATCTGCAGCACCGGCAGCACGGTCAGCGGGAAGATCACGAAGGTGGCCGCCGCCAGCTCGATGTCGGTGTAGAACATCACCGCGATCAGGGCGATCAACGACAGCAGGTCGCGGCCGATGCCGGTGATGCCGGTCGCGACGGCGCCGTACATCGACTGCACGTCGTTGGTGAAGTGGCTGACCATCCGGCCTGAGCTGGTGTCGTGGAAGCTGGCGAGGTCGGCCCGCACCCGGTTGCGGAACATCCGCACCTGCAGCTCCGCGATGATCAGCCGGCCGACATTGTTCAGGATCACGCCCTGGGCGTAGCCGGTGACGCCCTTGACCAGGAAGATCACCATCACCGCCGTGGCCAGCGGCCACAGCAGGGCGCCGTTCCGCTCGGTGAAGATGCCGTCGATCACCGGCTTCATCACCCAGGCCGAGGCCGCGGTGGTCGCCGCCGTCAGCGCCATGCAGACCAGCGCCATGACCACCTTCGGCCAATGCGGCCGGATGTAGTTGCGCAACAGCCGCTGCGAGATCTCGCGGTCGCTCAACCGCCGCGGCTGCGGCTTCTTGTCCTTGCGCTGGGCCAAGGTGATCCGTGGGCTGGTGTCGGGCGGGCCGTTAAACCACGCTATCGGCTGCCGTTCAACCTTGCGGCCGGAACCGATCGCCGATTACATCGCTGGGATAAGGCCGCGCGCCGGCCGGGTAAAGATCGTTTGGGGGAGAGACCGACATGACGGACGTGGCTGCCTCGGACCGCCCGCCCGCCTGGGCCAGGCTCTACCCGCCCGCCATCTCCTGGGACCGGCCGATCGAACCGCGTCCGCTCTACGCCATCCTCGACGACGCCGTCGCGCAGTTCGCCGGCCGGCCCTGCGCCACCTTCATGGACAAGACCTTCACCTACGGCCAGATCGGCGATCTGGTGGCGCGCGCCGCCAAGGGCTTCCAGGCCGCGGGCGTCATCAAGGGCAGCCGGGTCGGCCTGTTCCTGCCCAACTGCCCCTATTTCGTGATCTGCTACTTCGCGCTGCTGAAATGCGGCGCCGTCGTCGTCAACTTCAACCCGCTCTACGCCGAGCGCGAGCTGATCACCAACATCGACGACAGCGGCGTCGAACTGATGGTGACGCTCGACCTGGCGCAGCTGCACGCCAAGCTGGCGCCGCTCTTGGGACGCACAGCGCTGAAGCGCATCCTGGTCTGCCCGATGGCGGGCATCCTGCCGTTCCCCAAGAACCTGCTGTTCCCGATCGTCAAGCGGCGCGAGGTGGCGAAGGTGCCGCGCGACGGGCGATACCTGCGCTGGGCCGAGCTGGTCGGCAATGACGGCCGCTTCGCCCCGGTGCCGATCGCGCCGGTGGACGATCTGGCGGTGCTGCAATACACCGGCGGCACCACCGGCACGCCGAAGGGCGCGATGCTGACCCATGCCAACCTCTATGCCAACACGGTCCAGGCCGGCTGCTGGTTCGAGGGCATGGTGCCGGGCCAGGACCGCATGCTGGGCGTGCTGCCGTTCTTCCACGTCTTCGCCATGACCGTGGTGATGAACCTGTCGATCTGGGCGGGGGCGGAGATCATCATGCTGCCGCGCTTCGAGCTCGACACCGTGATGAAGACCATCGACGAGAAGAAGCCGACCCTGTTCCCGGCGGTGCCGACCATCTACACCGCGATCGCCAACTACCCCGACCGGGCCAAATACGACCTGTCGTCGCTGAAGCGCTGCATCTCCGGCGGGGCGCCACTGCCGCTCGAGGTCAAGAACGCGTTCGAGGCGGCGACCGGCTGCAAGCTCGTCGAAGGCTACGGCCTGTCGGAAAGCTCGCCGATCGCCACCTGCAACCCGCTCTACGGCATCAACAAGGCGGGGTCGATCGGCATCCCGCTGCCGCAGACCATGATCGAGATCGTGTCGCTGGACGACCGCACCACCGTGATGCCGACCGGCGAGCGCGGCGAGGTCTGCATCAGCGGCCCGCAGGTGATGAAGGGCTACTGGCACCGGCCAGAGGAATCGGCCGATGCGCTGTTCGGCGGCCGGCTGCACACCGGCGACGTCGGGTACATGGACGAGGACGGCTACACCTTCATCGTCGACCGGATCAAGGACATGATCCTGTGCTCCGGCTTCAACGTCTATCCGCGCAATGTCGAAGAGGCGATCTACCTGCACCCGGCGGTCGAGGAATGCGTGGTTGCCGGCCTGCCCGACGCCTATCGCGGCCAGACGGTGAAGGCCTATGTCCGGCTGCGGGCCGGCCAGGCGCTGACGGCCGAGGGGCTGGTCGCCTTCCTGCACGACAAGCTGTCGCCGATCGAGATGCCGAAGCTGATCGAGTTCCGCGACAAGCCGCTGCCGAAGACGCTGATCGGCAAGCTGTCGCGCAAGGCGCTGCTGGAGGAGGAGGCGGCGAAGGCGGCCCAGCCGGAGGTGGCGCGGGCCGCCACCTGATCGCCGCCGATTGACCGGATGCTCCGGCTGCGCTACTTTACGTTTACGTAAACGGCATGCCATCGCAACGCAGTCGGAGGCGGATCGGCCATGGAGGCGGAAACCCAGGAGAAGCGCGACGTCGAGCAGCGCAGCTACTCGATCGGCGACCTCGCCGCCGCGTTCGACATCACCCCGCGCAGCATCCGGTTCTATGAGGATGAAGGCCTGCTGTCGCCCGAACGGGCCGGGCTGACGCGCATCTACAGCCATCGCGACCGGGCCCGCCTGGCCCTGATCTGCCGCGGCAAGCGGCTCGGCTTCTCCCTGGCCGAAATCAAGGAGTTCCTCGACCTCTACGCCCGCGACCACCGCAAGGTCGAGCAGATGAGCTTCTTCCTCGGCCGCGCCCGCGCCCGACGGGCCTCGCTCGAGACCCAGCTGGTCGACGTGCAGCAGACCATCGAGGACCTGCGCGGCATCGAGGCCGAGATCACCGATTTCCTGAAACGCGAAGGGGCGCTGCCGGAAGGCTGAGCCGCCCGCCACCCGATCCGCACGGGGCGTGTTCGCGCGCCCACGACAAGAAGAGCTGAGGAGCCTGAGACCATCATGGACACGAGCGTCGTCATCGCCGGCTTCAAGCGGTCGCCCTTCCATCTCGCCAACAAGGGCGAGCTGCGCCGGGTGCGGCCCGACGATCTGGTCGCCACGGTCGTCAAGGCGCTGGTCGCCGAGACCGGGGTCGACCCCGCCGCGATCGAGGATCTGATCCTGGGCTGCGCCTTCCCGGAGGGCGAGCAGGGCTTCAACATGGCCCGCATGGTGGTGTTCCTGGCCGGCCTGCCGCAGTCGGTCGGCGGCGTCACCGTCAACCGCTACTGCGGGTCGTCGATGCAGGCGATCCACCAGGCCGCCGGCGCCATCCAGATGGGCGCGGGCGAGGCCTTCCTGTGCGCCGGGGTCGAGAGCATGACCCGGGTGCCGATGATGGGCTTCAACCCGGCGCCGAACCCGAAGCTGGCCGCCGAGATGCCGCAGGCCTACTTCAACATGGGCGTGACCGCCGAGAACCTCGCGGTGAAGTACCAGATCACCCGCGAGAGCCAGCAGGACTTCGCCATCCGCTCGCAGCAGCGCGCGGCCAAGGCCTGGACCGATGGCAAGTTCGCCGCAGAGGTCGTGCCGATCGCGACCCGGGACGGCACGGTCGAACGCGACGGCACCATCCGCCCCGACACCAGCCAGGAAGGCCTGTCGGGCCTGAAGCCGGCCTTCGACCAGAACGGCACCGTCACCGCCGGCACCTCAAGCCCGCTGACCGACGGCGCCTCGGCGACGCTGGTCACCAGCGAGGCCTTCGCCAAGGCCGCCGGCCTGCCGATCCTGGCCCGCATCAAGTCGATCGCGGTGGCGGGCTGCGCGCCGGAGATCATGGGCATCGGCCCGGTTGACGCCAGCCGCAAGGCGCTGAAGCGCGCCGGGCTGACCATCAAGGACATCGACGTGGTCGAGCTGAACGAGGCCTTCGCCGCCCAGGCGCTGGCGGTCGGCCATGACCTCGATCTCGACTGGGCCAAGACCAACATCGACGGTGGCGCCATCGCGCTGGGCCACCCGCTCGGCGCCTCGGGTGCCCGGATCACCGGCAAGGCGGCCTCGCTGCTGCAGCGCGAGGGCGGCCGGCTGGCGCTGGCCACCATGTGCATCGGCGGCGGCCAGGGCATCGCCACCATCCTCGAAGCCGCCTGACCATCTGACGATTTCCGTCCCACCCTTTCCCGTCATTCCCGCGCAAGCGGGAGTCTCGTCCAGGTCTGCATGAGATCCCCGCTTGCGCGAGGATGACGGCCAGGGGAAGCGAGGGCGACCAGGGAGCTGAGACCATGGATATCAAGCAAGTCGCGGTGATCGGCGCCGGGGTGATGGGCAGCGGCATCGCCGCACACTTCGCCAATGCCGGCGTGCCGGTGCTGCTGCTCGACATCGTGCCGAGGGATGCGCAGAACCGGAACGTGATCGCCGAAGGCGCGCTGGCGCGCATGGCCAAGACCGATCCGGCGCCCTTCATGTCGACGGCGGCCGCCAGGCTGGTCGCCACCGGCAACACCGAGGACGACCTCGGCAAGCTGGCCGGCTGCGACTGGATCGTCGAGGCGGTGCTGGAGGACCCGAAGGTCAAGCAGGACCTCTATGCCCGCATCGAGCAGGTGCTGAAGCCGGAGGCGGTGATCTCCTCCAACACCTCGACCATCCCGCTGGCGATCCTGACCGAGGGCCGGTCGGAGCCCTTCCGCCGCGCCTTCATGGTCACCCATTTCTTCAACCCGCCGCGCTACATGCGCCTCTTGGAGCTGGTGGTCGGGCCGGACAGCGACCCGGCCCTGGTCGCCGGCATCCGCCGCTTCGCCGACATCGCGCTCGGCAAGGGCGTGGTCGACTGCAAGGACACGCCCGGCTTCATCGCCAACCGCATCGGCACCTACTGGATCCAGGCCGCGGTCAACGCCGCCATCGATCTGGGCCTGACGGTCGAGGAGGCGGATGCGGTCGCCGGCCGGCCGATGGGCGTGCCCAAGACCGGCGTGTTCGGGCTGATCGACCTGGTCGGGCTCGACCTGATGCCGCACATCGCCAAGAGCCTGCTGGCCACCCTGCCGAAGGACGACCCGTACCGCGACATCTATCGGGTCGAGCCGGTGATCGAGAACCTGATCGCCGACGGCTACACCGGGCGCAAGGGCAAGGGCGGCTTCTACCGCCTCAGCAAGGCCACCGACGGTGCCCGGGTGAAGGAAAGCGTCGACCTCAAGACCGGCGCCTGGGCGAAGTCGGACAAGCCGAAGCTGGACAGCGTCGAGGAGGCACGCCGGGGCGGGCTGAAGGCGCTGGTCGGGTTCGACGACAAGGCCGGCCGCTTCGCCGCGACGGTGCTGGGCCAGACCCTGTCCTACGCAGCCGGGCTGGTGCCGCAGATCGCCGACACCGTGGTCGCGGTCGATGAGGCGATGCGCCTGGGCTACAACTGGGGCTTCGGCCCGTTCGAGCTGATCGACCAGGTCGGCGCCGACTGGCTGATCGGCTGGCTGGAAACCCAGGGCAAGCCGGTGCCGGCGCTGCTGAAATCCGCGCAGGGCCGCAGCTTCTACCGGGTCCAGGATGGCCGCCTGCAGTACCTTACCACCGGCGGCGACTACGCCGAGGTGAAGCGGCCGGACGGCGTGCTGCTGCTGGCCGACATCAAGCGCACAGCCAAGCCGATCGCGAAGAACGGCTCGGCGGCGCTGTGGGACATCGGCGACGGCGTCACCTGCTTCGAGTTCATCTCGAAGATGAACAGTCTCGACGACCAGACCATGGCCTTGCTGGGCGAGGCGATCCGCATCACCGCGTCGAAGTACAAGGCGATGGTGATCTACAACGAGGGCACCAACTTCTCGGTCGGCGCCAATCTCGGCCTCGCCCTGTTCGGCATCAACATCGCGCTGTGGCCGCAGATCGAGGCGCTGATCAAGGGCGGGCAGGACGCCTACAAGGCGCTGAAATTCGCTCCGTTCCCGACCGTGGCGGCGCCCGCCGGCATGGCGCTGGGCGGCGGCTGCGAGATCCTGCTGCATTCCGCCGCGATCCAGGCCCATGCCGAGACCTATTGCGGCCTGGTCGAGGTCGGGGTCGGGCTGATCCCCGGCTGGGGCGGCTGCAAGGAGATGCTGCTGCGCGCCAACGCTCAGCCGAAGCGCCCGGGCGGCCCGATGCCGCCGCTGGGCCAGGTGTTCCAGACCATCGGCACGGCCCAGGTGGCGAAATCGGCCTTCGAGGCGAAGGATCTGCTGTATCTCCGCCCCGCCGACGGCATCACCATGAACCGCGACCGGCTGCTGGCCGACGCCAAGGCCAAGGCGCTGGCGCTGGCCGAAGGCTACCAGCCGCCCAAGCCGGCGGTGGAGATCCGCCTGCCGGGCCCGACCGCCCGGACCGGCTTCGCGCTGGCGGTGGGCGACCTGGCGCGCACCGGCAAGGCGACGCCCTACGACGTCGTGGTCTCGGACAAGCTGGCCTATGTGCTCTCGGGCGGCGACACCGACATCACCGAGACGCTGACCGAGGATGACGTGCTGGCGCTGGAGCACGAGATGTTCAGCCAGCTTGTGCGCCTGCCCGGCACCATCGCCCGCGTCGAGCACATGCTGACCACCGGCAAGCCGCTGCGGAACTGAGAGGACTCGAGAGATGCCCAGCTACAAGGCCCCGCTCGACGACATCCGCTTCGTGCTGCACGAACTGCTCGATGTCGGCCAGCTCGCCAAGCTTCCCGGCTATGAGGAGGCGACGCCTGATACCGTCGACGCCATCCTGGAGGAGGCGGCGCGCCTCGCCGAGAACGAGCTGACGCCCCTGAACCAGCCCGGCGACGAGGAGGGCTGCCGCTTCGAGAACGGCGTCGTCTACACGCCGAAGGGCTTCAAGGAGGCGTACCGCACCTTCACCGCAGGCGGCTGGACCGGCCTGTCGGCCGACCCGGCCTATGGCGGCCAGGGCATGCCCAAGGCGGTCAACTTCGTGATGGAGGAGGTGCTGTCCTCGGCCAACATGTCCTTCGGCATGTATCCCGGCCTGTCGCAGGGCGCCTACAACGCGATCGAGGCCTATGGCGACGAATCGCAGAAGGCGACCTATCTGCCCAAGCTGGCCGACGGCATCTGGTCCGGCACCATGTGCCTGACCGAACCGCATTGCGGCACCGATCTCGGCCTGATTCGCACGAAGGCCGAACCTGCGGCTGACGGCGCCTGGAGCATCACCGGCACCAAGATCTTCATTTCGGCCGGCGAGCACGACCTGACCGAGAACATCATCCACCTGGTGCTGGCCCGGCTGCCCGACGCGCCGCCCGGCATCAAGGGCATCAGCCTGTTCGTGGTGCCGAAGTTCCTGCCGAAGGAGGAGGGCGGGTCGGTCGTCGCCGGCCCCCGCAACGGCATCGCCTGCGGCTCGATCGAGCACAAGATGGGGGTCAAGGCGTCGTCCACTTGCGTGATGAATCTCGACGGCGCCACCGGCTGGCTGGTCGGCGAGAAGCACAAGGGCATGCGGGCGATGTTCGTGATGATGAACACCGCCCGGCTCGGCGTCGCGCTGCAGGGGCTGGGCGTGGCCGAGGTCGCCTACCAGAACGCCGTGACCTATGCCAAGGACCGGCTGCAGGGCCGCTCGCTGGCCGGCACCCAGGCGCCGGACAAGCCGGCCGACCCGATCATCGTCCATCCCGACGTGCGCAAGAACCTGCTGACCGGCAAGGCCTTCGCCGAAGGCGCGCGGGCGCTGGGCTACCTGGTCGGCATCAACATCGACCTCTACACCAGGCATCCCGATCCGGCGGTGCGGCAGCAGTCGAACGACTTCGTGTCGCTGATGACGCCGATCCTGAAGGCCTACTTCACCGACATGGGGCTGGAGGTCGCCACCCGGTCGCAGCAGGTGCTGGGCGGCCACGGCTACATCAGGGAATGGGGGATGGAGCAGTTCGTCCGCGATGCTCGCATCGCCCAGATCTACGAGGGCGCCAACGGCATCCAGGCGCTCGACCTGGTCGGCCGCAAGATGCCGCAGGACATGGGCCGGCTGCTGCGCAGCTTCTTCCATCCGGTCGACGCCTTCATCCGCGAGGAGGCCGAGAACCCGGCGATGCTGGAATTCGTCGGCCCGCTGGCAAAGGCCTTCGGCAAGCTGCAGCAGGCCACCGCCTGGATCGCCCAGAAGGGGCTGAAGGACCCGGAGGAGGCGGGGGCCGCGTCGACCGACTACCTCAAGCTGTTCGCCCTGGTGGCGATGGGCTGGATGTGGGCGCGGATGGCCAAGCTGGCGCTGGAGAAGGCGCCGAAGGCCGAGGGCCGGGCCGGATTCTACGACGCCAAGCTGAAGACGGCGCGGTTCTTCATTCAGCGCATGCTGCCGGAGACCGGGTCGCTGTTCATCCAGATCATGGCCGGCAAGGCGCCCCTGATGGCGCTGGAGGCGGAGGCGTTCTGAGGGGCCTCTTCGCGCCGCGTGTAACTCTGACTGTCATTGCCCGGCTTGACCGGGCAATCCAGGGGCCACGAAGAGCCGCTCTGGTGGCCCCTGGATGCCACGGTCGAGCCGTGGCATGACAAACGGGCGGATGGGACGCCGATGAACCTCTATCTCCGCCTCATCCGGGTCATGCTGGCGGCGCTGTTCGGGCGCCGCATCGGCATGTTCGACGACAGCGTGGTCGCGTTCCGGGTGTGGCCGAACGACCTCGACCTCAACCTGCACCTCAACAACGGCCGCTACCTCACGGTGATGGACCTCGGCCGCACCGACCTGATGATCAGGGCCGGGCTGGTCGGCATCATCCGCCGCCAGGGCTGGATGCCGGTGATCGCGGCGGTGACCATCCGCTACCGCCGCTCGATCCCCGCCTTCGCCCGCTACAGCCTGCGCAGCCGGCTGCTGGGCTGGGATGGGAAGTGGCTGTATCTCGAGCAGAGCTTCGAAAATGCCTCCGGCGCGGCCGCGGCCCATGCCGTGGTCAAGGCCGCGTTCCGCCGCCGCGGCGGCGCCGTGCCGACCGCCGAGATCGCCGCCGCCTTCGGCTGGCAGGGCGACGCCCCGGACCTGCCGGCCTATGTGCTGGCCCTGCGCGACGGCGAGGAAGCGATGCGCGACGGCCTGCGCGGGGCGTCCCGGGCCGCCTGACCGCCTGCCTTGTTCTTGCCCCGACGCCGCGTCAGGCTGGCGCCGGAGTCGGATGGGGAGGGATGGATGAGGACCCTGGCGCATCTCGTCATCGGCGCGTCGCTGGCCGCCACCCTGGCCGCGGGCACGGCCCACGCGGCCGGCAGCCCCGATCCCAAGGCCGCGGCCCAGGCCATCACCACCGTCTATGTCCCGATCGGCCTGACCCGGGCGGTCGCCGCCAGCTGCGACAAGGTCGATGCGGCCGGCGCCGCGGCGCATGCGGCGGCGCTCGACGCCTGGCGCCGCGCCAACGACGCCGATCGTCTGGAGCGGCTGCTGGAGCGGGCGATGGCTGGGTTCGGCACCCTCGACCAGAACCGGTCGAAGCTCGACGGCGCGCTGACGGCCCAGGCCGACGCCCTGATCCAGAAGACGCCGCTCCTGTGCGCCGCCCTGCCGGCGCTGTTCGGCGACAAGACCTTCGCCCTGGCCGACAAGGCGCCGGCGGCCCGGGCGGTGCTGGAGGCGATGGCCGGGACGATGCCGCAGCCGAAGACGCTGTACACCGCCGGCCAGCTCTCGGCTCTGGCGGCCGAAGGGTGGCGCCAGGCGCCGCCCGGCGACGACACCGACCGGACCGACTGGGTGTCCAAGGTGCTGGGCCGGACCGGACTGATCGCCGTCTCCGGCCGGGCCATCGACAGCGACACCATCCAGCAATGGACCGCCGACCGGCAGTCGCTGTGGAGCGTCCGCTGCGACTTCGCCGACGACACCGAGGAGCGGCTGTTCCGGCAGCAGGAGGGGCGCGACGTCGTCGTCTCCGGCCACATCGACCGGGTCTACGACTTCGAGCTGGTCACGCTGGACGGGTGCCGGCTGCTCGACGGTGCCGACGGCATCGCCAAGGCCAACCTGCCCGACGATGCCGGCCTGACCCCGAAGCCGAAGACGCTGTTCAGCGTCGGCCAGCTGTCCGCGCTCGGCGCCGGCCTGCTGCAGCGCGTGCCGGGCAAGGACGACGACGAGAAGTCCGAGGCCGCCGTCGCTGCGATGCAGCAGCTCGGGCCTGTCGCGGTCGCCGGCCGAGTGATCGGCAGCGACGACCTGCAGCAATGGCTGCCGGAGCAGCGGTCGATCTGGACCGTCTCCTGCGACTTCGCCGACAAGACGGAGGAGGCGCGGTTCGAGCAGGCGCGGGGGCGGGACGTCACCATCCTCGGCCAGGTCAGCCGGGTCTACGCCTTCAAGGTGATCAAGCTGTCCGGCTGCCGGCAGCTGGCGGATGCGGGCGGCATCGCCCGGTCGGACCTGCCGGAGACGGACCTCCTGGAATACCGGCCGCCCAGCGCCGAGGAGGTCTATGCCGGGGCGGACAAGGGCGTGCCGGCCGACCAGATCGAGGCGGTGCTGTTCCGCGAGCAGTTCCAGATCGGGATCAATCCGATGGGCGGCGGCACCTACACCGACCGCAACGAGGAGAGCTACCTGCTGCTGAAGGACGGCACCGGCTACCGCTACGATTTCGCCTATCCGCCGACCGACCTGGACGCGGCGCAGGTGCGGCGCCGGGCGCCGCAGGACTGGTCGCGCTGGGAGCATCCGGACGACACCTATGTGATGACCGCGGCGGCGGGGCCGAAGGCGGACCTGCCCAGCTTCACCGTGCTGAAGCCGTTCCCGGCCGATGCCCGGCTCGACCATTCCTACTACTACCTGAACGTGTCGCAGGGCGGTGTCACCACGCGCATCACCTATGTCTTCCGGCCCGATGGGACCTTCGAGCGGCACCAGTCCGGCAGCTTCTTCATGCACAGCCTGGCAGGCACCGGCCCCGATGGCGGCTCGGTCGGGGTCTCGGGGGGCGGTTTCGGCGCCGTCATGAACGAGAATGGCTTCTCCGTCGGCGGGGCCACCAAGTCACATGATTCGGCCGGGCGCTATCGGCTCGACGGCTACGCGCTGCAGCTGACGGCGGAGGACGGCACGGTCACCCGGCTGCGGATCGGCGTCGCGGTCGGCGACGCCGCGGCGCCGGACACGCTCAACATCGGCGGCACCAGTTACTGGGACGCGGCGAAGGAATAGCCGGGCGGCGCGTGGAGAGCCTTACTCCACGTGCTCCTTCTTCCACTTCAGGACCTTCTTCAGGATCATGTTCCGGCGCAGCGCCGACAGGTGGTCGACGAACAGCACGCCGTCGAGATGGTCGATCTCGTGCTGCACGCACACCGCCAGGATGCCGGTGGCGTGCCGCTCCTGCTTCGCCCCGGTCTCGTCGAGATAGCGGAACTTGACCTCGGCCGGCCGCACCACCTCGGCCCATTGCTCGGGCAGGGACAGGCAGCCCTCCTCGGCGGTCTGCAGGTCTTCCGACGCCCAGGTGATCTCGGGGTTGATCAGGCGCAGCGGTGCCCGCGGCTCGTCCTTGCCGGCGACGTCGATCACCACGATCCGCTCCAGCACGCCGATCTGCGGCGCGGCCAGGCCGATGCCGGGCGCGTCGTACATGGTTTCCAGCATGTCGTCGGTCAGCTTGCGGACGCGGTCATCCACCTGCGCGACGGGCTTGGCCCTGGTCTTCAGGCGGGAATCGGGGGCGACGAGGATGGGAAGTTTGGACATCGTGCGGACCAGATAGGCATGTGCCGGACGGGGGTCAAGCTTCGCCATCGGCGGGGGGCTTGTGCTAGGGTGCCGCCGCGCCGCCGGGGCGCGACAGACAGGACGACCGACGTGACTGCGATTGCCAAGCCTGAGACGTCTTTGCTCGCCGATATGGCGCCGGAGGAACAGGAGCGGCTGCGGTCGATCGCCGAGGAGATCCGCAGCGGGGCCAACTGGGTGGTGCGCAAGCGCCGGCTGCTCGACACGCTGCTGGCGATCGAGGCGGCGATCGGCGGCAGCCCGAACGAGGCGCTGATCGGCGAGGGCAGCGACTTCGCGGCCCTGCGCGCCGAGATCCAGAAGATGGAGGAGGACGCGCACGCCGCCGCCGTCGCCGCCGGCGAGGCGCCGGACGAGCCGCTGGACGATGCCGAGCTGGCCGCCGCAGCGAACGAGATCGCCTTCCTCACCGGCCTGCCGACCTATGTCGGGTCGGTGCTCGAGCTCCTCGACGAGAGCGAGATCAACAGCGTCGAGCAGGCCGCCTTCTATCACCTGTCGGCCCATGGCGAGCACCAGCGGGCGGCCGATGCCTGGTTCGAGGCGGACCACCGCCACGACACCGCCTTTCGCAAGTTCCTGCGCGCCAACCGCGACTATTCCGACCTGCTCGACCGATTCGAGGAGATGCTCGATGTGGTCGAGGACGGCGCCGACGACGAGGATGATTTCGACGCGCCCGAGGTGACCAAGCACTGACCTTGCCCCGGCCCGTCGACCGTCCCGAAAGCGCATGATGAAGCCCGGAAACGCCCTCTTCTCCGGCCTTGGCACCACGGTGTTCGAGGTCATGTCCCGGCTGGCGCGCCAGCATGGCGCGGTCAATCTCGGCCAGGGCTTCCCCGACGGCCGCGGGCCGGAGGATGTGCTGCGGGTCGCGGCCACCGCCGTCACCGATGGCTGGAACCAGTACCCGCCGATGCTCGGCCTGCCCGAGCTGCGCAAGGCCGTGGCCGACCACGACAAGCGCTTCTACGGCCTCGAGGTCGATCCCGAGGCCGAGGTGGTGGTCACGTCGGGCGCCACCGAGGCGCTGGCCGCCGCCCTGTTCGCGCTGATCGAGCCGGGCGACGAGGTGGTGCTGTTCGAACCGCTCTACGACGCCTACCTGCCGCTGGTCCGCCGTGCCGGCGGCGTGCCGAAATTCGTGCACCTGACCCCGCCCGACTGGTCGTTCGACCGGGCGGCGCTGGCCCGCGCCTTCTCGCCCCGCACCAAGGCGGTGCTGTTCAACAACCCGCTGAACCCGGCGGCCAAGGTGTTCGGGGCGGCCGAGCTCGACCTCCTCGCCGAATTCATCACCGGCTCGAACGCCTATGCCATCTGCGACGAGGTCTATGAGCACCTGGTGTTCGACGGCCGGCGGCACCAGCCGCTGATCGCCCGGCCCGGCATGCGCGACCGCTGCCTGAAGATCGGATCGGCCGGAAAGACCTTCTCGCTGACCGGCTGGAAGGTCGGCTACGTCACCGCGGCGCCGCCTCTGGCGACGCTGCTGGGCAAGGCGCACCAGTTCCTGACCTTCACCACCCCGCCGAACCTGCAGGCCGCCGTGGCCTATGGCCTGGCCAAGGGCGACGACTACTATGACGGCGTGATTGCCGAACTGCAGGGCAAGCGCGACCGCTTCGCCGCCGGGCTGCGGCGGCTGGGGCTCGGCGTCCTGCCCTGCGACGGCACCTATTTCGTCAATCTCGACATCGGCTCGACCGGCTTCAACGGCGACGACCAGGCCTTCTGCCGCCACCTGATCGAGGATGTCGGCGTCGCCGCCATCCCGGTCTCGGCCTTCTATGCCGAGGATCCGCTGGCGACCGTGGCGCGGTTCTGCTTCGCCAAGCAGGATGCGGTGCTGGACGACGCGCTGGGGCGGCTGGCGAAGCGCTTCGGCTGAGCCGGCCGGATCGCCCGGCGCCACGCTTCCCCGGTGCCACGCTTCAAGGAGGCTGCCCTGCCCGAGCTGATCCGGAACCACCTGCGGCACCACCTCCGCTTCTATGCCGCGGCCCTGCTCGGGCTGGGGCTGTGGGTGGCGCTCGGCCGCCACAACGGCGCCCCGCTGTCGGTGATCGTCGCCGGCGACGGCTTCTTCGGCCTCTACCTGATCTGGACGGCGGTGCTGGTCCGCCGGGCGACGCCGGATGTGATCCGGCGCAAGGCGGATATCGAAGACGAGGGGATGCCGCTGATCGCGGCGATCACCGTGATCGGCATCGGCCTCAGCGTCGCCTCGATCTTCAGCCTGCTGAACCAGTCCGACTCGTCGACGCTGCATCTGCTGCTGGCGATTGCCAGCGTGCTGCTGGGCTGGGTCACCCTGCACACCATCATCGCCTTCCGCTACGCCCATCTCTACTACGCCCGGGCCGGGGGCGAGGGCGCGCCGGGCAAGCGCCGCGACGCCAAGGGGCTGGAGTTCCCCGGCGACGACGCGCCCGGGATCTGGGATTTCCTGTACTATTCCTTCGTCGTCGGCATGACGGCGCAGGTGTCGGACGTGCAGGTCACGAATTCCTACATGCGCCGCCTGACCCTCGGCCACGGCGTCGCGTCCTTCCTGTTCAACACCGTGATCCTGGCGCTGGCGGTCAATGTCGCGGCCGGTCAGGCCCATTGAGGCACCGGGGTTGACATCGCCGCCGTCACGTCCGACCTTTGTCGCAGGTGCAAACAACCGAAAGGAGGTGATCCGATGTCTAGCGCTCTGGTGAACCAGATCTCCGCGGCGGCCCTGATGGGACGTGCGTCGGATCGAGCGGCGTCGGCGACCTCCGGTCTGCCGGCCTGATATCGATCTCTTCGGCGCGGTGATCCGCGAGCGTCGGCATTCCAAGACCGGCGCCTCACCGAACGTTGAACTGGAGACCGCCGCCCCTCGGGGCGGCGGTTTTCCGTTGGTGGGCAGGGCCCTCGAAGCGGGCCGAGCCCGACCCCGAGACCAACCATTGTGCAATGCACCCATGCGAAGGGTCAGCGGCATTGACTTTTGATGCCGGCACCGCCACTTCTACGATCGAATTCAATCACCATCCCGGCATGGTTTTGCCGCTGCCCGCGAGACGCGACCCGCAGCGCAGGACGGCGACGTGCGCGCGTCCGGAAGGCGGCCATCTGGATCCAACGGGGATCCGCCGGGACCGGCTGATCAGCCGGCTTAACGAGGGAGAATAATACATGCAGCAGGACAAGCCTCTCGCCGGGAAGACGATTGCCATCCTCGTTTCCAATGGTTTCGAGGAAATCCAGATGACCGAGCCGCAGCGCGCTTTGCTGGCCGCCGGCGCCACGCTCAAGATCGTCTCGACCGAGCAGGGGCTGGTCAATGGCTGGCATGACAAGTCCTGGGGCCACTACTTCGCGGTCGACGTGCCGCTGTCGAACGCCCTGGCCGCGGATTTCGACGCGGTGCTGATCCCGGGCGGCGAGCGCGGCATTGCCAAGCTCTCCGCCAACCCGCACACCAAGCGCATCCTCCGTGGCTTCGCCGACGCCGGCAAGCCGATCGCGGCGCTCGGCGACGGCCCGCAGCTTCTGGCGCTGGCCGAACGCATCCAGGGCCGCACCGTCGTGGCCAGCGATGCGTCGCGTGAGATCCTCGAGGCCGCCGGCGCCAAGCTGGCCGACGACAGCGTGCTGGTCGAGGGCAACCTGATCACCGCGCGCGACGACCTCGACATGGACGCCTTCAAGGGCGCGATCGTCGAGCACTTCACCACGGTTGTGGCCTCGCTGGCCGCCGCCGCCTGATCCTCCGGGACAGGACGAACGCCAAAGGGCGCCGGATTTTCCGGCGCCCTTTTGCTATGCGGACGATGGCTCAGCGCGGCCGCGCGGCGCCAGATGGGCATAGGTGGCGTCGAGCCGCGACTGCAGGTAGTCCGCGCCCAGCACCGGCGGATAGCGCGCCGGCCGGTCCGGGGTGACGCAGCCGGGCAGGGATTCGACCCGGGCGTCCGGGTTGGGGTCGAGGAAGAAGACGACCGAGAAGCGCTCCCGCTCCGGCGGCTGCACGCGATGCGGCGTCGAGACGTAGACATCGTTGGTCCAGCGCATCAGGCAGTCGCCGATGTTGCACAGGAAGCCGCCGTCGACGGCCGGCGCGTCGAGCCACACCCCATCCCGACGCCGCACCTGCAGCCCCGCCACGCCGTCGGTCGCCAGGATGGTGACGTTGCCGTAGTCGGTGTGGGTGCCGGCTCCCATCTGGCCCGGCGCCACCTGCCCGGGCCGCGGCGGATAATGCAGCAGGCGCAGGATCGCCATCGGGGCGTCCAGCCGGCTCTCGAAATGGTCGGGGTCGAGGCCGAGATCGCTGGCGAAACCGCGATGCAACTGCCGGCCGAGGCGCCAGGCCGCGTCGAAATAGGCCAGCATGGCCTCGCGCCAGCCGGGAATGCCGGGCCACAGGTTGACCCCGCGGAACGGGCGCCCAGCCACCACCTCGGGGTGGTCCGCCGGCAGGTCGAGGCCGATGTTGAAGGCTTCCTTCAGATCGCTCGGCCGGGTCGTGTCCAGAGTCTCGGCGCCGATGCCGACATAGCCGCGGTTGTGGGGCGAGCCGGTGATCGACAGCGCCGTCTTCTCGGCCGCGGACCGGGCGAAGAAATCCCTTGAGGCGGCGAAGACCCGGCCGGTCAGATCCGAATCGATGCCATGGCCGGTGACGGCGAAGAATCCGACCTCGCGGCAGGCCTGGCCGAGCTGCCGCGCCACCGTCTTCAGCCCCGCCGCCCCGCCGCGGCGGAGCGGCGCCAGGTCGATCACCGGGATGTCTGTGGTCATGCGCGGCCCCGGCTGCGGAGGGGAGGTCCGATTACAGCGGGAATCGCGCGGACCACGCAAGCGTCGGCGGCGGACGGAGCGGCCTAAGCCGCCTCTTCCTGCCGCCGGGCCGGGGTCGGCGTGTCCCAGAAGTGGCAGGCGGCCTGGTGGCCGGGGCTGCCGACATCGATCAGCTGCGGCGCCACCTGGGCGCACAGATCCTGCGCCTTGGGGCAGCGGGTGCGGAAGTAGCAGCCGGTGGGCGGGTTCAGCGGGCTCGGCAGGTCGCCGGTCAGCACAATCCGCTTCTTCGCCCGCTCCGCATCCGGGTCGGGCAGGGGCACCGCCGAGATCAGCGCCTGGGTATAGGGATGGCGCGGATTGTCGTAGATGTCGTCGCGGTCGGCGACCTCCACCAGCTTGCCGAGATACAGCACCATGATGCGGTGGCTGATGTGGCGCACCACCGACAGGTCGTGGCTGATGAAGATCAGCGACAGGCCGAACTGGCGCTGCAGCCGCATCAGCAGGTTGACGATCTGGCTCTGGATCGAGACGTCCAGCGCCGAGACCGGCTCGTCGCAGATGATCAGCTTGGGGTTCAGGATCATCGCCCGGGCGATGCCGATGCGCTGGGCCTGGCCGCCGGAGAATTCGTGCGGGTAGCGGTTGATCATCTCGGGCCGCAGGCCCACCAGCGCCATGATCTCCTCGACCTTGGCCCGGCGCTCCTTCTTGGTCAGCTTGGCCTCGAACACGTCCAGCGGCTCGCCGATGATGTCGCCGACCGTCATGCGCGGGTTCAGCGAGGCCAGCGGATCCTGGAAGATGATCTGCAGGTCCTGGCGCTTCTCGCGCATCGTGTTGCTGTCGAGATTGGCGATGTTCTCGCCCATCCACACCACCTGGCCCGCGGTCGGCGGGATCAGCTGCAGCACGGCGCGGCCGAGGGTCGACTTGCCGCAGCCGGATTCGCCCACCACGCCCAGCGTCTCGCCGGCCTTGAGGTCGAAGCTGACGCCGTCGACCGCCTTGAGGTAGTCGCGGTGGCCCGACCACATGTGCCGCTTCGGCATGGCGAAGTGCACGCGCAGGTCGCGCACCGAGAGGATGGGCTTGCCGTCGGACTGGAAGCTGTCTGTCATGGCACGGGCCTCAATGACGGGTGCGGGCGGCGCGGTCGGCGTCGATGACGGCGCGGTCGGCCTCGGTCAGGGGCAGCTGCTCGAGATGGCAGGCCTTGGCGCGCAGGGCGGCCGGGTCGCCGCAGGGGCGCAGCGCCGGCTCCTCGGCCAGGCAGCGCGCATGGGCGTAGCGGCAGCGCGGCTGGAAGTTGCAGCCCGGTGGCAGGTCCTGCAGGTTCGGCGGCTGGCCGCCGATCGACGGCAGCTCGGCATGCCGGTCCGAGTTCAGCCGCGGCATGCTCTGCAGCAGGCCTTCGGTGTAGGGGTGCTGCGGGTCGTAGAAGATGTCCCGCACCGACCCGGCCTCGATCACATTGCCGGCATACATCACCATCACCCGGTCGGCGAGGCCGGCGATGACGCCGAGATCGTGGGTGATCAGCACGATCGAGGTGTTGAACTCGCGCTTCAGGTCGCGCATCAGGTCCAGGATCTGGGCCTGGACGGTGACGTCGAGCGCGGTGGTCGGCTCGTCGGCGATCAGCAGGTCCGGCTGGCACAGCAGCGCCATGGCGATCATCACGCGCTGGCGCATGCCGCCGGAGAATTCGTGCGGGTACATGCCGATGCGCCGCTTGCCCTCGGGGATGCGGACCAGGTCCATCATCTCGATCGACCGCTTCATCGCTTGGGACTGGGTCATCCCCTTGTGCTGCACCAGCACCTCGGTCATCTGCCGGGCGATGGTCAGATAGGGGTTCAGCGACGTCATCGGGTCCTGGAAGATCATCGACATCTTCGAACCGCGGACCCGGTTCAGCTTGGCCGGCGGCAGGCCCAGGATCTCCTGCCCGCGGTACTTCACGCTGCCGGTGGCGCGGCCGTTGGAGGCCAGGAGGCCCATCACCGACATGAACAGCTGGCTCTTGCCCGAGCCGGATTCGCCGACGATGCCGATGGTCTCTCCCGCGGCGATGTCGAGCGAGATGCCGTTCACCGCGGCGACCATGCCGTCGCCGGTCTTGAACCGGGTGACGAGGTTGCGGATCGCCAGGATGGTCTCGGTCTGGACGGCCGGGGTGGCCACGGTGCCGGTCATGGCGCTCGGGGGGGTGAGGAGTGTTGCGGTCATGGTTCCGATGGCCTTGGGCTCAGCGATCGCGCGGGTCGAGGGCGTCGCGCAGGCCGTCGCCGATGAAGTTGAGGCAGAATAGGGTGACGGCCAGGAACACGGCCGGGAACACCAGCATCCACCAGGCGATGGTCATGCTGCGGGCGCCTTCGGAGATCAGCACCCCCCAGCTGGTCATCGGCTCCTGCACCCCGAGGCCGAGGAAGGACAGGAAGCTCTCCAGCAGGATCACCTGCGGCACGGTCAGGGTCATGTAGACGATGACCGGGCCGAGCGTGTTCGGGATGACGTGCTTGCGGATGATGCCCCAGCTCGACACGCCGCAGGCATGCGCCGCCTCGATGTATTCCTTGCGCTTGATCGACAGGGTCTGGCCGCGGACAATGCGCGCCATGTCCAGCCAGTTGACCGCGCCGATGGCGACGAAGATCAGCAGGATGTTCCGGCCGAAGAACACCATCAGCAGGATGACGAAGAACATGAAGGGCAGGGAATAGAGCACGTCGACCAGCCGCATCATCATGCTGTCGACCCGCCCGCCCAGGAAGCCCGAGGTGGCGCCGTAGGTGACGCCGATGATCAGGCTGACCAGGGTGCCGACGATGCCGACCATCAGCGAGATCTGGCCGCCGTACAGGGTGCGGACCAGCAGGTCGCGGCCGTTGGCCTCGGTGCCGAAATAATGCGCGGCCGTGCCGTCGGCCGAGGCCGCGAAGCTGGGCGCCGTGGTGAAGGCGGCGTAGTCGACATCGTCCAGCCCGTAGGGCAGCAGGTACGGCCCGACCACGCAGGCGACGGCGATCAGGGCCAGCACTGCGAGGCTGACGATGGCGGCCTTGTTGGTGCGCAGGCGCCGCCAGGCGTCCTGCCACAGGCTGCGGCCCTTGATCGGCTTGGCGGCCGGGGGAAGGGATCCGATGGTGGCGTCGGTCATCGGCGCGTCCTCAATCGTAGCGCACGCGCGGGTCGAGTGCGCCGTACAGCAGGTCGACCAGCAGGTTGAACAGGATGATCAGGACGGCGAAGAAGATCACCGTTCCCATCACCAGCGTGTAGTCGCGGTTCAGCGCGCCCTGGATGAAATAGCGGCCGATGCCGGGGATGCCGAAGATCTGCTCGATCACGATCGAGCCGGTGATGATGCCGGCGGTGGCGGGGCCGAGATAGGAGACCACGGGCAGCAGCCCGGCCTTCAGCGTGTGCCGCATGATGGTGATCCGCTCCGGCAGGCCCTTGGCCCGGGCGGTGCGGACGAAGTTCGAGCGCAGCACCTCGATCATGCTGGCGCGGGTCAGCCGGGCGATGTAGGCAGTCGGCGGCAGCGACAGTGCCACGATCGGCAGGATGAACGAGGTCCAGCCGGCGGTGATGCCGCCGGCCGGCAGTATTCGCCAGGTGACGGCCAACAGCAGGACCAGAAGCGGGGCGACGACGAAGTTGGGTATGGTGATGCCGATCATGGCGATCGCCATGGTGCCGTAGTCACCGGGCGTGTTCTGCTTCAGGGCCGCGATGGTGCCGAACAGGATGCCGAAGAAGCTGGCGATCACCACCGCGATCAGGCCGATCTGCAGCGAATACGGGAAGCCCTGGCGCAGCAGCTCGTTCACCGAATAGTCGCGCATCCGGAACGAGGGGCCGAAATCGCCCTGCAGGACATTGCCCATGTAGCGGCCGAACTGCATGTAGAGCGGCTCGTCCAGATGGTACGCCTTTTCCAGGTTGCGCTTGATCTCGATCGGCAGCGGCTTGTCGCTGGCGAACGGGCCGCCCGGCGCCAGGCGGATCATGAAGAAGGCGAGCGCGATGATCGCCAGGATGGTCGGGATCGCGCCCAGGATGCGGCGCACGGCATAGCTCAGCATGGCATCAGATCCTCGCCCGGCGGGAGATGTCGGACGTATCCCGGGGGCCGAAAAGGTCGATGCCCGCCCTCCGGCGGGTCCGGTGGGCGGGCATCGTCACAGACTCATCCTCAGCGCTGGACGGACAGCCAGCGCGACAGGTGGTAATCCGACACGTTGTCCACCCAGCCCTTCAGGGCGGGGGAGACGGCGTGGTGGGTGGTGTAGAAGTACAGCGGCAGCACCGGCAGGTCGGCGATCATCAGCTTCTCCGCCTCCTGCATCAGCTCGCCGCGCTTGGTCGCTTCGGTCGCCTTGGCGGCCTGGGCCATCAGGTCGTCGAACTTCGGGTTGGAGTAGCCCGAGGTGCTCTGCTCGCCGACATCGCCCAGCTCGAGCTGCAGGAAGCCATAGGCGTCGTTGTAGTCGCCGATCCAGCCATGGCGCGCGATGTCAGGGAATTCCTTCTTGTCGCGGGTGTCCTGGAAGGTGCCCCATTCCTGGTTCACCAGGCTGACGTTGACGCCCAGCTTCTGCTTCCACATGGCGGCGATGAACACGGCCACCTTCTTGTGGTTCTCGCTGGTGTTGTAGGTCAGCTCCAGCTTCAGCGGCTTGTCCGGGCCGTAGCCGGCCTTGGCGTACAGCTCCTTGGCCTTGGCGTCGCGCTCGGCCTGGGTCAGCTTGGCGACATCCGGCTCCCAGGTCGGGAAGTTGATCGTGCCCGGCGGCACGAAGGTGTAAGCCGGGATCTGGCTGGCCTGGGTGACGTTCTTGATCAGCGAGTCACGGTCGACCGCGAGCGACAGGGCCTGGCGCAGCTCCGGGCTGCTCTTCCACGGCTCATGGGTCAGGTTGTACGCGTAGAAGTAGACGCCGAGATACGGGGCGATGTGGATCTGGTCCGGCATTTCCTTCTGCAGCGTCGGGATCTGCTGGCTCGGCAACTCGTAGGTCATGTCCAGCTCGCCGGCCTTGAAGCGCTGCAGCTCGGCGTCGATGTCCTCGGTGGGATAGACCATCACCGTGTCGATCTTGACGTTGTCCGCATCATGGAAATGCGGGTTCTTCGTCAGCTTGATGTAGCCCTGCGGCACGGCCTCGGCCAGCTGGTAGGCGCCGTTCGAGATCAGGTTGCCGGCCTTGATGAAATCGTCGCCGAACTTGTCGTAGTTGGCCTTGCTGATGGCATAGGTCGACTGATGCACCAGGGACGACAGGAAGTACGGCGTCGGGGCAACCAGCTTCACTTCCAGCGTGTGGTCGTCGATCGCCTTCACGCCGACCTGGTCCACCGACCCCTTGCCGAGACGGGCATCCTTGGCGCCGACGACCTGGTCCAGGAAGTAGGCGTAGTCGGCAGCGGTCTTCGGGTCGATCAGGCGATGCCAGGAGAACACGAAGTCGGCGGCGGTCACCGGGGTGCCGTCGGACCACTGCTCGTTCTGGCGCAGCTTGAAGGTGTAGGTCAGGCCATCGTCCGACACCGTCCAGCTTTCCGCCGCGCCCGGCGAAGGCTCGCCCTTGGCGTCGGGCGTCAGCAGGCCCTCGAACAGATCCATGGCCACGTTCGATTCCGGCACGCCGGACAGCTTGTGTGGGTCGAGCGTCAGCGGCTCGGCGCCATTGCCCTTGTTGAAGACGATTTCGGCCATCGCAGCGCTCGAGACGCCGCCCATCAGGGCAGCGGCGAGCAGCCCGCGCGCCAGGATCTTGGTGAAACTGTGCATGTGTTCGCCCCTACTGTTTCCGGTTTCGGTCCCGGTCGCTGGTTTGTTTGCATCAAACGCGTCGCAATCAGACGCGCATTTCGTCCGTCTCCCACCAGCGAGGAGTGATGGCGTGGACGGTATCGACTCGACCGCCCTTCGGCAATCGAATTCGCGGGTCTGCTATGATTCTGGAGCAGGTTTGGCGCCTTGCAAAAGTCGCAAAAAGGAAAGTGTCGAATCAGCCCTTCGGTTGTACTTTAAGTTCTTCTTGGGCTCATTTGGGCCGTGATTCCGAAACCGGCCGGGTTACGAAACGCAACGCCAGCAGCAGGGCCAGCAGCACCAGGGCCCCCGCCTGGTGCATCGCGCCCAGCCCGACCGGCACCTGCGTCAGCAGGGTGGAGATGCCCAGGCCCACCTGGACCAGCACCATCAGCCCGACCAGATGGCCCCAGCCGGCGACGGGCGTGCGGGTGGTGCGGACCGCCAGGGCCAGCACCACCAGGGCGGTGCCGATCGCCAGCCAGCGATGGGTAAACTGGACCAGGGCGGTGTTGTCGAACAGGTTCAGCCAGCCCGGGATGATGCTGAACGCCTCGGGCGGCAGGAAGCGGCCGTCCATCAGCGGGAAGGTGTTGTAGACCTGCCCCGCATCCAGCCCGGCGACGAAGGCGCCCCAGCACATGGTGACGGCGACGCAGCCGATGGCGATGGCGGCGTGGCGGCGCAGCGACGGCGCGGCGGCGAAATTGCCCTGGCGGGTCAGCACCAGCCCGTAGGCGGCCCACAGGATCAGGGCGTACAGCAGAACGGCCAGGCCGAGATGCGCGGCCAGCAGGTAGTGGCTGACCGACGGCCGGTGGTCCAGCCCGCTCCGCACCATCACCCAGCCCAGCACGCCCTGCAGCCCGCCGACCACCAGCAGGGCCAGCAGGCGCAGGCCCAGGTTCCAGCCCAGCGCCCGGCGCCAGGCGAACCAGGCCAGGCCGGCGGCGAAGACCAGGCCGCTCAGCCGGTCCCATGCCCGATGCAGCCATTCCCAGAAGAAGATCCCCTTGAACGCGTCCAGCGACATGCCGCTGTTGGTGTAGAGGTATTGCGGCGTCGCCTTGTAGGCGGCGAAGGCGTCGACCCAGGCCTGGTCCGACAGGGGCGGCACGATGCCCTTGATCGGCGCCCATTCGACGATCGACAGGCCGCTCTCGGTGAGCCGGGTGATGGCGCCGATCACCGCCGCGGCGAAGACCATGGCGGCGGACAGGAACAGCCAGGCGGCGACGGAGCGTCTGGCCGGTTGGGCAACAGTGGGGCGCAGGGCCGCGGCGGCTGGGGTCGATTGCATGGGGCCGGCTTATCGCGCCGGCGTGCCGCCGCGTCAAACCTGCAGATGTCGCAGGGCAGGAGGGGCCGTCGCGGTCGCGGATCAGATGCCGGTTTCGACCAGATCCAGCCGCCGTTCGATCCGCTCCAGGCGCGCCTCGACGCGGTCGATGCGCCGATGGACGCCGGCGAGGTTCTCTTCGACCGCCGTCATCCTGACCTTGAGGTCATGCACGTCTTCCGCCAGCCGATCGACCTTCTGATCGATCTGGCGGAGATAGCGCAGGACCAAGCTGTCGGGTGCGTCGGTCATGGGAAGAATATGGCGATTGCGGGCCCGCCTGTCCATGCGGGCCCGCCATGCCTCAGCGCGCCTTGCCGGCGCGGGGGTCGTAGGGATGGGCCACGGCCCACTCCTCGAGGAAGCGGGCGAGGTCCGGGTCCATCGGGTCCGGCAAGGTCACGGCGAGCCGGACATACTGGTCGCCGCGGCTGTCGCCGGTGGGGTTGCGCACGCCCTTGCCCTTCAGCCGCAGCACGGTGCCGCTGTTCGACCCCTTGGGGATGGTCACCACCACCGGGCCCAGCAGCGTCGGCACCTCGACACGTCCGCCCAGCACCGCCTCCGGCAGCGACACCGGCAGGATCATGCGGATGTCGTTGCCGTCGCGCTCCAGCACCGGGTCGGGGATGATGCGGACCTCGATCAACGCGTCGCCGGCGACGCCGCGCGGGCCCTTCTCACCCTGGCCGCGCAGGCGGATGGTCTGCCCGTCGGTCAGGCCGACCGGCAGGGTGACCTTGAGCGAGCGGCCGTCGGCCAGGGTCACTGTGGTCTCGCCGCCCTCGATGGCGCGGCGGAACTCGACCCGCAGCGCATAGGTGACGTCGCGGCCCTTGCCGCCGCCGGCGCGCGCATTCGCGCCCTGGCCGAACATGCCGCGCAGCACGTCGTCGAGGTCGCCGGCGTCGGTGAAGGCGTCGTAGTTGTCGTAGCGCTGGTAGCGGGTGCCGCCTCCGCCCATGCCGGCGCCCATCCCCGGTCCCGGGCCGGCGCGGCGGGCATAGGGGCGCTCGGCCCCGGTGGCGTCGATCTCGCCGGCGTCGAAGCGTTTGCGCTTGGCGGCGTCGCCCAGCAGGTCGTAGGCGGTCGACACCGACTTGAAGCGTTCCTCGGCCCGCGGGTCGCCCTGGTTCAGGTCGGGGTGGTGCTTCTTGGCGAGCTTGCGATAGGCCCGCCGGATGTCGTCGTCGCTGGCGGTACGGGGCACGCCGAGCACGGTGTACGGGTCATCCATGAAGGGGATCTCGGGGGAACGGATCTTGGGAGATAAGCCTTTGATCCAGATAGATGATGTCGCACCCCTTCGGTTTCAACGCATCCCCCTTCGCCCACGCCTTCAATTTGCAGTTGCGTCGCCGTCCTCGAAGCGCCGACGCCAGTCGGCCAGCTGGTGCGTGATCTCGAGGGCGGCAGCCAGCGCGGCCCGGCCCTCGGGGCCGCTGACCGCCGGCGGGCCGCCATTGCCGACGCTCTGCAGGAAGCTCTGGATCTCCAGCTTCAGCGGGTCGCCGGCCTCGAACTGCTGTTCTTCCTGGTACAGCTCCGGCTGGCCGTCGCGCCCGCGGGTCTTGCGGATGAAGGTCAGCTTGGCCTCGCTCAGGTCGACCATGATGTAGCCGTCCTGCTGGAAGATCCGCATGGTGCGGTGGCGCTTCCAGCTGACCCGGCTGGCGGTCACGGTCGCGGTGCAGCCATTGGTGAATTGCAGCCGGGCATTGGCGATGTCGTCGGCCTCGCTCAGCACCGACGCGCCGACCGCGTCGATCCGCTCCAGCGGCGCTCCGACGATCTTCAGCACCAGGTCGATGTCGTGGATCATCATGTCGAGCACGACATTGACGTCGGTGCCACGCGGCTTGAACGCCGAGATGCGCTGGCATTCGATGTAGCGCGGCCGGTTCAGGATCTTGGCCAGGCCCTGCACCACCGGGTTGAAGCGCTCGAGATGGCCGACCTGCAGCACCAGCTTGCGGTCGGCGGCCAGGCGGCTCAGCGCGTCGGCCTCGTCCAGCGTGTTGCTGATCGGCTTCTCGATCAGCACATGGATGCCGGCCTCCAGGCAGATCCGGGCGGTGTCGAAATGGGCGTTGGTCGGCACCGCGACGCTGACGGCGTCGACCTGGCCGATCAGGTCGGCCAGCGCGGTCACCGGCCTGGCGCCGTGCTTGGTCGCCAGCGCCTCGGCCCGGCTGGGGTCGGTGTCGCAGATCGCGACCAGTTCCGCCTCGGGCAGCTCCGCGTGCTTGGCTGCGTGCAGGCTGCCGAAATAGCCCGCGCCGATCACCGCGGTCCGATACCGCTTCATGACGTCTCCACGCTCATCACCGACTATGCTCCGCTTTCCTAGCGCCGATGCCCAGGCTTTGACCAGCGATGATGCGCTTCCGGCTTGACGGCGGCCATGCCTCGGGGCGAGGAATACGTCCGACTTAACAACGGGGCATCCGAAGATGGCTGGCAGGCTGGCGGGCAAGACGGCGGTGCTGACCGCGGCGGGGCAGGGGATCGGCCGGGCGGTGGCGCTGGCCTTCGCCCGCGAAGGCGCGACGGTGCATGCCACCGACATCAACGCGGCGGCGCTGGAGACCCTGGCGGCCGAGGTGCCCGCGATCAAGACCACCCGGCTCGACGTGCTGAGCCACGACGCGATCAAGGCCTATGCCGCCGAGCGCGGCGCGGTCGACGTGCTGTTCAACTGCGCCGGCTTCGTCCATGCCGGCACCATCCTCGACTGCGAAGAGAAGGACTACGACTTCTCCTTCGACCTCAATGTCCGCTCGGCCTACCACATGTGCCGGGCCTTCCTGCCGGCGATGATCGCGGCCGGCGGCGGCTCGATCGTCAGCGTCGCCTCGGTCTGCTCCTCGATCAAGGGCCTGCCCAACCGCTTCATCTACGGCGCCACCAAGGCGGCGCTGCTGGGCCTGACCAAGTCGATCGCCGCCGATTTCGTCGGCCAGGGCATCCGCTGCAACGCCATCTGCCCCGGCACGGTCGAGACGCCCAGCCTGCACGACCGCATGGCGGCGCAGGGCGATGTCGAGAAGGCGCGGGCCGCCTTCGTGGCGCGCCAGCCGATGGGCCGCCTCGGCACCGCCGAGGAGATCGCCTCGCTTGCGGTCTACCTCGCCTCGGACGAGAGTTCCTACATCACCGGCCAGGCCATCGCCGTCGACGGCGGCATCACCATCTGAACCAGGCCCGTGAGGCCTGCCATGAGAGTTCCAGGGAGCGAACACCGATGAAGCTGCTGCGCTATGGCCCCGTGGGCCAGGAGAAGCCCGGCCTGCTCGATGCCGAGGGCCGCATCCGCGACCTGTCCGGCGCCGTGCCCGACATCGCCGGCGAGGCGCTGACCCCGGCCGGCATCGCCCGGCTGAAAGCGATCGACCCGGCCACGCTGCCGGTGGTCACCGGCAACCCGCGGCTCGGCCCTTGTGTCACCGGCACCGGCAAGTTCATCTGCATCGGGCTGAACTACTCCGACCACGCCGCCGAGACCGGCGCCACCGTGCCGCCCGAGCCGATCATCTTCATGAAGGCCACCAGCGCCATCGTCGGGCCGAACGACGACGTCGAGATCCCGCGCAACAGCGAGAAGACCGACTGGGAGGTCGAGCTCGGCATCGTCATCGGCAAGCCGGCGAAGTATGTCTCCGAGGCCGATGCGCTCAGCCACATCGCCGGCTTCTGCGTGATCAACGACGTGTCCGAGCGCGCCTTCCAGACCGAGCGCCACGGCCAGTGGACCAAGGGCAAGAGCGCCGACACCTTCGGCCCGACCGGCCCGTGGCTGGTGACGCCGGACGAGGTCGGCGACTACGACAACCTGCACATGTGGCTCGAGGTCGACGGCCACCGCTACCAGAACGGCTCGACCAAGACGATGGTCTACAAGGCGCCGTTCCTGGTCAGCTACCTCAGCCAGTTCATGAGCCTGCGGACCGGCGACATCATCTCCACCGGCACGCCGCCGGGCGTCGGCATGGGGCAGAAGCCGCCGAAGTACCTCAAGGCCGGCCAGACCATCCGCCTCGGCATCGAGAAGCTGGGCGAACAGGCCCAGAAGACCGTCCAGGCCTGAGCCGCCGGGGCGCATTTCGCGAAGCAAAGGGCGTCGTCCAGTGGGCGGCGCCCTTTGTGTTACGGCATTAAATTCCATTCATTCCTTGTCACCGGCGACGGCGAGACCCCATCTCTTCGTGTAGGACACAGAGACACGCCCCGTCCGGCGTGCCGCGTTCAGCAGAGATGGTGTTCACCATGTTGAAGGTGCTCCACGTCAACCCCCGCCGCGCCGCGGTCTTCGCGGCCCTCGGCGCCGCGCTGGCCCTTCCGATGATGATGTCGACCCCGGCCGAGGCCTGGTGGCGCGGCGGCGGATGGGGCGGTGGCTGGCATGGCGGCGGCTGGTGCTGCCATTCCGGCGTCAGCATCGGCATCGGCCTGCCGCTGGTGGCTCCGCCGGTCTATTACGCCCCGCCCCCGGTCTACTACGCGCCGCCGCCGGTCTATGCCCCGCCGCCCGTGGTCTATCAGCAGGCGCCAGTCTACGGGCAGGCGCCGGTCTACGCCCAGCCGCGGGTGGTCTATCAGCAGGCACCGCAGCGGATCTGGGTGCCGGGCTACTGGCGCGGCGGTGGCTGGGTCGAGGGCCATTGGCGCTGACGCGCCGGCCCCTGGTCCTGCCCTCCTGACGTGACGGCCTGAGCCTGCCTCGCCCTGCTTCCGCGGGGCGAGGTCGGGTGCCGTCGGCTCCAGGACCTGCGGCCGACGGCACCCGACCTTCCGAATTTCCGCAAAAATCTGCTTTCGCGGCCCTCGTCTGTGGCGCAGGTCACACCCTCGGGCTGCCGGAACCGTCATATCTGGTGGTGCGCGTCGGCCGAGGACATCCGGGACCGGGGCGCAGCATTGCAGATTGATGTGCGGAGAGTGAGATGAGCCTCATCGGAATGACCGGCGTCGAGCCGGACGATTCGGTGGTGCAGAGATGCCGCCGAGTGGCGTCGGAGACGCGGTCCCCCACCGTGTCATGGTCGGAGGTCGCGGCCGCCTGGGTGATGGCTGCGGTCGGCCTGGCCGGACTGGCGGCGGTTTGCCTCGTGGTGACGGCCGTCGCCCAGCTGTGGTGACGGCCGCCCGTTCCCCCATGTGAGCACCCTTTAGCGTCCACCGCCGCGGCAGGCCCCGGAGCCCGATGCCGCAGAATTCCCAAATCCATCCAAGCCCTTGTCCGGCCACGCCCAGGTTAGGCGGTGGCCGACTGCCTCGGCGGGCCGGCGGGCTTGGCTATGCCTCCAGCGTCGCGGCGAAGCGCAGCCGGACGTAGTCGGCGGTCCAGCGGCCGGACTGGTCGCGCAGGCTGGGCGCCAGCAGCGCCGCGACCTCGTCCAGCACCGCGACCCGCGCCGGCCCGTCGAGGCCTTCGAGGAACGGGCTGGCGAAGGTGTCCAGCCAGCCGCGCATGCCGGTCGGCAGCGGCGTCGGGCGCGGCACCAGGCCGATGGTCTCGACGGTGAAGCCCTGCGCCTCCAGCTTCGCGGCGTATTCGGCCGGGGTCGGGAAGAACCACGGGACGCGCGCGGCGCCGTCGATGCCGCGGGCGCTCAAGGCCGCGATCAGCGCGGTGGCGATGGCCGCGACATTGCCGTGGCCGCCGAATTCGCCGACGAAGCGGCCGCCCGGCTTCAGCGCCCGTTTGACCCCTGCGATGACCGCGTCGGCGTCGCGCATCCAGTGCAGCGCGGCGTTGGTGAAGACGGCGTCGAACTCGGCGTCGAAGGCCAGGGCCTGGCCGTCGGCGATGCGGGCGTCGAGGCCCAGCGCCCGGGCCGCGGCCACCAGCTCGGCCGAGGCATCGGCGCCGACCACGGTGGCGCCGGCGGCGACCAGCTTGGCCGTCAGGGCGCCGTCGCCGCAGCCGAGGTCGAGGATGCGCTCGCCCGCCTGCGGCGCCAGCAGGTCGAGCACCGGCTGGCCCAGATCGGCGACGAAGCGCGCGTTGCGGGCATAGCCCTCGGCGCTCCACGACTGCACTTCCTTGATCCCGCTCATGGCAGTTCCCCCTGTTTTGCGGCCCGCATCATCGCGCCCGGCGCGGCCGGACACCAATGCCGCGCCGGTGTATCGGACCGGACGGCGCAATCGGCCCCCGATCCGTAGCCAGGCGGCCCACGGGATGTGTACGATCGCCGCGCCTGTCGCAGAGCATGGGTGGCTGCTTTGGCCGATGATGCCGCGGAGACCGGGCCAACACGAACGCGGCGCCGCCGACGCCAGGAGGTTTCCGTTCCCGGATATGCTAGCGGGGCGGATGCACCGCTGCGGGCGACCGCCGATGCGCTGGAGCGTGCCCGGAACGCCCGCTCCGTCGTGCTGGTCGAGGGCATCAGCGACCAGATCGCGGTCGAGACCCTGGCCGGCCTCCAGGCCAGGGACCTGGCGAAGGAGGGCGTGGCGGTGGTGCCGATCGGCGGCGCGCAATCGGTGGCGAAGTTCCTGGCCCGTTTCGGGCCTGCCGGCGTCGGGCTGCGCGTCAGCGGCCTGTGCGATGCCGCCGAAGCCCGGCACTTCTGTCGCGCCCTGGCGCGGTCCGGCCATACACAGCCCGAGACGCGCAGCGACCTCGAGCGCGAGGGCTTCTTCGTCTGCGACCGCGACCTGGAGGACGAGTTGATCCGCGCCGTCGGGCCCGACGCCATCGAGGCGATCCTGGCGGAAGAGCGGGACCTCACGGCGTTTCGCACGCTGCAGAAGCAGGCGGCCTGGCGGGACGCCGGCTTCGTCGACCAGTTCCGCCGGTTCCTGGGTGCGGGCGCACGCCGGAAGCTGCGCAATGCCGGCCTCTTCGTCGGCGCGCTGGACCTCGACCGCCAGCCCCGGCCGCTGCGGGATGTCCTGAGCCGGGCCTGGCTCTACGGATAGGCCTCCCTGCCCACCGCCATGATGGTGTCGCACAGCCAGCGATGCGCGGGGTCGGCATCCAGGCGGGGATGCCAGATGGCGGAAATGGCGAATTCGGGCGTCCGGACCGGTAGCTCGAAGCTCTGGAGCCCCAGAATGGCGGCGTGATCGGCCGCCAGGGCATTCCCCAGGCACGACCGCGGCACCAGCGCGACCAGGTCCGAGCGGCTGGCGATCCGCATCGCATCGGGATGTCCCGGGACCACGAGGCGCACCGTCCGCTTCAGGCCCAGGGCCTCCAGGGCATGGTCGACCGGTTCGATGAAGTCTCCCTCGCGCGACGCCACGACATGGCTGCAGGCGGCATAGCGCTCCGGCGTCACGCCCCCGGGCCCCAGCAGCGGATGCCCGGTCCGGGCGACCCCGACGGACCTGTCCCGGAACAGCAGCTGGGTCCGCACCTCCGGCGCCGCGGTTCCGAGCACCCCGATCTCCAGATCGATCCGCCCGTCCCGCAGCGGCTGGGCATCCTTGTCGGGCTTCGGCGCGAAGCGGAGGCGGACATGCGGCGCGGCCCGGGTGATCGCCGCCATCAGCGGGGCGGACAGCAGCTCCACGAACCCCTCGCCGGCGCGGATGGTGAAGGTGCGATGCAGGGCCGCCAGGTCCAGCCGGCTGGCCGGCGGCCGCAGCACCGCCTGGACGTCCCGGGTCAGCGCGGGAACCCGCCCGCCCAGCTTTTCGGCATAGGGCGTGGGGACCAGGCTGCGGCCGGCCTGCACCAGCAGCGGATCGCCGGTGGCATGGCGCAGCCGTGCCAGCGCCCGGCTCATGGCGGAAGGGCTCAGGCCCAGCCGGCGGGCCGCCCCGGTCACGCTGCGCTCGGTGAGCAGCGCGTCCAGCGCAATCAGCAGGTTCAGATCCACGCTTTGCATGGCCCAGGATAGGCCGCGGGCGCATGCAGGCATAGCGCCACATGCAATCGTTCATTGAATCTTGTGCGTCTGGTGCAAGCCCGCGCGGTCCGCCACATCAGCGGCAGACCCCACCAGCGAAAGCATCGACCCCATGCCCCTCTCTGAACCCCATCAGCCCCGCCGCACCCTTCTGCTCATCGGCGCGTCCCGCGGCCTCGGCCACGCCATGGCGGCTGAATTCCTGAAACACGGATGGAACGTCATTGGCACGGTGCGCGGGGAAAGCCGCACCCTGCTGCACGACCTGGCGGACGAGCACCGCGGCCGGGTCGAGATCGAGACCCTGGATATCTGCGACCCCGATCAGCTCGCGGCGCTGCACCACCGCCTGTCGGGGCGGGTGTTCGACATGCTGTTCGTCAATGCCGGGACCGCCAACCGGGACCCGAACCAGACCATCGGCGAGGTCTCGACCGACGAGTTCGTGCACCTCATGGTCACCAATGCCCTGAGCCCGATGCGGGTGATCGAACGCCTGGAGCCCTGCGTCGCGGCGACCGGCCTGATCGGGGTGATGTCGTCCGGGCAGGGCAGCATCGCCAACAACGAATCCGGCCAGCGGGAGCTGTATCGCGGCACCAAGGCGGCGCTGAACATGTTCATGCGCAGCTTCGCGGCCCGCCAGGCCGGGACGGCGCGCGCCATGGTGGTGATGGCGCCGGGCTGGGTCCGCACCGCCCTGGGCGGCCCGGATGCAAAGCTCTCGATCGAAGAGAGCATTCCCAGCCTGGTCAACGTCCTGCTCGCGAAGCAGGAGACGCCCGGGCTGCAGTATCTCGACTATCTCGGCCGCACCGTCCCGTGGTGAGCTGCCTCTAGGGATAACGCCCGCGCTCTCGCACCATTCGGCGGAAGCGACGGCCCTTTGGACGCTAAGGAATCTCGTAGAGCGTCAGCTCGTCCGCGATGCCGCGCAGCGTGTGGCGTTGTGCGACCGGCTCGATGCCGCTGGTCTGCAGCAGTTTTGCGGTGGCGGAATCGGTCACGACCGACTCCGTCGCGAAGATGGCGCGCGAATTCACCAGGGTCTGCACGCGGGCGGCGATGTTGACGGTCTGGCCGAAATAATCCTGCCGCTCGTTGAGCGAGACCGCGAGGCACGGCCCTTCGTGGATGCCGATCTTGAGCACCAGGTCTTCGTTCGCGTGCGCGTCGTTGAGGCGGCCCATGGCGTCGCGCATGCGCAGCGCGGCGGCCACGGCGCGGTCGGGTGTCGGGAAGGTGGCCATCACGGCATCGCCGATGGTCTTGACCACGGCGCCGGCCTCGGCCGCGACGATCTCGTGCAGCACGCGGAAATGGGCGCGCACCAGGTCGAACGCGGCCAGGTCGCCGACGCGCTCGTACAGCGCCGTCGACCCTTTGAGATCGGTGAACAGGAACGTCATGCTGGTGATCTTGAGCCGCTGGTCGATATCCAGCGTGTCGGTCCGGTAGATGTCGCGGAACGTCTGGTTGGTGAGCAGGCGCTTGGCCGTCAGGAACGGCTTGCGCCGGCCGAGGAGCTCGTGCATGGCGTGCCCGGCGATCCACACCCCTGCCAGCACCCGGCGATGGGTGCGGTTCTCGACCGAGAGGCGCAGCGGGCCGGGCCGCAGCGGGATGGTTTCGTTCGGCCGATGCACCGGATCGATGATGAAGGACAGCGTCTGGCGATCGCGCGTCGGCTCGCCCTTCACGTCGAGGAACTGGGTCGCGTGGCTCACGGGGTCGAAGACGATGAGGAACTCCGCCGGCAGCTGCAGCGACAGCAGCGCCTTCTCGCCGGCCGGCAGCTCGACGAAGTCGAGCGTGATGTCTTCGACCAGCTGCTCGAAATTCGGCGGCAGATCGATGCCGGATCCCCAGAACATCTGGCGGCAATACTCCACCGGCGGCAGCGTGTCGGGGTCGTGGGCGCCGATCCGGCGCACCCGCGGGCTCACGGTGAAGGCCACCTCCACCATCTCGTCGAGCGTGGCCTCGTAGCCTGCGGCGCAGAGGGCGCAGTTGTACTCGTCCCGGTCCAGCGTCTTCAGCGTGGCGCCGGCGTCGAGAACGCCGCCGCAGCCGGGGCAGAGCACGTTCCACGACAGCTCGAACAGCCCGAGGCGGGCGGCGTGCAGGAACGCCGCGATGGCGCGTTCGACGTCGATCCCGGTCTCGGCCGCGAAGTCGAGAACATTGACCCGACACAGCGCGCGGTCCGGCCCGTCCCGCACCAGCCGCTCCACCGCCGCCGCGGCCTCGCCGTCGGCAGACTGCCGCAGGGCCGCGAACAGGGCCTGGACGTCGCTCATGGCGCGATTTTACGCCAAAATCGAAGGAAATGCCAAAGGTGTCGGTGGGGCGCTGGTGAGGGGCCGACAACGCGGTCCGCGCCTCTCCGGCCGGCCCGAATGGTTCCGCCAAACCGGCACGGCCCCTAAGAGTGCACTGTCACCGCAATTCGTCACCGCTGTCTCATTTATGGGGTGCAGTCCAGAGCTATTCCATAGAGATAATTTTCGCACGAAAGGAGCCGGTGGCCGGCAGTTTCCCCCGTTTCGGCACCCCTGCGCCGGCGGGGACGGCAGGCGGGGAACCGCGTATCCGTGAGATGGGACTAGCTTAACTTCTATTTTTTGTTCATGATATGTTCCATGAATGAGGCGCCGCCCGACATCGCTCCCGCCGAGACCCCTCCGGTCGATCCCGACCGGGAGTGGACGGTGTGGGCGCTGGGCACGCTGCGCGAGCTGGTCGACATCGACATGCGCACCGCCCGCCGGCTCGAGGGCCAGCACATCGTGGCCGGGAACCGGTTCGAGCCGCCGGTGATCGACTTCGCCTTGTCGCAGGCGCGGATCGCCCGTGCCGTGCGCCTGACCATCGCCATGACCGAGCGCATCCGCGAGGCCTACCGGGCCCGCAAGGACGCGGCGGAGAAAGCCGCTGTCGAGGTGGCGGAACGCCGGCAGCGGCGGCGGGCGCAGGTCGCCCGCGCCGTGGCCGCGGCGCTGGGGCCCGAGCGGCCGGATGGCGCCACCAAGGTCGCCGCGAGCCCGAGCGTCACACCGCGCGAGAGCCTGACCGAGACCGAGCCGCTGGACGTCGAACTCGACACCCTGCCGATCGATGAGATCGTTCGGCGCATCTGCCGCCGCCTCGGCCGCGAGCCGCACCGGCTGCCGCAGGGCTGGGACGACGTCGTCGCAGAGGACGAGGCGGCCGAGCCGCTCGACGAACCGCTGACCGACCCCGCCCCCGAGGCGGCCGAACCGTCCGCCGACGCGGAGGAGGCCGGCCGCCCGGCCCGCAAGCCGCCGGACAGCAGTTGAGCCGACGGGATGGTGACCACCTCTCCGAGCCCTGTCAGGACTGCGTGTGTCGCCTCTCCCGCTTGCTTTCCATCCGCCGGTGCCACCCCCTCACCCGAAATCGCCAGGCGATTTCGACCTCTCCCCAAGGAGAGGTGAATGGGCCGGCTCTTCCTTTCCCTCTCCTTGGGGAGAGGGAGGGGCCCGGCCCGCTTGGGCCGGGAGGGTGGGGGGCGCCGCCCGTGCCGGCCCTCGCCGTGCGGGAGAGGCGACGCGCCCGGCCACGCCGCCATGCCGATTTTCTACAAGACGCCTCCGGGCCGGGCCTTATGATCGGGGCGATGGACACGGTGACCCAGGAACAGGCGGTGGAGGGCGAGCCGCTCGCGCAGAACGAGCGGGCGCGGTTCTTCACGGCTGCGGATTTCGACGGGCTGGACTGCCTGGAAGCGACCTTCCGCACCCATCGCTACGCCCTGCACACCCACGAGACCTATGTCGTCGGCGGCATCTTCGCCGGCTGCGAGACCTGGTTCGCCCGCGGCGCCCAGCATTATGGCGGCCCCGGCGACCTGACCCTGGTCAACCCCGAGGACGTGCATGACGGGGCGCCGCATGGCGGCGGCTACCGCTACCGCATGACCTACCCCTCGGTGGCGCTGATGCGCCGCCTGGCGTCGGAGATCGCCGGCCGGCCGGTGACCGAGACCCCGTTCTTCCCCGAGCCGGTGGTGCACGACCCGGACACGCTGGCCCTGTTCGCCGCCGCCTTCGCCGCCATGACCGATGGCGGCGACCCGATGGCGGCGGAGGAGCTGTTGCTGCGCGCCTATGGCCGCTGCCTGGTCCGCCACGCCGCGCTGCAGCCGGAGACGCCGCCGGGGTCGGACCGCATCGCCCGGGTGACGCGGCTGATGCGCGACCGCCACGCCGACGACCTGTCGCTCGACGACCTCGCGGCCGAGGCCGGGGTGTCGCGCCACCACCTGATCCGCGCCTTCCGGCGCGAGATGCAGATGACGCCCCACGCCTATCTCCTCAGCCTGCGGGTCCAGGCCGCCCGCCGCCGGCTGCAGGCGGGCGAGACGCTGGCCGAAGTCGCCGCCGCCACCGGCTTCTGCGACCAGGCCCATCTGACCCACGCCTTCAAGGCCCGGCTCGGCGTCGCCCCCGGCGCCTACCGGTCCGGCCTCCGCCTCTAACCGCACGGCTCCCGCATGACCCGATCTCCCTGGCGCGATGCCGCGGACGGCATCCGCGACATCCTTCCACCCGCCATCGCCGCGATCCCGATCGGCCTGCTGTGCGGCGCGCTCGGCGCCGCCAAGGGCCTGTCCCCGGCCGAGATGGCGCTGATGTGCGCGCTGGTCTTCGCCGGCGGGGCGCAGTTCGCCGCCATCGACCTGTGGTCCTGGCCGGTGCCGGTGGCGACGCTGGTGGTCTCGACCCTGCTGGTGAACTCCCGCCACATCCTGATGAGCCTGTCGCTGGCCCGCCGCACCGGCGGCTTCACCTGGGCGCAGCGGCTGCTGGGCTATGCCGTGCTGGCCGACGAGAACTGGGCGATGGCGGAGCGGCGGGCCGCTTCGGGCGCCATGACTCCGGTCTACTTCCTGGCGATGGGCGGCTTCTTCTGGCTGAACTGGGTGGTGTGGGGGACGCTGGGCGCCGCCGTCGGCGCCATCATCGGCGACCCCAGCCGGATCGGCGCCGACTTCGCCTTCACCGCCCTGTTCATCGGCCTGGTCGCCGGCTTCTGGCGCAGCCACCGCAGCACCGCCACCATCGGCGCCAGCCTGGTGGTGGCCGCCCTGGTCTACCGCTTCGCCGGGCCGCCCTGGCATGTCGCGGCCGGCGCCCTGGCCGGCATCGGCGCGGCGTGGCTGACCGCCGCGCCGGAGGAGGTGACGGCATGAGCGTGGACCTCACGACCCTCGCCGCCATCCTCGGCATGGCGGTGGTGACGTACCTGACCCGGATCTCCGGCCTGTTCCTGGTTGGCCGGCTGCGGCTGGAGGGCCGGCTGAAGGCCGCGTTCGACGCCGCGCCGCCGGCGGTGCTGACCGCGGTGATCGCGCCGATGGTGCTGGCCACCGGCTGGCCGGAGACCCTGGCGGCGCTGGTCACCGCGGTGGCCGCCACCCGGCTGCCGCTGCTTGCCACCATCCTGGTCGGCGTGGTCGCCGTGGTGGCGCTGCGCGCGGTGATGTAGGCGTGCGGCTACCCGATCCGCGCGAACTTCACGCACATCGGCGTGCCGATGGCGATGTCGCGGCCGGCCGGGGTCAGCGCGCCCGTGGCCGGGTCGATGGCGAAGACCGAGATCACGTCGCTGTCCTGGTTGCAGACCATGAGGAAGCGGCCGGACGGGTCGATCGTCATGTCGCGCGGCGTCTTCCCGCCGCAGGGAGTGTGGCCCAGCGGGGTCAGACGGCCGCTGTCGGCGTCGAGGCCGAACACCGCGACGCTGTCATGGCCGCGGTTGGCGCCGTAGACGAAGCGGCCGTTGGGGTGGATCTGGATGCCGGAGCAATGGCTGCCGCGGACGCCTTCGGGCACCGCCGAGACGATGCCGATGGTCTCGAACCGGCCGCTCGCCGGGTCGTAGCGCAGCGACGCCACGGTCGAATCGAGCTCGCAGATCAGCACCGCCAGCCGGCCGTTGCCGTGGAAGGCGAAATGGCGCGGGCCGCTGCCGGCGGGCAGGGGGCTGCGCACCACGCCCGCCGCATCCAGCCGCCCGTCCGCGTCGAAGGGATAGGCGAACAGCGCGTCGAGGCCGAGATCGGCGACCACGACGAAGCGGTTGTCCGGCGCCGCGAACACGCAATGCGGGTGCGGCCGCTCCTGCCGGTCGGGGTTCGGGCCGGTGCCTTCGTGCAGCACGCTGGAGACCGCGGGCCCCAGCCGGCCGTCGGCGCCGACCGGCAGCACCGCGATGGCCTGGTTCGAGCCCTCGTCCATCGGCCCCAGGCTGTAATTCGCCACCAGCAGGAACCGCCCGGTGGCGTCGAAGCTGCTGTGGGCGGTGATGCTGCCCACGCTCGACTGCAGGTTCAGCGCCCGCAGCCGCGGCGCCGCCGCATCGATGGCATAGGCGGTGACGGTGCCCTCGGGCCAGCCGGAGACCTCGCTGTTGGCGTAGAGGAAGCGGCCGTCGGCGCTGATCGAGAGGTAGCTCGGATTGTCGATGCCGGTGACCTCGCACAGCGGCGTCGCCGTCGCGTCGGCCTCGTCGAAGGCGAAGAGGCTCAGGCCCCTTCCATGCGCGTCGGCGAAATAGGGCGCGGAGCGGTTGAGGCCGCCGACGACCATGATGGTTCTGCTCATGTCGGGTCCTTACGCCTTGATCTCGAAGCGGGAGCCGGCGACGGTCTGCTGGTCGATCGCCGCCAGGTCCCATTTGATGCCCAGGCCCGGCTCGGTGCTGGGCACGGCATAGCCGTCGCGGATGGTCATGCCCTCGGTGGTCAGGCTGTCCAGCTGCGGGATGTACTCGACCCAGCGGGCGTTCGGCACCGCGGCGCACAGCGCGACATGGATCTCCATCAGGAAATGCGGGCAGACCGCCACGTTGAAGCACTCGGCGAGGTGCGCCACCTTCAGCCACGGCGTGATGCCGCCGATGCGGCCGACATCGACCTGGACGATCGAGCAGGCGCCGCGCTGCAGGTAGTCGCGGAAATGCAGGTGGCTGTACAGGCTCTCGCCCACCGCGATCGGCAGGTTGGTGGCGTTGGACAGCCGGACATGGCCCTCGACGTCGTCGGCCGGCAGCGGCTCCTCCAGCCAGCCGATGTCGAGCGGCTCGTAGTGGCGGGCGCGGCGGATCGCGTCGTCGACCGAGAAGGCCTGGTTGGCGTCGGTGAAGATCTCGAAGCCGGGGCCGACCGCCTCGCGCACCGCGGCGATGCGGGCGACATCCTCATGGATCGGCCGGCCGACCTTCAGCTTGGCGCCGCCGAAGCCCGCCGCCTTCTGGCGCAGCGCGTCCTCGACCAGCGCCGCCGGCTCCAGGTGCAGCCAGCCGCCCTCGGTGGTGTACAGGCGGATCTTCTCCTGCGCCCCGCCGGCCATGACATGCAGCGGCAGCCCGGCCTTGCGGCAGCGCAGGTCCCACAGCGCGGTGTCGATCGCCGCCAGGGCGATGGCGGTGATGGCGCCGACGGTGGTGGCGTGGGTCAGGAACAGCAGGTCGCGCCAGACCTGCTCGACCATGCCGGCCTCGCGGCCGATCAGGGCGGGGCCCAGCGTCTTCTCGATCAGCTTCATCACCGACGGGCCGCCGGTGCCGATGGTGTAGCTGTAGCCCATGCCGACCGCGCCATCGGCATCGGTGATGCGGATGATCGGGGTTTCCTGGCTGACGAAGGACTGGATCGCGTCGACCCGCTTCACCTTGGGCACGAGGTCGAGCATCAGGGCTTCGACGCGGACGATTCTGGCCATGGCGGTGCCTCGGTGTCGGGTGCCCCGGGGTTCCCGCGGCGCGTGACATTCCTTATATTTGTAAGACGTATGCGCAGGCAATCACGGGGTGCGGACATGCAGCGTATGGGGATGTGCCTGCGGCTGAAGCCGGACAAGGTCGCCGAATACAAGCGTCTGCACGCCGCGGTGTGGCCCGCGGTGCTGGCGCGGATCAGCGCCTCGAACATCCGCAACTACTCGATCTACCTGAAGCAGCCGGAGAACCTGCTGTTCGGCTGCTGGGAGTATCACGGCACCGATTTCGCCGCCGACATGGCGGCGATGGCGGCCGATCCGGCGACGCAGGAATGGTGGGCGGTCTGCATCCCCTGCCAGGAGCCGTTCGAGACCCGCGCCGAGGGCGAGTGGTGGGCGATGATGGAGGAGGTGTTCCACCTGGACTGAGCGGCGTGCCGGCCAGGCGGTCGCGGATCCAGGCCAGCTTTGCCGGATCGATTGATGCAAACACGGCATCACTGCTGCCGCTGCTGGGGTGCATGCTGGCGGGCGAGACACGAAGACCCGGAGAACCGCCGTGCCGGCCCCAGCGCGAACGCTCTACGACAAGCTGGTCGACAGCCACACCGTCCGCCGCCTCGACCCGGACGGCGGGCAGGTGCTGCTGTACATCGACCGCACAGTGCTGAACGAATACACCAGCCCCCAGGCCTTCACCGGGCTGCGCGAGGCCGGTCGGCCGCTGTGGCGCCCCGCCGCGGCGCTGGGCACCGTCGACCATGTCAACCCGACCGCGGCGCGGCGCACCGCGGCGATGCCCGATGCCGGGGCGGCGCAGCAGGCCTCCTACTTCGCCGAGAACTGCCGCGACTTCGGCATCGAGCTGTTCGACGTGCTGCACCCGCTGCAGGGCATCGAGCATGTGGTGATGCCGGAGCTCGGCCTGGTGCTGCCGGGCATGGTGATCGCGGCGGGCGACAGCCACACCACCACCTATGGCGCCTTCGGTGCCTTGGGCTTCGGCATCGGCACCTCCGACATCGAACACTACCTGGCCACCCAGACGCTGGTGTACCGCCGCCTGAAATCGATGCGCGTCACCGTCGACGGGCCGCTGGGACCGGGCGTCCGCGCCAAGGATGTGGTGATGGCGCTGATCCGGCGGATCGGGGCGTCCGGCGCCACCGGCTTCGCCATCGAATTCGCCGGCAGCACCATCGCCGGCCTCGGCGTCGAGGGGCGCATGACCCTGTGCAACATGGCGGTCGAATGCGGTGCCCGCGGTGCCCTGGCGGCGCCGGACGAGCGGGTGTTCGACTATCTCCACGGCCGGCCCCGCGCGCCGCAGGGCGCCTTGTGGGACCAGGCCGTCGCCGCCTGGCGCGGGCTTAACAGCGACCCCGACGCCCGCTTCGATCGCGAGGTGGCGTTGGACGCCGCCGGGATCGAGCCGATGGTCACCTGGGGCACCAGCCCGGATCAGGCGGCGCCGATCGGCGCCCGCATCCCGGATCCGGCGGCCGAGCCCGACCCCGACCGGCGCCGGGATATGGAGCGGGCGCTGGCCTATATGGGCCTGGCGCCCGGTATGAAGCTCAGCGAGATCGCGATCGAGCGGGCCTTCATCGGCTCCTGCACCAACGCCCGGATCGAGGATCTGCGCGACGCTGCATCCGTGGTCCGCGGTCGCCACGTCGCCGCGGGCGTGCGGGCGATGGTGGTGCCGGGGTCCAGCGCGGTGAAGCGGCAGGCCGAGGCCGAAGGCCTGGACCGGGTGTTCACCGAGGCCGGCTTCGAATGGCGGCAATCCGGCTGCTCGATGTGCCTGGCGATGAACGACGACGTGCTCGGCAGCGGCGAGCGCTGCGCCTCCAGCACCAACCGCAACTTCGAGGGGCGGCAAGGGGCGGGCGGCCGCACCCATCTGATGAGCCCGGCCATGGTCGCCGCCGCCGCCATCAATGGCCGGCTGGCCGATCCCCGGCAAGCCGGCGATGGAGCCTGACTATGCAGCCCTTCACCCTGCTCTCCGGCCCGGCGGCGGCGCTGCCGGCGGCGAATGTCGACACCGACGTGATCATGCCCAAGCAGTACCTCAAGGGCATCGACCGCAGCGGCCTGCGCGACGGCGTCTTCCGCGACCTGCGCTTCGACGAGTCCGGCGCCGAGCGGCCGGGCTTCGTGCTGAACCGGGAGGGCTGGCGCGACGCCAAGGTGCTGGTGGTCGGCCCCAATTTCGGCTGCGGCTCCAGCCGCGAGCATGCGGTCTGGGGCCTCGGCCAGCTCGGCGTCCGGGCGCTGATCGGCACCAGTTTCGCCGGCATCTTCTTCGACAACTGCGCCCGCAACGGACTGCTGGCCGTCACCCTGGACGCGGCGGCCGTCGACCGGCTGATGGTGCTGGCCTCCGACGCCGCCACCAACCGGCTGACCATCGACCTGCCGGGGCAGCGCATCGCGGCTTCGGACGGGACGGCCATCGCCTTTGAGATCGAGCCGGGCCGGAAGGGGGCGCTGGTGCTGGGTCTCGACGCGGTCGGCGCGACCCTGCAGCATCGCGCCGCCATCAAGACCTTCGAACGGGACTATCTCGCGGAGAACCCATGGCTGGCCTGACCGACGCCATCGCCGAGCGCGGCGCCTCGCCCTTCCTGGCCGGGTTCCGGCTGGTCGACGCCACGGTGGCGCCCGACCTGACCATCCGCGCCGCGGTCGGCGGGGAGGGGCCGCCGCTCCTGCTGCTGCACGGCCATCCGCAGACCCATGCCACCTGGCGCAAGGTGGCGCCGGTGCTGGCGCGGCGCTTCACCGTCGTCGCCGCCGACCTGCGCGGCTATGGCGACAGCAGCAAGCCGGACGGCGGCGCCAACCACATCGCCTATTCCAAGCGCTCCATGGCGGCCGACCAGGTGGCGCTGATGCGGCTGCTCGGCCATCACCGCTTCGGCGTCGTCGGGCATGACCGCGGTGGCCGGGTGGCGCACCGCATGGCGCTGGACCATCCCGACGCGGTCACGCGCCTCGCGGTGATCGACATCGCACCGACGGCGACGATGTACGCCCGCACCGACAAGGAATTCGCCACCCGCTACTTCTGGTGGTTCTTCCTGATCCAGCCGGAGCCGCTGCCGGAACGGATGATAGGCGCCGACCCGGAGTTCTTCCTGCGCAAGCACATCGACGGGCAGAGCAAGACGCCCGGCGCGACCGAGCCGGCCGCCTTCGCCGAGTACCTGCGCTGCTACCGCGACCCGGCGACGCGCCACGCCATCTGCGAGGACTACCGCGCGGCAGCGACCATCGACCTCGACCACGACGCCGCGGATGCCGACGCCCGGGTCACGGCGCCGCTCCTGGCGATCTGGGGCGGGCAGGGCACGGTCGGGGCGCTGTACGACGTGCTGGAGACCTGGCGCGAGAAGGCCCGCGACGTCCGCGGCCGCGCCTTCGACTGCGGCCACACCCTGCAGGAAGAGCGGCCGGAGGAGACGGCGGCGGAGCTGCTGGCGTTCTTCTCGTAGTCGGTCGGCGCTCAGGCTTGGCGGCTCAGCGTCACCGCCCGGTCCCAGAAGGTCTCGGCGGCGGGGCTCTGGCGGGCCCTGGGGCGGAACAGGCGGATTTCCATCGGCACCTCGTCGGCCGCGGTGCCGACCCGCGCCAGCCGTCCCGACTCCAGGTCCTCGGCCACCAGGCTCAGCGGCGACCAGCTGATACCGCGGCCGTCGCGCGCCATGGCTGCGAGCACGCTGGCGAGGTGCGAGGAGAAGGCCGGCTCGGCCGGCGCCGTTCGCCCGGCCTGCGCCCAGGCGGCGGCCAGGATGCGGCCCATGCCCGATTCCGCGGTGTAGGCCAGATAGGGCGCGGCCGCCCCGCCGGCCAGCACCGGCGCCGCGACCGGCAGCAGCACGTCCTGGCCCAGCGCGATCGACGGGAAGCTGTCGCCGGCCAGCCGCCGCGGCGCCGCCGGATGGTCGTGGCACAGCAGGAACTGGGCCCGGCCCTCCACCATCAGCCGCTCGCACGCCACCATGGTGTCGGCGGTCAGCTGCACCGTCATCGTGGTCGGCGCTGCCGCCTCCAGGGCGCGCAGCCAAGCCGGGAAGAAGGTCAGCGCCAGCGCATGGGTGGCAGCGAAGCGCAGCGTCTCCGAGCCCGCCTGGGCGGCGCTCAGCGCGTCCTGCCGGCCGATCTGCAGCCGCCGCAGCATCTCCTCGGCGGCCGGCCGGAAGCGCTCGCCCGCCGGGGTCAGGCGGACCGAATGGGTGCTGCGGTCGAACAGGGTGGTGCCGACCCAGTCCTCCAGCGCCCGGATGCGGCGGCTGAAGGCCGGCTGGCTGACGCCCCGGCGCTCCGCCGCGCGCGAAAAGCCGCCCTCGTCCAGCACCGCCAGGAAATCCTCGAGCCACGCGGTCTCGAGGGATCGGCCGCGATGCGGCTCCGCCATCGCCGGCGGCGCTACCCTCGGTTCATCCGGTTGTCGACCAGGTCGGTCACCACGGCGGGATCGGCCAGGGTGCTGGTGTCGCCCAGCGTCTCCTGCTCATTGGCGGCGATCTTGCGCAGGATGCGGCGCATGATCTTGCCCGACCGGGTCTTGGGCAGGCCCGGCGCCCACTGGATCAGGTCCGGCGTCGCGATCGGCCCGATCTGCTTGCGCACCCACTGCGCCAGTTCCTTGCGCAGCTCCTCGGTCGGCTGCTCGCCGGCGATCAGGGTGACATAGGCATAGATGCCCTGGCCCTTGATGTCGTGGGGATAGCCGACCACCGCGGCCTCGGCGACCTTGGGGTGGGCGACCAGCGCGCTCTCGACCTCGGCGGTGCCCATGCGGTGGCCGGAGACATTGAGCACGTCGTCCACCCGGCCGGTGATCCAGTAGTAGCCGTCCTCGTCCCGGCGGCAGCCGTCGCCGGTGAAGTACAGGCCCTTGAAGGTGGCGAAATAGGTCTGGATGAAGCGCTCATGGTCGCCGAACACGGTGCGCATCTGGCCGGGCCAGCTGTCCGATATGCACAGATTGCCCTCAACCGCGCCGTCCAGCGGCTTGCCCTCGCCATCGACGATCAGCGGCTTGACCCCGAAGAAGGGCAGGGTGGCCGAGCCGGGCTTCTGCGCGATGGCGCCGGGCAGCGGCGTGATCAGGATGCCGCCGGTCTCGGTCTGCCACCAAGTGTCGACGATCGGGCAGCGGCCGTCGCCGACCACGCGGTGGTACCACAGCCAGGCCTCGGGGTTGATCGGCTCGCCGACCGAACCCAGCAGCCGCAGCGAGGCGCGGCTGGTCTTTTTCACCGGGCCTTCGCCGTCGCGCATCAGGGCGCGGATGGCGGTGGGGGCGGTGTAGAAGATGTTGACCTTGTGCTTGTCGACCACCTGCCAGAACCGCGAGGTGTCGGGATAGTTCGGCACGCCCTCGAACATCAGCGTCGTCGCGCCGTTCGCCAGCGGTCCGTACAGGATGTAGCTGTGGCCGGTCACCCAGCCGACATCGGCGGTGCACCAGTAGATGTCCCCGTCATGGTAGTCGAAGACGTATTGGTGGGTCATGGCGGCGTAGACCAGATAGCCGCCGGTGGTGTGCAGCACCCCTTTCGGCTTGCCGGTCGAGCCCGAGGTGTAGAGGATGAACAGCGGGTCCTCGGCGCCCATCTCCTCGGGCGGGCAGTCGGCGGAGACCTGGGCCGAAGCCTCATGCAGCCAGAGGTCGCGGCCCTCGGTCCAGCCGATCTTGCCGCCGGTGCGGCGCACCACGATGCAGCTGGTGACGTCGGGGCAGCTCTTCAGCGCCTCGTCGGCATTGGCCTTCAGCGCCACCGCCCGGCCGCCGCGCAGCCCCTCGTCGGCGGTGATCAGGATGGTCGAGCCGCAATCGAGGATGCGGTCCTTCAGGCTGTCGGGCGAGAAGCCGCCGAACACCACGGAATGGACCGCGCCGATCCGGGCGCAGGCCAGCAGGGCATAGGCCGCTTCCGGGATCATCGGCAGGTAGACCGTGACGCGGTCCCCCTTCTTCACCCCGCGCGCCTTCAGCACATTGGCCAGGCGGCTGACCTGTTCATGCAGCTCGCGATAGGTGATGTGGCGGCTGTCCTTGGGGTCGTCGCCCTCCCAGATGATCGCGGTCTGGTCGGCGCGCTTGGCCAAATGCCGGTCGATGCAGTTGGCGGACGCGTTCAGCGTGCCGTCCTCGAACCAGCGGATGTGGACGTCGCCGGTGAAGCTGGTGTCCTTGACCTTGGTGAAGGGCCTGATCCAGTCTACGCGCTTGCCGTGCTCGGCCCAGAAGCCCTCCGGATCATTGACCGAACGCTCGTACAGCGTTTTGTACCGCGCGGAATTCACCCAGGCGCGCTTGGCCCAGTCGTCGGACACGGGGAAGAGGCTGGTGTCGCTGCTCATGGGGTCTCCCGCTCGATCGTCTTCTCAGTGCGCGTCTCGATATACCGGCAATGCCGGCCGAGGTCTTTGATTCATATCAAGAGGATCGGGCCTCTGGCCACGGCTTGATCCACGAATCCTGAGTGCGACGGGGCGCATTGCTGCTGCGACGATCGGCGGGCTCGCCTTCTTGTCGCCGCTTTGGCATGGAAAGAGACGTATCCCCCATTGCATCAGGTGCCGGTTCGGCCGCCCATGACCTTTCGCGCCCTGTTCCCCCGCCTGTTCCTGCTGCTGGCTCTCGTCTGCGCCGCCCTGCCGGCCGCGGCCCAGACCAACCCGGATTTCGACAAGCAGAGTGCGGGGTGGCAGGACACGATCAAGCGGCTCTATGTCCAGCTGTCGGCGCAGAATCTGTCCGACGATGGCTACAACGCGCTGCGCATCCAGTTGGCTGCGGTGGTCGATCAGGCCCAGGCCGCGTCGGCTGCCGCGAATGACACCCTCGGCAAGATCAAGCAGGTCAGCGACGCGCTGGGGCCGCCGCCGGCCGAAGGCGCCCCGCCGGAGTCGCCAGATGTGGTGAAGCAGCGGCAGGAGCTGGCGGACGCCCTCGCGAAGTTCGACGGGCAGGTCCGGCAGGCCGAAGCGGTCAAGACCCAGGCCAACCTGCTGCAGCAGACCGCCGATGCCGCGCGCGTCGACCGGTTCCGGCGCGATCTGCTGACGGTGGCTCCCGCCGCCTTCGACCCGCAGCTCTGGGGCTCGGTCCCCGATCAGGCCACTTATCTCGCCACACGGCTGCTGCTGCCGTTCCAGGACCAGGCCGGCGCCGGCTGGGATGGGGTGGGCGAGATGGCCCGGCGCATCCTGTTCGCCGGCATCGTCCTCGGCCTCGGCTGGCTGGCGCGGCGCTGGCTGCTGCGACGCTTCGGCCGCCGTTTGACCGAAACCGTGCCGTCCCTGAGGCGGCGGGCGGCCGCGGCCCTAGTTTACACCATCGCCCATGGCGTGCTGCCGGCGATGATGACGCTGGCGGTGGCGGTGATCTGCGCCGGCTGGCTCGGCGACCGGCCGGCCAGCTACGTCGCCATGATCACCCTGGGCGTCCTGGCCTGGGGAATCGTCGCTTATTTCCTCGCATCGGCCGCGATCTCGGCCGCGCTGACACCCGACGATCCGGCCTGGCGCCTGATCGACCTGACCGACGCCTCGGCCCGCACCCTGTGCCACAGGCTGCGGCTGGGCGCGGCAATCTGGGCCGTCGCCGGGGTGACGCTGGCGATGGCCGATGGCCGCATCCTGATGCAAAGCGAGCTGCGTGCCGTGCTGGTTGCGGCGTCGCTGGCCGCGGGGGCGCTGGCGCTGCTGGCGCTGCTGCCGGGATCGCTGTGGGGGTATCGCGCCGACCTCAAGGCGCTGCCGGAAGGCGAGCCGACCGACGATCAGCCGGCGCCGGCCCGGCCGGCCGGACGCTGGCCGCGGCTGCGGCTGGTGACCGCGCTGCTGGCCGTGGTGGTGCTGGTCGCCGGGCTGATCGGCTATCAGAAGCTGGCGCTGTACATCACCTATCTCCTCGTCACCTCGATGGGTATCGGTGCCGCCTTCCTGGTCCTGCGCGGCATGGTGCATGAAGCGATCGGCCGGTTCCTGACCCAGCCGGTCGGGCCGATGGCCAGGGTGCGCCACTCGCTGTTCCCGGCCGATCGCGGATTGTGGGTGTTCGAGACCGGCGCCGCCCTCTGCACCGACATCGTCCTCGGCCTGGCCGCCCTGCTGGTGCTGGCGCCTGTCCTGGGGCTCAGCACCAGCGACATCTCGGCGATCGGCACCACCATCCTGGAGGGGGCGAAGGTCGGCGGCGTCCGTATCGCGCCGCTCGACATCCTCGGCGCCATCGTCGCCTTCACCGTCGGCATCACCGCCACCCGCTTCCTGCAGCGGCGGCTTGACGCCCGCTTCCTGGAAAAGCTGCAGATCGACCGCGGCCTGAAGAATTCGATCCGCACCGGCATCGGCTATCTCGGGGTGCTGATCGCGGCGCTGCTCGGCGTCGGCGTGCTCGGGCTCGACCTGTCGAACCTGGCGCTGATCGCCGGCGCCCTCTCGGTCGGCATCGGCTTCGGCCTGCAGAACATCGTGCAGAACTTCGTCGCCGGCCTGATCCTGCTGGTCGAGCGCCCGGTGAAGGTGGGCGACTGGGTGGTGATCGGCGGCGCCGAGGGCGTGGTCCGCCGAATCAGCGTCCGCGCCACCGAGATCCAGACCTTCCAGCGCTCCTCGGTGATCGTGCCGAACGGCAATCTGATCTCGTCCCAGGTCGTGAACTGGACGCATAAGGACAAGAACGGCCGGGTCGACATCCCGGTCGACATCGCCGCCTCGGCGGATGTCGAGCAGGCGCGCGATATCCTGCTGCAGATCGCCAAGGCGGACAGCCGGGTCAGCGCCTTCCCGGCCCCGGTCGTCGCCTTCAAGGGCTTCAGCACCACGACGCTGGATCTCGAGTTGCGCTGCCACATCTCCGACGTCGACAATTTCGCCGGTGTCGGCACCGATCTGCGATTCGCCATCTGGAAGGCGTTCCGCGAGGCCAAGATCGCGTTCCAGCCGGCGGCGTCGGACATCTCGCTGCCGCAGGCGGTGCAGGTGCTGGCCACGGCGGTGCGCGAGCGCGACGGCGCAGTGGCAAAGCCGGGCGCGGATCGAAGCGAGGCCGCCCGGGAGGTCCCCCGCGAGGCCGAGGAATCCTCGAATGCTGCATGACCTCGGCCGGGTCGTCGGGGACATCGCCCGCGACCGGCTGGACGAGGCGGCGATCTATCGGCGGGAACGGCTGCATGCCCGGCCCCAGGTGCAGGCGGGCCCGGCCGGGGTGCTGGAATGCCCGATCTGCGGCACGCGGGCCGGCCGCTTCCTGCGCTTCGGCCTGGACGGGCGGCGCAACGCCATGTGCCCGGCCTGCGGCAGCGTCGAGCGGCACCGTTTCCTCTGGCTGTACCTGACCGCCCACACCGACCTCCTGACCGGCCGGCACCGGGTGCTGCATGCGGCGCCCGAACCGTGGCTGGAGCAGCGGCTGCGGGGCCTGCCCAACCTGCGCTACCGCTCGGTCGACCTGTTCGACCCCTCCGCCGACATCCAGGCCGACCTGGCGGCGCTGCCCTTCGCCGACGCCAGCTTCGACTGGGTGCTGGCGAACCATGTGCTGGAGCACATCCCCGGCGACGGCGCGGCGATCGCCGAGCTGGCGCGGGTGCTGCGGCCTGGCGGCCATGCCATCATCATGGTGCCGTTCGATCCCAAGGGGCCGACCCAGGACGGGGCCGACATCGTCGACCCGGTCGAACGGATGCGGCGCTTCGGCCACCCCTACCACTACCGCATCAACGGGCGGGAGTTTCCCGGCCGGCTGGCTGCCGCCGGGCTGGTGCCCATCATCGTCGACAGCCGCCGCCTGCTGGGCCCGCACCGCCGCCGCCGGTTCCGGGTGAACCGCAACCACCTGTTCGACTGCCGGCGCCAAGGATAGGGCCCCCCGTCCGTCCCCAGCGAATCACGACGTCAGAGATTCAGCGGCCGGCCCTGATCCGGGCCCGCCGTCGCCGCTGCGGCATGTCCAGGATTGCCATGCAATCGTGGAGAATTCCGACTAAATACGATCTTGTCGTCATGACGGCATCTCCAGGGTTGCAGTCCAACCAGATTCGGCCGGGATTCTCGCTCAAGACTTTACCTTTTCATGAAGATTTAAAATGGCATGGTTCTCGTGAATTCTTTGATTTCGGGTTGATCAGCTATCGAAGCCTTCGTAATGATGCGAGGGGCCTGGATAAAACCCTGCAGTGGGGCGTCGGGGAGGGCGCGGCCTTCGGTTTGACTCTGATCAGGAAGGCGGCAGATGAAAACTCTGGCAGTGTTTGTTGCGGGCGCCGTGGTCGCGCTGCTGGCCACGCCCGGGATGGCCCAGCAGGCGCGAGGCATCTATCTCGGCACCGGGGCGGGGGTGAACATCCCGCAGACTCAGGGTTGGGACTTCTCGAACCCGACCACCAAAGGCCGTGCCGATGTCTCCCTCGATGCGGCGGTCGCGGGTGATGTCTACATCGGCTACGATTTCGGCGCGTTCCGCACCGACCTCGAGGCCAGCTTCCGCCAGAACGACATCAGTAACGTGCTGTTCGGCTTCGATTCCTTCCGCCGGGGCCGGTTCGCGGTCCCGGGTGCCAGCGACGTCAAGGTCGACGTCGACGGCCATGAGCGGACGATCGGGCTGATGGCCAACGTCTATTACGATTTCGAGTTCGGCTCGCCCTTCGTGCCCTATGTCGGCGGCGGCATCGGCGTCGGCTTCAACACCTGGAAGGTCAAGGTCAAGGACGCCGACATCGACACCGAGTTCAGCTCACCGCTGTTCGCCTACCAGGGCATCGCCGGCGTGTCCTACTCCATCACGCCGAACTGGGCGGCGAATCTGGAGTATCGCTATTTCGGCGAGACCGAGGGCAACACCACCTCGGGCGACACCAAGATCAAGGTCGGCGCCCCTAACAACCACACCATCCTGGCCGGCTTCAAATACACCTTCGACTTCGGCCAGGCCGCGGCGCAGACCGTGCCGGACAGCCCGGTCACCACCGGCGAGCGCAGCTATCTCGTGTTCTTCGACTTCGACAGTTCGAAGCTGACGCCCGAGGCGACGTCGATCGTCGCCTCCGCCGCCACCGACGCGCTGCGGGGCGAATCGACCCGCATCGGCGTCACCGGCCACACCGACCGGTCCGGAACCGACGCCTACAACCAGGCGCTGTCGGTGCGCCGGGCGGATGCGGTCCGGCGCCAGCTGGTCGCCGACGGTGTCGACGACACCCTGATCGCGGTCCGCGGCGTCGGCGAGGCCGATCCCCTGGTGCCGACCGCCGACGGCGTCCGCGAACCGCAGAACCGCCGGGTCGAGATCGTGATGAACTGAGGAGAGGAGGGGAGCCGGGGGCCGACCGCTTCCGGCCCTGCCTGGGCGCCTACAGAACGACCAGCGCCGTCCAGCCGCCCCACAGGATCAGGCCGACTCCGGTGACGCGGCTGAGCCAGCGGCCGGCCGGCACCGTCTTTTCGAGCAGCACGAACAGCGTGTTGACGCCGATCCAGGTGAGATCCATCACGCCGCCGACGAACAGCAGCAGCATCAGCGCCCAGCAGCAGCCGAGGCAGAAGAGGCCGTGGCGAAGGCCGAGGCCGAACGGTCCGGACCGATGGTGGCGGGTGAGGAACTCGACCGGTGACCGGCAGCGGACGAGACAGCCGCGCTTCAGCGGGGTGAGCTGGTAGGCGCCGGCGATCACAAGGGCGCCGCCGGCCAGGACCGTGTTGGCGGTCGCCATCGCCGGGGACAGCAGGGCCAGAGCATCGAGGCGCCATTGCAGGGTGGCGGCCAGGATGCTGAAGCCGGCCCAGATCGTCAGGTAGCCGAGCGTAAACAGGGCGGTCGCCGCTTGTGGCGCGGCCCGCCGGCGATGGCGCTGCAGCGCGGCATAGGTGAGCACCATCGGCGCCGCCCCGGGCAGCATCATCGCCACCATCATCGCCGCCCACATCGCGACGATCAGGGCGAAATAGGCGCCGGTCCAGGGCATCGGCATGGACATCGCCGTGCCAGGCATCTCCATGCCGGGCATTTCCATACCGGGCATTTCCACGCCGATGCCGAGGCCGACATAGATCCAGGCCGCAATGCAGACACAGGCGAGGGCGACGAGCGTCACCAGACGGTCGCGGCGGAGCACCGCCTCGATCGCGGATGGGGCAGCACCCGTGTCCATCGCCGCCGGTTACGCCACAATGCCGGCGTTGTTGAGATGGATGTGCGCGAACTGGGCATAGGTGCCCGCCAGGTCCAGCTCGATCCCGCCGGCCGCCTTGGTCGTGCCGCTGCCGATCTCGGCCAAGCGGTATTCGAAGCCGTTCGGCAGGTCGATGCGGACGCGGTGCTCGGCGCCGGTCACCGGGTTGCGGATCGGCTCGCCGGTCGTCTCGACCAGCCCCGGCACGACGAACCGGCCGCGTCGGCGGTCGACATCGATCTCGATCTCGATCGGCCGGAACAGCGGCTCGAGCCGGGTCGGGCTCATGGCGGCGAACACCCACCACATGGTGGCCATGTCCTCGGTCTCCTCGCCGGTCATGATCTTGAGCAACGCGTCCCGCTGGGCGGCGTCGGCCCGCTCGTCGATGACCAGCTGCATGGTGCCTTTGCCCTCATGCACCGGCCCGGGCCAGGCGTAGAGGCCAACGGCCCGCAGCCCGTCGAGGCTGACATCGCCGAAATGTCCCGTTTCGATCAGAAAGCCGACCACGGCACGGCAATGCCCATGCGTCGGCAGGTCGTTGAACTGGCAGGGGCAGCCATAGGCGCAGTTGCAGTTGGCAAGCTCCGTCGCCTTCACGACCCAGCTCACTTTCGTCATTTCGGCCTCCCTGAACGGTGTCAGTCCTCGTCGAACGGCTTCTCATCGCGTCGGCGGGCGGCGGCCCTGCCCATCCATGCATGGGAACGCGCCTCGCCGGCGATCTGCCGTCCGCCAACGATAAGGACCGCCTTGTGATCAAAAGATGTCATGGCCCGACGGAAGAGCTACGGCTGCAACAAGCTGCAGAGCGGTCGCCGGGCCCATCACCGGACCTGGCCCGACGATCGATCGGATTATCGGATAATCCTACGCTTCCTCGCCGATGGCGACAATGCCGGCACCAAGAGCGGGCGCTACCGCCCCTCGCGTCGCCAGGCCGCCATCAGCCCGCCGAGGCCCAGGAACAGGGCGACGAGCGGTGGCAGCAGCGGCGTCTCGGTCATGCCGGTGACGGTGTAGTCGCCGTTGCCGCGCAACCCGATCCAGCCGGTGCCCGCGGCGGCACGGTCCGGCCGGGTGCGGCGGATGCTCGGCACCCCGTCGGTCGCCAGCCAGGCGACACCGCCGCCGCTGGTCTCGGTCACCGGTGCCAGCTTGTCGGGCACGGCGCGCATGTCGCTCAGCTCCGGCGGGTTCAGCGTGCCGACCACCGCCAGGGCGGTCTTGTCGCCGTCGCTGACGCGGTAGATGCCCGGCCCCTGGGCGGTGAGGCGGCCGGTGTAGAGGCCGGGCGTGGCCTCGGTCAGCGCCAGGCTCTGGGTCTTGCCGTCGGGATCGGTCACGGTCACCGGCGGGTTGCTGCGGTCGAGGCTGCGGCGGTGGATCTCGATGCGCTGGCCGGCGGCCTCTGCCCGCAGCACGTTCTCCTCCAGCTCGGGCTCGCGCATCAGCCAATGCGCCAGGCGGCGCAGCAGCTCGGCCTGTGGGCCGCCGCCCTCGAAGCCGCGGCTCCACAGCCAGATCTGGTCCGACGCCATCTGCGCCACCCGGCCCTCGCCGACCCGGTTGAGGATCAGGAGGGGCCGGCCGCCCACCCCGGTCATCACCACGTTGCCGCCATGCGGCACCACGTCGATCTGGCGGAACCAGCGGCCCCAGCTCGGCCCGCCGCCCGGCCCGTCGGTGGCGCCCTGCAGCGTCGCCGTCACCGGATGGCGCTGGCCGAGTTCGGTGACGGTCGGGCGGTAGCCTTGCTCCAGCACCTCGCCGGTCGGTTCGGCCGGCAGGATGTTGCCGATCGGGGTGCGGTACAGGCTCAGGGGTTCGGCGAAGGCCTCGCCGGAGACCTCGAGGAAGGCGCCGCCCTCCTGCACGTAGCGGGCGATGTTGCCGAGATAGAGGTTGGGCAGCACCCCCATCCGCCGGTAGCGGTCGAAGATGATGAGGTCGAAATCCTTGAGGTTGGTCTCGAACAGCTCGCGGATCGGGAAGGAGATCAGTGAAAGCTCGTTGATCGGCGTGCCGTCCTGCTTCTCCGGCGGGCGCAGGATGGTGAAGTGGACGAGGTCGACCGACGGGTCGGACTTCAGGATGTTGCGCCAGGTTCGCTCGCCCGGATGCGGCTCACCCGACACCAGCAGCACGCGCAGCCGGTCGCGCACGCCGTTGACCACGATGGCGGCGCGGTTGTTGGCCTGGCTCAGCTCGCCCGGCAGGCCCTCGACCGCGAATTCGAACACGGTCGGCCCACCATGGTCGAGGCGGAAGGTCACCTGGGTGTCGCGCCCGACCGGCAGCTGCAGCGCCTCCGGGGCGCCGGCGTCCTTGGTCGCGGTCACGGTGGCGACGGCACCGGGTTCGCCCTTCGGCAGGTCGTCGACCCGCAGGGTCACGGTGACGTCCTGGCCGACCAGGCCGAAGCTCGGCGCCTGGGCGACCACGATGCGGCGGTCGATCTCGTCCTTGCGGCCGGTCAGCAAGGTGTGGACCGGGCCGAAGGCGGTGCGGGCCGCCGGGTCGGTCGGCACGTCGTGCACCTGGCCGTCGGTGACCAGGATGGCGCCGGCCAGCCGCCGCCGCGGCACGTCCGCCGTGGCCGCGCCCAGCGCTTCGAACAGCCGGGTCTCGTCCAGCGAGGCGTTGGCGCCCTCGCCGACGGTGACGAAGCGGGTGTCGAGGTCGGGGAAGGCGGCCAGCTTGGTGCGCAGCTCGGCCACGGCCGAATCGATCCGGGCCGGGCGGTCCTCGATCTGGTCCGAGGGCGAGCGGTCGACCACCACCACCGCGACGTCGTGGATCGGGTCGCGCTTCTCCTCGACCAGCGACGGGTTCAGCAGCGCGGCCGCCAGCATGGCGGCGGCCAGGGTGCGCCAGCCCAGCCCCGGGGCGCGGCGCCAGGCGCCGACCAGCAGGGCCAGCACGGCCAGCCCCAGCAGCGGCCCCAGGACGATCCAGGGCAGTAGGGGTGAGAGGGCGACGGAGGCGGCGTCGGTCATCTATTGGCCCAGCCGTTCCAGAATCGCCGGGACATGCACCTGGTCCGACTTGTAGTTGCCGGTCAGGGCGTACATCACCAGGTTGACGCCGAAGCGGAACGCCATCTCGCGCTGGCGCTCGCCGCCCGGCACCACCGGCAGCATCGGCGTGCCCCCGGCATCGATCGCCCAGGCGCCGGCCCAGTCATTGGCGCCGATGATGATGGTCGACACGCCGTCATTGACGGTGGCGTCCCCGGTCTCGACCCACAGGTCTCCGCCGGCGTAGCGGCCCGGGAAATCCTGCATCAGGTAGAAGGCGCGGGTCAGGATGTGGTCGGGCGGCACGGGTGTCAGCGGCGGAATGTCGAGGCCGCGGGTCAGCTCGCGCAGCTTCTGGGCGCCCGGGCCGGCTAGGGCGCCGCCACCCCCGACCGCCTGGTCGCGGGTGTCGAAGAAGATGGTGCCGCCGGTGCGCAGGAAGGCGTTCAGCCGGGCGATCGCGGCATCGGACAGCGCCGGCTGGGCCGTGGTCACCGGCCAGTACAGCAGCGGGAAGAAGGCCAGCTCGTCGCTCTCGACATTGACCCCGACGGCGCCCTCGGCGTTGACCGAGGTGCGGTCGCGCAGCACCTGGGCCAGGCCCTCCAGCCCGGCCTGGCTGACGCTGTCGACATCCTGCTGCCCGGTCTCGACATAGGCGAGGCGGACATGGTTGGCCATGGCGATGATCCGGGCGTCGTCCTGGGCCCGCGCCGGCGCCGGACCCAGCAGCGACGCGGCGGCGAGGCCGGCGACCAGGACCGAGGCGACGGTGGTGCGCCGCGGCGGCGTCAGCAACCCGCGCATGACCAGGGCGATGATGCCGTCGATGATCAGCAGCGCCATCGCCGCACCGAAGATCCAGGGCCGCAGGTCGACCTCCACCGGGGCTTGGTAGCTGGACACCGTGACGCCCGCGGGCAGGTCGGGGAACGGCTCCAGGCTGGTCACGGCGGCTCCCAGATTAAGGGCGCGGCGGTTGTCCTCGGTGCCGTAGAAGCCGGGCGGATGCTCCGGTCCCGGCACGGTGGTGGCGAAGGCGGGGCCGGCGATCGGCAGCGCCAGGGGCGGCGGGGGGATCAGCCGGCCATAGCCGTCCAGCACCCGCACCGGCGGCAGGCTGGCCTGGCCGCTGTCGCCGCCGACGCCGCTGCCCAGCGCCACCACGCGGCGCAACATGTCGACGAACAGGCCGGAGAAGGGCAGGTTCGACCAGCCTGGGCCGGCGGTGGTGTGGATCAGCACCAGCCAGCCGCGGCCGCGCCGCTCGGCGGTGACGATCGGGGTGCCGTCGGTCAGCCGGGCCCAGGTCTTGTCGGCCAGGTCCGGCGACGGGTCGGCCAGTACCTGGCGCTGGATGCGGATGTCCGATGGGATGGTCAGGCCCTGGAACGGGCTGGCGGCGTCGAACGGCGCCAGCGGCATCGGCTCGGTCCAGGACATGGCGCCGGACAGGGTGCGGTCGCCGAAGCGCAGCGGCACCGGCACCAGCGCGTCCGGGTTGGCGGCCAGGATCGGCCCGGCAAAGCGGATCAGGGCGCCGCCGCCCTCCATCCAGCGGTCGGCGGCCTCGCGGTCGGCGTCGGAGGACAGTGCCCCGTCCGGCAGCAGCAGCGCCGCCAGCCGGTCGGTCGGCTGGGTGCCGCCCAGCAGCTCGGCGACACTGCCGCGGCGGATCTCGGCGAAGGGCTCCAGCGCCCGGTCCAGATAGTAGCTCTCGGTCAGCAGCGGCTGGGCCCGCGCGGTGTCCTGCGGCGTGGCCAGGCCGACCGGGCGGCGGCGCCAGCGCTCGTCGACCAGCACCGTGGCCCCGGCCGTGGCCTCGCTCTCGATCGAGACCGAGGCGATGGCGTTGCGCGCGGCCGACGGCAGGTCGAACCGGGCCTCGGCCTGACGCTGCCCGGCGGCGAAGCGCAGCTCGGTCCGGGCCAGCGGCCGGCCGTCCTCGGCCGTGGCCCGCAGCACCAGCGGCACGTCGCCGACGGCGGTGGCGCGGCGGACCGGCACGGTCAGGGCGGTGTCGACCACCTCGGGCGTCCCGACCAGATGCGCCAGGTCGAAGGCCGGCGGGGTCAGGACCTCGAGGCCGCCGAAACGCTGCAGCCGCGCCGCGAAGTCGCGGACGCCGGCCGCATCCTTTTCGGTGGTGATGCCGTCGCCGGCCCAGACGACATGGGTGCCGCCGGACAGGCGCAGCGCGTCGACCGCCTTCAGCGCCGCGGCCCGGTCGGTCGGCCAGGGGCTGGGAGCCAGGCCGTCGATCACGCCGCGCGCCTCGCCGGGACGCAGCAGGCGGCTGACCGCGACCGGCTCGCCCGGGGCGGTCGGCGCGGTGGGCAGCAGCAGCAGTTCGCGGCCGGCCCGCTCGGCCTTGTCGACGGCGGCGCGCAGGGCGTCCTGGCGCTGCGGCCAGGCCTTGCCGGCGGCCCAGCCGTTGTCGACCACCAGCAGCACCGGGCCGTTGCCCGGCAGCGCCGCGGCGGGGTTCAGCACCGGATGGGCCAGGGCGACGATGATCAGCGCGGCCAGCGCCAGGCGCATCACCAGCAGCCACCAGGGCATCCGCTCCGGCGTCTCCTCCTGGGCGTCGAGGCCCAGCAGCAGGCGGATCGCGGGGAAGCTCAGGCGGCGCGGCGCCGGCGGGGTGACCCGCAGCAGCCAGTAGATCACCGGCAGCAGGATCAGCGCCGCCAGGATGGCCGGGGCCAGGAACACGAGCGCGCCGAGGATCACCATCTGGCCCTGCCGGTCGTGGCCCCGGACATGATCGCCCACAGGCCCAGCAGCGCGGCCTCGGGCGACCGGTCGGTGCGGTGGATGGCGAAGCTCCAGCCGGCGGTCCTGGCGATCGCGGCGAGACCGTCCTGATGCGCCGCAAGGCGGTCGCGATAAGCGTCGCGCACCGACCGCACCCGCGGGATCAGCGCCGACTGGACCTCCTCGATGCCTTCGAAGCGGATGCGACCCTCGAAGGGCAGCGTCGCCTCGGCCGGGTCCAGGATCTGCAGGATGTGGCCGCGGACGCCGCGTGCGGCATAGGCCGCGACCGACTGCCCGATCTCCTCCAGCGGGGCCAGGCAGTCGCTCAGCAGCACCATGGCGGCGTGGCGCGGCACCCGCAGCTCCCACGGCACCGCCTTGGTGCCGTCATCGGGCGCGGAATGGTCGAGCGCCGCGGCGAGGCGCAGCAGGTTGGCCCGCCCGGTCGCCGGCGGTGCCCCGCCGCCGATCAGCGCCACCCGCTCGCCGGCGCGGTTGAGCAGGGAGGCGAGGGCCAGCAGCAGCACCTCGCCGCGCTCGCGCTTGGTCGGCAGGGCGTTGGAGGAGCGGTAGTCCATCGAGGGCGAGGCGTCGCGCCACAGCCAGGCGGTCTGCACCGCCGCCCATTCGGTCTCGCGCTGGAACAGGCCTTCGGTCTTGCCCGACTGGCGCCAGTCGATCCGGCCGACCGGTTCGCCCGGCTGGTAGCGGCGGAACTGCCAGAAGCTGTCGCCGACCCCGACCCGGCGCCGCCCGTGCACACCCTGGGCCACCGTCGCGGCGATGCGGTCGGCGGCGACCAGCAGGGGCGGCAGCGTGGCCGCCAGCGCATCGGCGGCCTTGCGCCGCGCAGCGCCGGTCAGGGGCGGGGGGGCGAGCGCCATCGCGGCCTCAGCCGAGACGCGCGACCAGCCGGTCGATCACATCGGTGATCGTCGCGCCATCCGCGCGCGCCGCGAAGGTCAGGGCCATGCGGTGCTGCAGGATCGGATGGGCCAGCGCCGCGACGTCGTCGATCGACGGCGACGGGCGGCCGGTCAGCAGGGCGCGGGCGCGGCAGGCCAGCATCAGCGACTGGCTGGCGCGCGGGCCGGGGCCCCAGCCGACCATGCGCTGAACCTCGGGCAGGTCGGTCGAATCGGGCCGGGCGGCGCGAACCAGCGACAGGATCGCCTCGATTACGGTCTCGCCGACCGGCAGGCGGCGCACCAGGCGCTGGGTCCGTTGCAGCGAATCCGGGCTCATCACCGGCTCGATCTGGGCCTCGGCGACGCCGGTGGTGGCGAGCAGGATGCGCCGCTCGGCCGCCAGGTCGGGATAGCCGACATCGACCTGCATCAGGAAGCGGTCGAGCTGTGCCTCGGGCAGCGGGTAGGTGCCTTCCTGCTCCAGCGGATTCTGGGTGGCGAGGACATGGAAGGGTTCGGGCAAAGGCAGATACCGGCCGGCGATCGACACCCGGTGCTCCTGCATCGCCTGCAGCAGCGCCGACTGGGTGCGCGGGCTGGCGCGGTTGATCTCGTCGGCCATCAGCAGCTGGCAGAACACCGGGCCGGGCAGGAAGCGGAAGCTGCGGCGCCCGTTCTCGGCCTCCTCCAGCACCTCGGAGCCGAGGATGTCGGCCGGCATCAGGTCCGGCGTGCACTGCACCCGCCGCTCCTCCAGGCCCAGCACGGTGCCCAGTGTCTCGACCAGCCGGGTCTTGGCCAGGCCGGGCAGGCCGACCAGCAGGACGTGGCCGCCGGCCAGGATGGTGATGAGGCTCTGGTCGATCACCTCTTGCTGGCCGAAGATGACCCGGCCGATCATGGTGCGCACGGCGGACAGGCGTTCACCCGCCGCATCGATGTCGCCGGGCGTGGCCGGCGTGTCGAGCTCGGGCGAGGACGAAACGGTCGTTTGCATGGGCGGGCCGCTCTGCCGGTGGTCTGACGGATCTATTGCAAGAGTATGGCGGAATTGAGCGAAGACGAGTCGAACAAAACGCAGGCGGGCAAAACGTCGCCGGGTCAGACTCCAGCCCCCGCGGCCGATGTCGGCGCTGCGCTGGCCGGGGCCCGGCGCGATCCGACCGCCGCCGACGAGGCCTACGACATCCGCATCGGCCGTGACGGCACCTGGTACTATCATGGCGGCCCGATCCGCCGGATCGCCCTGGTCAAGCTGTTCGCCACCGTGCTGCGACGCGATGCCGCCGGGGACTACTGGCTGATCACGCCGGCCGAGCGCGGGCGGATCACGGTCGACGACGCGCCCTTCGTCGCCGTGGCGGTCGAGGCCGAGGGTTCCGGCGAGGACCAGGTCCTGACTTTCCGCACCAATCTCGATGTGTTGTGCCAGGCCGGGCCCGACCACCCGATCCGCGTCGCCTTCGCCCCCGACACCGGCGAGCCGTCGCCCTATGTCCACGTCAAGGACGGGCTCGAGGCGCTGCTGACGCGCCCGGTGTTCTACGAGCTGGCCGACATCGCCGTCAGCCATGACGGCCGGATGGGGGTGTGGAGCCATCGGATCTTCTTCCCGCTGGACCAGGCGTGACCGCGGAGGGCCCCTCGGCACCGGTCGATCTGGACCGGCTGCGGCGCTACCGGCCGAGCCAGTCACGTAGCGACCATGGTTCCGGCCCGCGCGGCGACCACGACCTCAACCCGGACCTCAAGCCGCTGGCGGCGCTGCGGCCGGCCGCGGTGCTGGTGCCGATCATCCGGCGGCCGGACGGCGACACCATCCTGCTGACCCTGCGCACGCCGCACCTGACCGCCCATGCCGGGCAGATCAGCTTTCCCGGCGGCGGCATCGACCCCGGCGACCCCGACCCGCTGTCCGCGGCGCTGCGCGAGACCGAGGAGGAGATCGGGCTGACGCGTGACCGGGTCGAGATCGTCGGCCGGCTCGACACCTATGTCAGCCGCACCGGCTTCGAGATCCATCCCTTCGTCGGGCTGCTGGTGCCGCCCTTCGAGACCGCGCCCGACCCGTTCGAGGTGGCTGAGATCTTCGAGGTGCCGCTGGCCTTCATCCTGGCCCCCGGCAACCCGAAGCTGCACCGCATCACCGTGCAGGGGGTCGAGCGGCAGTACTACGCCTTCCCGTATCGCGACCGCTATGTCTGGGGCGTGACCGCGGGCATCCTGCGCAATCTGCGTGACGTGCTGCTCGGAACCGCATCTTGACCGCCTACGACATGCCCTCGCACCACCTGATGTCGCTGCCGGGCTGGGCCACCGATCCCGCCGCCCGGGCGGTGATCGCCGCCCTGTCGATCCCGGGCTTCGACCCGCGCTTCGTCGGCGGCTGCGTGCGCAACGCCCTGCTGGGCCGTGACGCGGCGGATGTCGACATCGCCACGCCGCTGCGGCCGGAGGCGGTGATGACCGCGCTGCGCAACGCCGGGCTCGGCTTCATCCCCACCGGGCTGGAGCACGGCACCGTCACCGCGCGGTCGGGCGGCAAGAGCTTCGAGGTCACCACGCTGCGGGTCGATGTCGAGACCGACGGCCGGCATGCGGTGGTCGAGTTCACCGCCGACTGGCGGGCCGACGCGGCCCGGCGTGACTTCACCATGAACGCGCTGTCGGCCGAACCCGACGGCGCCGTCCACGACTATTTCGGCGGGGTGGCGGATGCCCGCGAGGGGCGGGTGCGATTCGTCGGCGACCCGGCGCAGCGCATCGCCGAGGATGCTCTGCGGATCCTGCGCTTCTTCCGCTTCCACGCCCATTACGGCCAGGGCGACCCCGACCCGGCGGCGCTGTCCGCCTGCGCCGCGGCGGCGGGCGGCCTCGACCGGCTGTCGGGTGAGCGGGTCCGGGCCGAGCTGCTGAAGCTGCTGGCCGCGCCGGACCCGGTGCCGGTGTGGCAGGTCATGGCCGATGCCGGCATCGCCCGGCATGTGCTGGGTGAGGACGGCGACATCGCACGGCTGCAGGGCCTGGTCCGGGTGGCGCCCGGCGCCGATCCGGTGCTGCGGCTGGCGGCGCTGCTGCGCGGCGATGTGGCGCCGGTGGCCGCCCGGCTGAAGCTGTCAAACGAGGAGCGCGACCGGCTGGCGGGGCTGCGGGCCGATGCCATGGCGGACGCGCCCGACGAGGCCGGGGTGCGGCTGCTGCTGTACCGGCATGGCCGCGGCGGCGCGCGCGACCGCATCCGCCTGGCCTGGGCGGCGGCGCCGAAGCGCCGGAGCTTCAAGCGTGCCTTGGCGGCCGCGGAGAAGGAGCCGGTGCCGACGCTGCCGGTGCGCGGCCGCGACATCGTCGCGCTCGGCCTGTCCGGCCCGGCGGTCGGCCGTGCCTTGGCCGAGGTCGAACGCTGGTGGATCGGCCAGGGCCTGCGGCCGGGCCGGGCCGAAAGCCTGGGCCGGCTGCGCGAGCTGGCCGGAGCCTAGGACGGCCGGCTCGCCCGGGTATCGACGGAGGAGGGGGGAGATGAGCGAGAAGACGGTCAGGGCCGACGGCGTGGAGATCGCGACCGAGGCCTTCGGCGACCCGACCCACTCGCCGGTGCTGCTGATCATGGGCGCCATGGCCTCGATGCTGTGGTGGCCGGACGAGTTCTGCCGGCGCCTGGCGGGCCAGGGGCGCCACGTGATCCGCTACGACAACCGCGACACCGGCCTGTCGACAACCTACCCGCCGGGCGAACCGCCCTACGGGTTCGACGACATGGCCGAGGACGCGATCCGCGTGCTCGACGGCTATGGCCTGCGCCGCGCCCATCTCGTCGGCATGTCGGCCGGAGGCATGATCGCGCAATTCGCCGCGCTGGCGCATCCGGCCCGGATCGCCTCGCTGACCGCGATCAGCTCCACCCCGGTCGGCGTCGACAGGCCGGATCCGCCGGAGACCGCGGCGGCCGATCCCGAGGATGCCGCGACCGGCCCGGCCGTCGACTGGTCGGACCGCGGCCAGGCGATCGACGCCATCACCGGGGACGCGCGCATGATCGCCGGCAGCGCGCATCCGCATGACGCGGCCGCCGCCCGCCGGCTGGCCGAGCGCGACTATGATCGGGCCAGGAATTTTGCCAGCGCGACCAACCATTTCCTGCTGAAGGGCGGCGAGCGGTGGCGGGGCCGCCTGGGCGAGCTGCAGGCGCCGCTGCTGGTCATCCATGGCACGGCGGACCCGATCTTCCCGGTCGAGCGCGGCGCCGCGCTGGCGAATGCGGTGGTGGGGGCAAGGCTGGTCCGCATCGACGGCGGCGGCCACGAGCTGCATCCCGACGACTGGGATCTCATCATCGCCGCGATGGCGGAGCACACGGCGGCGGTGCTTTAGCCCCGAACATTGCGCTCCCCGGGCTGGGCTGACGCCCGATCCCGGCACCAATTCTCATCCGAGGGACCAATAGAGATTTCGTCGCGCATGTCCGAAACTCCCACCGGAACGACCATCCGGGACAACAAACCTCAGGGGAGAACGCTATGAGCGGCCAAGTTTCCATACACCCGGTCGTCGATGGCGGCGTGCGCCGCGGGTCCGGCAGCTTCCAGGGCGGGACGCTGACCTGTGCCTGCACCGACCGTCCCGTCAAAGTGCGCATCGAGGGCGATGTCGCCCACAACCATGCCTGCGGCTGCACCAAATGCTGGAAGCCGAAGGGCGTCGCCTTCTCGATCGTCGCGGTGGTGCCGTCCGACAAGGTGACGGTGCTGGAGAACGGCGACAAGCTGGCGGTGGTCGATCCCAGCGCCCTGATCCAGCGGCACGCCTGCAAGCAGTGCGGCGTCCACATGCACGGGCCGGTCGAGCGCGACCACCCGTTCAAGGGGCTGTCCTTCATCCATCCGGAGCGGTTCGACCGGGACGGCTATGCCGAGCCGGGCTTCGCCGCCTTCGTGTCGTCGATCATCGAGTCGGGCGTCGATCCCAGCACCATGGACGGCGTGCGGGCCCGGCTGCGGGAGCTGAAGCTCGAACCGTATGACTGCCTGTCGCCCGGGCTGATGGACTACATGGCCACCTGGACCGCCAAGCGCTCCGGCGCCTTGCCCGCGTAGCGGCCGTCACCGCCGCGGAGGGCGCCCGGCCGGCGCCCTCCGCGGCGGTGGTTGCCACCGAACAATATCCGGCGGCAGGCCGAGGGTGGATTTGCCGCTTCGGTTCGGCGGCGTATCGTCGGCGGCGAGTCCCGATGCCGCCGAGGTCCCGATGTCCCTGCTGAACCGCTACGTGGCCTTCGGGCTGCTGGTCCTGATCACCCTGGCCACCCTGCCGCTGCTCGGCCAGGTCCACTGGCTGTGGCCGGTGACGGCGGTCGCCGGGCTGCTCAGCCTGCTCGGGGTCTGGGATCTGGTGCAGGCGCCGCATGCGGTGCGGCGCAACTATCCGGTGATCGGCCACATCCGCTACCTCGTGGAGGGCATCCGGCCGGAGATCCGGCAGTACCTGCTGGAATCCGACAACGAGATGCTGCCCTTCTCGCGGGCCCAGCGCTCGCTGGTCTACGCCCGCGCCAAGAACGAGGGCGGGGAAAAGCCGTTCGGCACGCTGCTCGACGTCTACCAGCCGGGCTACGAGTTCATCGGCCATTCCACCCGGCCGGCGCCGGTGGCCGACCCCGCGACCTTCCGCATCACCGTCGGCGGGCCGCAATGCACCAAGCCCTATTCGCATTCGGTGTTCAACATCTCGGCGATCAGCTTCGGCGCGCTCAGCGCCAACGCCATCCGGGCGCTGAACCGCGGCGCCAGGCTGGGCGGCTTCGCCCATGACACCGGCGAGGGCAGCATCAGCCCCTACCACCGCGAGAACCAGGGCGATCTGGTGTGGGAGCTGGGCAGCGGCTATTTCGGCTGCCGCACCGCCGACGGGCATTTCGACCCGGAGCGCTTCGCCGAGCAGGCGCAGAGCGACCAGGTCAAGATGATCGAGATCAAGCTCAGCCAGGGGGCCAAGCCCGGCCATGGCGGCATCCTGCCGGCGCGCAAGGTGACGCCGGAGATCGCCGAGACCCGCGGCGTGCCGGTCGGGCAGGACTGCATCTCGCCGTCCAGCCACAGCGCCTTCTCCACGCCGGTCGAGATGATGGGCTTCATCGCCCGGCTGCGCGAGCTGTCCGGCGGCAAGCCGGTCGGCTTCAAGTTCTGCCTCGGCCATCCCTGGGAGTTCATGGGCATCGTCAAGGCGATGCTGGAGACCGGCATCCTGCCTGACTTCATTGTGGTCGACGGCGCCGAGGGCGGCACCGGCGCGGCGCCGGTCGAATTCACCGACCATATCGGCGTGCCGATGCGCGAGGGCCTGCTGTTCGTCCACAACGCCCTGGTCGGCGCCAATCTGCGCAGCAAGATCCGCATCGGCGCCGCCGGCAAGGTGGTCAGCGCCTTCGACATCGCCAGCCTGCTGGCGATCGGCGCCGACTGGGCCAATGCGGCGCGCGGCTTCATGTTCGCGATCGGCTGCATCCAGTCGCAGAGCTGCCACACCAACCGCTGCCCGACCGGCGTGGCCACCCAGGACCCGTTGCGCCAGCGGGCCCTGGTGGTGCCGGACAAGGCCGAGCGGGTGCGCAGCTTCCACCGCAACACCCTGAAGGCCCTGGCCGAGATGCTGGCGGCGGCGGGTCTGGAGCACCCCTCCCAGCTCGGCCCCCACCACCTGGTGCGGCGGACCGGCACGGCCGAGGTTCGGTTGTTCTCCCAGCTGCATTACTTTGCCAAGCCGGGCGAACTGGTCGACGGCGAGTCGAAGAGCACGCTGTACGCCGACAGCTGGAACCTCGCCCGGTCCGACAGCTTCGATCCGAAGCCGGTGTAGCAGCAGCCGGTGTAGCCGCCGGGGCCGGGCCGCAATTCCGACGCGTCGCGCGGCAGTATCTTGAGGGCTTCCGCTTCGGCCCGGTGGGGTGGCGCATGTCCCGGTGCTGGTGCCCGGCCCGCTGTACGGCGCGCCGGATCGACGCCGTGGTCATCGGCGCCGACCGGTCGCGCTTCGTCCGCCTGAGCTTCGCCCCGCGGAAATAGTGCCGGCCGGACCCATGGTCCGACCGGCCTGATGTCACCCCTTGTTCAGCACCGCGACGAAGCTGGCGGTGTAGCCGGCCGGCCTGCCGTTGTGCGGCTTGACCCGGACGATCGACCCGACCAGGGAGGGGACTTGGTCGATCCCCTCCGGCCATGTGTAGGGCAGGCAACCGTTATAGGCGTATTCCCAGCCGTCGGTGGAGGTGCCCTGCCGGCCGTAGCCGACGATGGCGAAGGCCACGGGCATGTCGGGGCTGCCTTCGATCATTTTGCCCTTTAGGTCCATGCCGCCACCGTCCCAATCGAGCAGGCCGGCGAAGTCGACATTATTGAGCGGCCGCAGCAGCAGCGCGGCCTCGGCGAAGATCAGGGCGAGCGCCTTCTTCGGGTCGTCCCCGACCTGCACGGGATCGTTGTTGAAGCTGCGATAGGTCCACTTGCCGGCAATGTCGGAGCTTGAACGGGCCATCGGGAAATCTCCTTCGGTTGAAAATGCAGTTGCGGAAATGACGGGCCCTACCAGGAGAACATGCAGTTTGCCGGGGCCTTCAGGTCGCTGCGGAACGGCGGCTTCGGGTAATACTGGATGGTGCGCTGGACCTCGCGCGCCGCGTCATCTCCCTTTAACAGCCGGACGAGATGTAGCGATTCGTCGAGCCCGGACGAGATGCCGCCGCCGGTCAGGCGGTTGCGGTCTTGGTGGAAGCGCGGAAATCCCTTCACGACGGAGACCTTGTCGAACTCCTTCAGGCACGGGATGAATGCCCAGTGCGTGGTGGCGTGGTAGCCGTCGAGCAGCCCGGCGGCCGCAAGCAGCAGGGCACCCTCACACACCGAGCAGACCCAGCCCGCATGCGGGCCGATGCGACGCAGGAAATCCAGGACGTCGCGCGGCTCCTTTCCGCTCATGATCGGCGCCAGCGCCTTGGGATCGCCGCCGGGGACCCAGAGGATGTCGAGCTTCTTCGTGTCGGCGAACCGATGCGTGGCCAGGAAGCGAAAGCCGTCGCGCGTCACGATCGGCTCCTCGGTCGAGCCGGCGAGCAGCCGCACCTCGACATCCGGGCCCACCCATTTGAACACCTCGTGCGGTGCGGTGACGTCGAGCAGATCGACCTGCTGGTAGACGGGAATCCCGACGATCATCCGGTGACCTCCACGGAATGCGCAGGCTGCGGCAGACGAGGTCTGGCACCAGAGCAACAGGATCGTCTGGAGGGGGCAGCCAAACTGACGAAGCCACAGCGCGACGACGAAAATTAGTCGCTTCTCAAAATTGCCCAACGGTCGATGTCAATTGCACACAGGGGCACGAATAGTGAAATCAGATGTGCGATCCACAATTATCGGGTCGTGAATTCAGAACAAAATGCCCGGGGAGAATAATCCCACGTGATCGAAATTGCAATTCTTCAAAGAGATCGTTTGGAAACGCGCTGGTGTGAGTCGGCTGGTGGTGGCTTCGAGAACCGGAGCGCAGCGGACATGCTCGTCCGTAAGCGCCGGAAGCGGAGAAGCCGCCGCGAGACGGCCGCACCAGTAGCGTTTACAGGCGGTCTCTAAGGCCAGGTCACCATCGGCGGCAGGGACATCAGGATCGCCTCGGTGTTGCCGCCGGTCTTCAGGCCGAAGGTGGTGCCGCGGTCGTAGAGCAGGTTGAACTCGACATAGCGGCCGCGGCGCTGCAGCTGATGGGCACGCTGCGCCTCGGTCCAGGGCCTGTCCATGTGGCGGCGGACGATGCCGGGATAGCAATCCAGGAAGGCCAGGCCGACATCGCGGGTGAAGGCGAAATCGGCGTCCCAGTCACCGGTGTCGAGATTGTCGAAGAAGATGCCGCCGACGCCGCGCGGCTCGTCGCGGTGCGGCAGGTAGAAATACTTGTCGCAGGCCTCCTTGAAGCGCGGGTGGTACGCCGGATCGTGCCGGTCGCAGGCCGTCTTCAGCGCGGCGTGGAAGTCCCGGGTGTCGGTCTCGTCGGGCACCATCGGGGTCAAGTCGGCGCCGCCGCCGAACCAGCCGATCGAGGTGACGATGCGACGGGTGTTCATGTGCACCGCCGGCACCAGCGGGCTGTGCAGATGCGCCACCAGGCTGATGCCGGCCGCCCAGAACCGTCCGTCGCCGGCGGCGCCCGGGATCTGCGCCCGGAAGGCTTCGGAGAATTCGCCGTGGACGGTCGAGATATTGACCCCGACCTTCTCGAACACCCGGCCGCGCATGGTCGACATCACACCGCCGCCGCCGCCCGGCCGGTCCCAGGTCCGGCGCTCGAATCGGCCGGCCGGCCGGCCGGCGAACGGCCCGGCATGGTCGTCCTCGATCGCTTCGAAGGCGGCGCAGATCCGGTCGCGCAGCTCGGCGAACCAGGTCGCGGCCTCGGTCTTCTGCGCCTCGACTCGCTGCGGATCGGGGGCGGCGGGCGATGTCGTGCTCATGCGGCGGGCCTTCACGGGTGGGCGGGCACCTTAGCGGGGGCGGGAAGGGGCGGGAATCGGCGTTTCAGCCGCAGGCCTATCTCCGAGCGATCATAGATAACGTGGTCTGGCGAATCGCCTCACCCAGCACCATCGCCGCCGCGGTGGCGACGTTGATCGAGCGGGCCTCGGGCCGCAGCGGGATCACCAGCCGGGCCCCGGCCGCGTCATGCACCGCGTCGGGCACGCCGGCGCTTTCGCGCCCGACCATGATGCGGTCGTCGGCGGCGAAGGCGAATTCGGTATAGGGCTGCGCCGCGCGGGTGGTCAGCAGCACCAGGCGGCCGGCGTGGCCGGCCTCGGAATAGCGCCGCCAGCTGGTCCAGCGGGTGAGGTCGAGGAAATCGGCATAGTCCATGGCGGCGCGCCGCAGCCGCCGGTCGTCGATCAGGAAACCGCAGGGTTCGATCAGGTCGACGGCGACCCCGAGAGCCGCCCCGAGGCGCAGCATGGTGCCGGTGTTTTGCGGAATATCCGGCTCATAGAGGACGAGGCGCATGAATTCCCGTTGCGGCGACTGGTCGATATTGGTTCTAGCGAATTGCCAGGGTCGGGTCGGCATTGTATAGACCCGGGGCCGCCTTCTGCCAGGGATGCGGCGCCCTGTCCCGTTGCCGAAGCCAGCCTTCGACGCGGGTAATGGGTAACAACAAGGTCGAGCAGCTACCCAAGGACCGTTGCAGCGATGTCGGACACCACCCTCCAGGGCGCACCCGGCCCGAGCCACACGCCGTCTGGCCACCATGCTTCCGGGGAGGGGGGCACCCGCCGTGACTTCCTGTATCTCCTGACCGGCGCGGTCGGCGCGGTCGGCGTGGGCAGCGTCGCCTGGCCGCTGATCGACAGCATGAACCCGTCGAAGGACGTGCTGGCCCTCGCCTCGGTCGAGGTCGACCTGGCGCCCGCCGCGGTCGGCCAGTCGCTGACGGTGAAGTGGCGCGGCAAGCCGGTCTTCATCCGCCACCGTCCGGAAGACCAGATCAAGGCCGCCCAGGACGTCGATCTCGGCGTGCTGCCGGACCCGCAGCCCGACTCCGCGCGGGTGCAGAAGGCGGAGTGGCTGGTGGTCGTTGGCGTCTGCACCCATCTCGGCTGCATCCCGCTGGGCCAGAACCCGGGCGACAACCGCGGCCCCTACGGCGGCTGGTTCTGCCCTTGCCACGGTTCGATCTACGACACCTCGGGGCGCATCCGGCAGGGCCCGGCGCCGGCCAACCTGGTCGTGCCGACCTACGCCTTCACCACCGACACGAAGATCAAGATCGGCTGAGCCGCTCGTTCCGGAGACTACCCTCATGGCCCATGGCTCGAACGGCTCGGCTGAGTCGACCTTCCAGAACCCGGCGATCCGTTGGATCGACGCGCGGCTGCCGATCTTCTCCATGCTCTCCAAGGAGTATGGCGAATATCCGGCGCCGCGGAACTTCAACTACCTGTGGAACTTCGGCGCCATCGCCGGGATGATGCTGGTGATCATGATCGCCAGCGGCCTGTTCCTGTCGATGCAGTACACGCCGCATGTCGACTTCGCCTTCCAGTCGGTCGAGCGCATCATGCGCGACGTCAACTACGGCTGGCTGTTGCGCTATATCCATGCCAACGGCGCGTCGATGTTCTTCATCGCCGTCTACATCCACATCTTCCGCGGCATGTACTACGGCTCCTACAAGTCGCCGCGCGAGCTGGTGTGGATCTTCGGCGTGGTGATCTTCCTGCTGATGATGGCCACCGCCTTCATGGGCTACGTGCTGCCCTGGGGCCAGATGAGCTTCTGGGGCGCCACCGTCATCACCAACCTGTTTTCGGCCATCCCGCTGGTCGGCGAGAACATCGTGACCTGGCTGTGGGGCGGCTTCGCAGTCGACAATCCGACGCTGAACCGCTTCTACTCGCTGCACTTCCTGATGCCCTTCGTGATCCTGGGCGTGGTCGTCATCCATATCGGCGCGTTCCACGTCACCGGCTCGAACAACCCGTCCGGCATCGATCCGAAGGGCCCGCAGGACACGCTGCCGTTCCACCCGTACTACACGGTCAAGGACAGCTTCGGCATCGTCGTGTTCCTGGTCTTCTACGCCTTCATGGTGTTCTTCATGCCGAACTTCATGGGGCATGCGGACAATTACATCCAGGCCAACCCGCTGCAGACGCCGGCGCACATCGTGCCCGAATGGTACTTCCTGCCGTTCTACGCGATCCTGCGCTCGATCACCTTCAGCCTGTTCGGCATCCCGGCGAAGCTGCTGGGCGTCATCGCCATGTTCGGCGCCATCGCGGTGCTGTTCGTGCTGCCCTGGCTCGACACCAGCCGCGTCCGCAGCACCCGCTTCCGCCCGGTCTACCGCTGGTTCTTCTGGCTGCTGGTGATCTCGGTGATCGGCCTTGGCTATGCCGGGTCGCAGCCGCCGGAAGGGCCGGCCGTGGTGATCGGCCAGGTCGGCATGGTCTACTACTTCCTGCATTTCCTGGTGATCCTGCCGATCCTGGGCAAGATCGAGCGGCCGCTGCCGTTGCCCCGTAGCATCAGCGAATCCGTCCTCGGCCCGTCGGCCGCTCCGAACACGGTGAAGGCGTGACCATGCCGCTCTTCGACAAGATCATGCTGAAATCCGCCCAGCTGAAGATCATCGGCGCCGCCGCTGCCGTGGTGCTGTCGCTCGGAACCATCGTCCCGGCCGCCCAGGCGGCCGAAGGCGAGGCCGCCCCGAAGGAGCAGAACTGGTCGTTCGGCGGCTTCTTCGGCACCTTCGACCGGGCCTCCGCCCAGCGCGGCTTCCAGGTCTACAAGGAGGTCTGCTCGAACTGCCATTCGATGAAGCTGATGTACTTCCGTGACCTCACGGGGCTCGGCTTCAACGAGAACGAGGTCAAGGCGATCGCCGCCGAATACAAGGTCGCCGACACCAACGACGCCGGCGAGCCGATCGAGCGCACCGCACTGCCGGCCGACCCGTTCCACAACCCGTTCCCGAACGACAAGGCGGCGGCTGCGGCCAATGGCGGGAAGACCCCGCCGGACCTGTCGCTGATGGCCAAGGCGCGCGGCGAGGGTGGCGAGACCGATGGCCCGAACTACATCTACGCCTTCCTCACCGGCTTCCATGACGCGCCCGAGGGCTTCAAGGTCCCGGACGGGTTGAACTACAACGCCGCCTTCCCCGGCCATGTCACGGCGATGCCGAACATGATTACCGACGACGCCGTCACCTACACCGACGGCACCAAGGCGACGCATGAACAGGAAGCCTGGGATGTCGTCAACTTCCTGATGTGGACAGCCGAACCCTCGCTCGAGGACCGCAAGCACATCGGCATCAAGGTGATCCTGTTCCTGATCGTCTTCGCCGGGCTGCTCTATGCCGTGAAGCGCAAGGTCTGGGCCAACGCCCATTGAGCTGCCCTGCGGCGGCAATGATCCTGGACGAGGCGGCGCTTGCGCCGCCTCGTGCTATTTTGGGCCGGTGCTTTTCTCGGAGGCTGCTGTCATGGATCGGATCGAGACCCGGCCGCTGGACGCCCCGCCCGCGGTGCGCGGCCTGAACCTCTTCACCCGCGACCGCGACCTCATCCGCCGCCTGGTGCGGCGCAGCCCGGACCTGCTGCCCCGCTTCGGCGACCGGCTGGCGGAGTTCGGCGCCTGGGTCGGCGACACCGTCGAGGCCCAGGCCGACTACACCAGCCGGCACGCGCCGCCGCGGCTGGAGACCCATGACGGCCAGGGCCGGTCGACCAGCCGGGTGGTGCTGAACGCCGAATACCGGGCCTGCCATGCCGAAGCCTATTGCCGCGGCATCATCGGCCTGGCCTTCGGGTCCGAGGTGGGTGGGCCGGGGCGGGCGCCGCATCTGCTGTCCTTCGTCATGGGCGGCGTGCTGTCCCAGGCCGATGTCTCGCTGCATTGCCCGGTGACCCTGACCGGCGCCGTCGCCTGGGTGCTCGACCGGCTGGCGCCGGATGCTGTCCGCGCCGACTGGCTGCCCCAGCTCGCGCGGATGGACGGGCAGGCCCTGACCGGCGGCACCTGGGCGACCGAGCTGCATGGCGGCACCGATGTCGGCGCCACCACCACGGTGGCGGAGCCGGACGGATCGGCCTGGCGACTGACCGGCCTCAAATGGTTCACCAGCAACGCCGGCGCCGGGGTGGCCCTGGCGACCGCCCGGCCGCGCGGCGCACCGGACGGGGCCCGCGGCCTAGGCTGCTACCTCGTGCCCTCGGCCCTGCCCGACGGCACGCCGAACCGGCTGCATGTCCGCCGGCTGAAGGACAAGATCGGCACCCGTGGCCTGGCCACCGGCGAAACCGTGCTCGACGGCGCCTGGGCGCTGGAGGTGGCGCCGCCACCGCATGGGCTGAAGGCGATGCTCGAGGCGCTGGAATACAGCCGGGTGCACAACGCCTTCGGCGCCGCCGGGATGCATCGCCGCGCCTTGCTCGAATCGCTGGCCTGGACCAGCCACCGCACGGTCGGCGGCACGCTGCTGCGGACGACTCCGATGATGCGCGACGCGCTGCTCGACCTCGCCGCGACCCAAGAGGCCGCGGCCGCGCTGGCCTTCGAGGCCGCCGAGGCGTTCGAGGCGCCGGGCGAGGATCCGGCGGTCGAGGGCTGGCGCCGCGGCGTGGTCGCCCTGGCCAAGTACTGGACCGCAGAGCAGGCCACCGTGGCTGCGGCCCGGGCGGTCGAGATCGTCGGCGGCAACGGCTACACCGAGGAATGGCCGACCGCCCGGCTGTACCGCGACGCCCTGGTCACCGCGGTGTGGGAGGGGCCGGCCAATGTCCAGGCGCTGGAGTTCCTGCGCGCCACCATCGGTAAGCTGCCGGGCGATCGGGCCTTCCTCGACCGGGTCTCCGGCATTCTCGACGCCGCGCCGGCCGCCCTGGCGGGAATCGCGGCCCAGCTGCGCCCGACGCTCGACTCGTGCCGCGCCGGCTTCGCCCATCTGCGGGCTCGGCCGGAGGATGGGCCGCGTCTGGCCCGCAAGCTGCTGCAGCCCGCGGCGAAACTACTGGCCGCGGCGCTGATGCTGGAGGAGGCCGTGGCCGATCTCGCCGCCGGCGACCGGCGCAAGGCGCTGATGGCCGACCGATTCGCCCGCCGGCTCGATCCGGTCGCGGGGCTGGACCTGGCCGAGGATCCGCTGCATGCCGTCTTCGACGACGCCATCGGCTACGGAGTGTGCCCGGCATGACCCTTCTGTCCGTCGCTGCCAGCGACGTGCTGTCCTTCTGGTTCCAGCCGTCGGGCAAGGAGCGCTGGTTCGGCGGCGATGCCGGCTTCGATGCCGAGATTCGCGCCCGGTTCCTCACCCTGCATGAGGAGGCCGCGGCCGGCCGGCACGACGATTGGGGCGGGACGCCGCTCGGCGCCGTCGCGCTGTGCATCGTGCTCGACCAGGTCCCGCGCAACCTGTTCCGAGGCACGCCACGCGCCTTCGCCACCGACGCCCGGGCGCTGGCGACCGCCAAGGCGGCGGTGGACCAAGGTTTCGACCGCGATCCGTCGATCGGCGAGGACCACCGGCTGTTCCTGTACCTGCCCTTCGAGCACAGCGAGGACCTGGCCGATCAGCATCGCAGCGTCGCGCTGTCGGCCGCGGGGTTGAGTGATCCGGAATATGTCGACTACGCCCGGCGCCATCTCGCGGTGATCGAACGCTTCGGCCGCTTCCCGCACCGCAACCCCATTCTGGGGCGGGACAGCACACCGGATGAGGCGGCGCATCTGGCCGAACATGGGGGCTTCTGATGCCGGCGATCACCGGGCTCGACCATGTCATCCTGGCGGTCGCGGCGCTGGACCAGGCGCGTGACACCTGGCGCCGGCTCGGCTTCACCGTGACGCCGCGGGGCCGGCACATCGGCTGGGGCACCGCGAACTACTGCATCATGCTGGCCACCGACTATGTCGAGCTGCTCGGCGTGCTCGACCCCACGCAGTTCGACAACGGCCTGGGCGAGCGGCTGGCGGGGGAGGGCGAGGGCCTGCTCGGCATCGCGCTGGCGACCGGATCGGCCGATTCGGCGGCGGCGGCTTTCGCGGCGGCCGGGGCAGGGGCGGAGCCGCCGCGCCATCTCGCCCGGCTGCTGGACCTGCCCGACGGCCCGGTGCAGCCCGCCTTCCGGCTCGCCCATCCGGCCCGGCGCGACGCCTTCGGCCTGCCGCTCTTCGCCTGCGAGCACCGGACGCCGGAGCTGCTGCGCCGGCCGGAGTGGGAGCGCCACCCCAATGGCGCCACCGGGATCCTCGGTCTCGACCTGGCCGGGCCGCTGACCGAATCGGCGGCCGCGGCCTGGGCGGCGCTGGACGGAGCGTCGCGCGACGGCGATTCGGTCGGCGTCGGCGGATTCACCCTCGGATTCGGCGCCGCGCCGGTGCTTCACCTCGCCAGCCGTGACTTGGCGGCGTGCGAGGCCTGCCTGGTCGCGGGCCATGTCGCGCATGTCCGACAGCAGGGTGAGGTGGTGGTGCCGCCTTTGCCGGGAACCGGCCTGACGCTGCGCTTCGCCGAAGCGGCCTAGCCACCGGCGCGGGGATTGGCGGCGACCGGCGCTTGTTCGGTCAGCCGCGTGAACCGGCGGTCGATCTCCTCGATCCGGCGGCGGAACTCGGCGCGGTCGCGGCCCTCCAGTGTGTTGCCGGTCGGCAGGTCGACGCTCAGCGGGTTGACCTGGGCGCCGCCGACCAGCACCTCGTAGTGCAGATGCGGCCCGGTGGCCTGGCCGGTGGCGCCGACATAGCCGATCACCTCGCCCTGCCGCACCCGCGCCCCCTTCGCCAGCTTGGCGAAGCGGCTCATATGGGCATAGGCGGTCGACAGCCGGTTGCTGTGGCGCAGCCGGATATAGCGGCCATAGCCGCGCTGGGTGCCGATGATCTCGACCATCCCGTCGCCGGCGGCATAGATCGGGGTGCCGCGCGCCGCCCCGAAATCGACGCCGCGATGCATCCGGGTGTAGCCCAGGATCGGGTGGCGCCGGGCACCGAATCGCGAGGTCAGCCGCGCCCCGTCGACCGGGGTGCGCAGCAGCAGGCGGCGCACGCTGGTGCCGTCGCGGTCGTAATAGTCGACCGTGCCGTCGCGGCTCTCGAACCGGTACATGGTCAGCGTCTTGCCGGTGAGTTCGAGCCGGGCCATCTCGACCGGCCCGAGTCGGGCGACACTGCCGTCGGCGTTGTGGTCCTGGGAGAACAGCACGGCGAATCGGTCGCCCGGCTGCAGGTCGCGCTGGAAATCGACCGAATAGGCCCAGGTCTGCAGCAGTGACAGCACCACCGCGTCGGGCACCCCGGCGGCGGTGGCGTCGGCATACAGGCTCGATTCGATCTGGCCCTGAACCCCGACCGGCCGGCTCTCCAGCTCCATTTCCGCTTCGCTGCTGCGGAAGCCGCCATCGGGCGCGCGGCGGGCGGTGACGGTGCGGTCGACCTCCGGCATCAGCGTCACCGCCCGCAGCACCCGGTCATGGCCGCGGCGGTCGAAGGTCAGGGTGACCGGCTGGCCGATCTTCAGCCGGGTCGGGTCGTACAGCCCATCGAGGGCGGAGACGGCGGCATGGGCATCGCCCTCATCGACTCCGGCCTCGGTCAGCAGGCCGCCCAGCGTGTCGCCCTCGGCGACCTCCAGTACCTTGCGCTCCGGGCCGCTGCGGCCGCGGCGGGCCAGCAGCCCTTCGGCGACATTCGACAGCATCCAGTCCGACAGCCCGGCCGGCGCCGGGCGCAGCGCCTGATAGGCGATCTGGTCGCGCAGCTCGGACCGCAGCGACGGGGCCTCGGTGGCCGCATCGGCCTCGGGCGGGGATCCGGGGAGGAGGAACGCGCCGATGCCGAATCCGGCCAGCGCGAGAAAGGACAGGGCTGCGATCGGCGCGAGTCGCAATGGGCCGGTCTCCAATGGGGCGGGGTGGGGCGCCGCCCGTTCGGCATGGGCGCGCCCGGATCGACGGCCGAAGATGCGGGACCGGCGGATCGAGGTCAACCGATGGGGCCGTTTTCGCCTGACAAGCGCATGCCCTTGCGCGCGCCCGCGTAGAGAACCATCTAGGTGGGGCTGGACCGGGCCGTACCGACCTGGTCCATCGATGTCAGACGGCCCTTCTGCCTTGCGCGGGAAAGCGCCTCGCGGGGAGAAATCGGTGTCCGCATTTTTTTCGTCACAAAGCGTTTGACAGGGTGTGGTGACCTCCCTATAAACCGCTTCACCGACGGCGACACGGCGGCGAGCGAAAGCGAAGCGGCGGTGACGAGACGGTGGGCCGGATGAAAATTCGGTTGCACTAAGAAGTCGGAGAGATTACATCGTTGCCTCTGCCCTGGCGGGCCGTCCCTTGAAGGGGGAAGGCGCGGCGGGCGGATGCGGCTCTGAAGCTCGGGAAATCGAGTGGTGAGCCACGGATCTT